>DAHVKW010000013.1 GCA_027320695.1 Actinomycetota bacterium | reverse complement strand
CGAAAGCAGGCCGGAGAGCATGACACCTGGAGCAGCCGCAGCTCCACCTACAGCGGCAACCTTGTCGCCTTTAAGGGACTGGAGCACTTGGAGCGGGGTGCTGCTTGACGTGAGCTTATTTGCGGTTGCAATCTGGTTTGTCACAGCTAACGCCCATTCGGGTCCGTCGTATTCCATGCAGGCCATCTGCAGCGGGATTCCCTTCGATGCCGCAGTAAGCAGCGATACCGCATTGACAGAAGTGAATTGAACGCTGTTTGACACTAGGGCCGAGTTGACAATAACGTCACCGGAAAGTACGACAATCTTGACATCCAGTCCCTGCTTCTTGAAGTAGCCCGCCTGTTGGGCTAGATAAACCGGCGACTGAACTGGCTCAGCTACTGGCAAAGCAATTGTTATTGACGTAGGTGCCGCAGTCGATGTCGTCGTAGCTGCCGTCGTCGCTGTGGATGACGCGCTCGGCGAACTAGAACCACATGCTGCAAGCACCGTTCCAATAAGCAAAAAAGAAGCTAGAGCTGCCTTTTTACTGGCTAACATATATTTCCCCCCCTGATTGGAAAATGCTAATTAGACGCTTACCGATCTAAATGCATGCCGAATTTATAGCACAACTTGTCTAGGGAAAAGTGTTCAATCGAGCGAATTCCTCGAAATTCTCACATATTCTTCGCCGCTATTACATAGTGATATCAATGCGTTAATTGGGTTGTACCCTGACAAAAGCGCTGGCAGGAGGGACTAAACCATAACTTCCACTCTTGGAATTACCAGTCGTAAAGTAGAAACTCTACACGAATCGACTGAGCCAAGTATTAAAGATATCCGTTGGTAGTAATGTGTGACTGGAAGCAAATTCCGTTGTTGATAATTTCTGTATAGGAGGCTATACCTTTGCTGGAATTTCGAAACGTATCCAAGCGCTTCGAGACACCCGGGGGCCAGGAAGTTAGCGTTCTCCAAGATGTGTCGTTCACAGTTGAAGACGATGAATTCTGTGTCGTTGTGGGACCGAGTGGTTGTGGGAAAAGTACCCTGTTGAACCTTGCACTAGGCCTAGTACCAATATCTGGGGGAGAAATCCTCCATGGGGGCAAAAAGATCGAGGGAATAGTATCGAGCGATGTCGGATACATAACGCAGGACGCCAACCTTCTTCCATGGTCGACCGTCCTCGAAAACATTATGACTCCTCTGGAGATCCGCGGCATACCGAAATCTGAACGCCGTACTACGGCCAAAGAGTGGGCCGAATCGGTAGGGCTCGGCAAATTCCTCGACTTTTATCCGGGCCAACTTTCGGGAGGAATGCAAAAGCGGTGTTCGATAGCACGAACCATGGCATACGATCCTGCAATGATCTACATGGACGAGCCGTTTGGCCCGCTTGATGCAATTACTCGAACGATTCTGCAGGAAACCCTCCTTGGCCTTTGGCAAACGAGGCGAAAAACCATTCTCTTCATCACGCACGATTTAGTTGAGGCTATTGCACTTGGCGATACCGTCGTGGTTATCAACGGTCAACCTGGTGGTGTCAGGGCCAGAATACCCATTACACTGCCACGGCCGAGGGAGATCAGACATCTTGCTGCCTCAACCGATTTCGTAGAGTTGCACACCAAGATCTGGTCTTATCTTGAACCCGGAGTCGATAACAATCTTGGAGAGTTGGTCTGAGATCTCGAGAATCCAAGGAGCCTAGTATCAAACACCAGATCTGGTGGAACCAGCGTCACACGTTGGAGGGGAAATTTTGGCCTGCGTGGCATTTGAACTCTATTAAGGGATAGCATCTCAATTAAGAGTCCTTTGTTGCGACAGTCAGTTAGCCGATTGGCAATACAGCACACGTCCCGGGGGGAACAAAGAAATGAGCACTCGAACGCAGGTCAGGTCGGCTGCAGTCGCACTCGACGGAGAAATAGTAGCTCCTAAGACTGTCAGCAAATCAAGTCGAGACCGGAAGTGGAGACTGAAGGTATCGATTGGCCAGGTAGTGGCAATACTGCTCATGCTAGGCGTCTGGCAGGCGATCAGCGGAAACGTGATTCCTGATTATTTGATCAGCTCCCCCACCGGCGTGGCCAGCGATACGATCAACCTAATCCAAACCAAGACCATGTGGAACGACATCCTCACCACCACCCAGGAGCTGGTACTTGGCTATGCGATCGGCGTAGTCTTTGGAATTTTGGTTGGCGTATTGATGGGGTCGCTCAAATATGTCTCTAGCGTGTTTGAACCAATTATCGCCGGCATAAACGGCATACCCAAGATTGCATTGGCCCCGCTGTTCCTTCTATGGTTCGGGCTCGGAATTTGGTCCAAAGTTGCCCAGGCAAGCATGATCGTCTTTTTTGTCATGTATTACAACGTTTACATGGGAATGCTGGGAATTTCGCCGATGCTGGTAAAGCTGTTCCAGGTTATGGGTGCAAAACGCGGCTACGTCGCGAGAAAAGTAGTACTTCCCTCCCTGTCAATTCCGATCTTTGCAGGCCTCAAGGCCTGTGTGCCATTCGCAATGATCGGAGTCATAGTTGGTGAATTCATTGCCGCGGATAAAGGGATCGGCTACTTCGTGTTGCAGGCCACCCAGCAGTTTGATTCCGCCGGGCTGTTTTCCGGAATCATCATCATGGTCGCCATGGTCTTGATCGGTATGGGGATCGTAACCTTCTGCCAAAATAGGGTTTTGGCATGGCAGCGGCTGGGTCACGGTAAATAGATTCGTAGGGCTTGCTGATTCATTTAGTTACGACTGAGTCAACATCCGCGCTAATGCAATGAAATGATCTTGCTTTTGATGAGGGCACGCATAGTTGAATCGGACTTCTCCGGTATGGCTCAAAAACGGCGAATCAGAACGAGCGAGGAACTAACTTGACGTGGCCAAATTTGATGCTTGAGGCTTACGGCAAGACAGGCGGGTCCAATTTGTTGTGCGGTTTCGAAAAGGAGAGCTTTGATGAAGATTGAAAATCTGACTATTCCGGTAGAGCAGCGCCCACGAATGGAATGGGGCAGC
This sequence comes from Actinomycetota bacterium, assembly GCA_027320695.1. Lineage (GTDB taxonomy): Bacteria > Actinomycetota > Acidimicrobiia > Acidimicrobiales > Acidimicrobiaceae > SCQM01. The sequence goes on along the minus strand of DAHVKW010000013.1, from coordinate 23,728 downwards.
GACGCCATCGCAGAGGTAATCAGTCAGCTGGATCTGCCATTTATAAGCTTTACCCCCGGAGCAAGCTATCGCGGAGTACATGACAGTCTCGTCAACTATTTGGGAAACACCAACCCGAAAATGATCCTTTGTCTTCACGAAGAGCATGCGGTTGCCGTGGCCCACGGTTACGCAAAGGTGACCGGCAAGCCAATGGCTGTGGCTCTTCACAGCAATGTCGGGCTCATGCATGCCACTATGGCGATCTTCAATGCATTCTGCGATCGCATGCCAATGCTGATTCTCGGAGCTACGGGACCAATTGATGCCAGCGAAAGACGGCCTTGGATCGACTGGATCCACACCGCAATCGATCAGGCAGCCCTCATACGCAATTACTGCAAATGGGATGACCAGCCAGGTTCGGTTTCGGCAGCTCTAGAGTCATTGGTAAGAGCCAACATGATAACGCGCTCATACCCTTCGGCGCCGACTTATATCTGTCTGGACGCCGGGATTCAGGAAGAAAAGCTGCCAGCCCCCATCCCAACTCCGAATCTCTCCAGGCACCAACCTCCTTCGCCACCTGCTGTGTCACCCCAGACTACTGATCAAGTTTGGAGATTATTAAAGGAGGCCCGCAGACCGCTCATCCTGGTTGGGCGCGTCGCACGGGACAGGAAAGCCTGGGACGAGAGAATCAAGCTGGCAGAGACCTTAGGTGCCTGCGTTCTGACCGATCTCAAGGTCGGAGCGGTGTTCCCGACCAGACACCCTCTCCAGCCCGCATGGCCGGGATCACGCATCACCCCGGCGGGAAGGGAGCTAATCCGACAGTCAGACGTCATTCTGAGCTTGGACTGGGTCGACCTCGGCGGCACGTTGCAAACGGCCGATTCGGGTATCACTCAAAAGGTCATCTCGTGCACAAACGACCAAGCACTGCACAACGGCTGGAGCAAAGATCATTACGCGCTTCCAAAAGCAGACCTTTCGATTTGCGCAGATCCAAACACTCTGGTCACTTCGCTGCTTGCCAAATCCGAAGGTGAACCAGCGATCCTGCGAAACGAATGGCCTCCCAAATTCGTATCATCCGAAGACGAGCCGGGTGGAAAAGTGAGCGACGAGCTTCTCATGTCCGAGTTGGCAGCAATTTTGCAAAATGCGCTATCGGGCCGAAAGATTACCTGGACAGGACTTCCACTGGGCTGGTCGCGCGGAGATCTTGATTTCGACGACCCCTTGGACTATTTGGGAAGAGACGGGGGCGCGGGTGTTGGCGCCGGGCCTGGAATCGCGGTAGGTGCAGCCTTAGCGCTTGCCGGGACCGACCGCATACCAGTGGCAGTCATTGGCGATGGGGACTACCTCATGAGTTCATCAGCCTTGTGGACCGCCGCACATCACAAACTCCCGCTGCTGGTGATAGTTGCAAATAATAGGTCCTATTACAACGATGAAGTTCACCAACAGCGCATGGCCATAACGAGAGGGAGGCCGGTTGAAAACCGGTGGGTTGGACAACACCTCAGGGATCCTGATCCCGACCTGGCGACTATAGCTGCCGGTCATGGTCTCAAGGGGTACGGTCCAATTCGCAGCACGGATGAACTGGAGAAAGCGCTCGCAGATGCCATCTCTGACGTCGACGCAGGCAACCCCGCGCTAATCGATGTCAGAGTGAGTCCACGGGGATATCAGGGTGCGCCGCCAGAAATGTCGAACCAGGGCCGGGGATAGGCAGCTCCAACTTTATGCGCTCGGATTTCCTGACGGAGCAACCATCCGTGCCGAGCTTCGAACACAGAGACTTTTAGCTTTCTGATACATAGCCATTAGATATGCCGGTTGTTATAATTGTCACACCACATTCCCGTTCTGACTACCTCATGCATCAGTCGGGGACCCTCGAAAGGACCTATCGTGAGCCAAACTGGAGCAGATCCAGCCCAAAACAGCCAGGACGAAAATGAAATAATCAGCACCAGGCTCAAGGGTAAAGTTGCCATAATCACTGGAGCGGGTCACGGAATTGGCAAAGCATACGCAGCCCGGCTGGCAGCCGAAGGCGCGGATGTTGTGATTGCCGAACTTGATGAGCAATCGGGCAATGACGCCGCTGCGGAGCTGGCGGCAATTGGTCGCTCCTCGCTGGCGGTTGCGACGAACGTGACAGACACCAAGAGCCTCGAAAATATGGCTCAAAGAACGCTTGAAACATTTGGACGTATTGACATCCTGGTCAACAATGCGGCCATCTTTTCCACTATTCCCATGTCTCGCTCGCCATTTGATGAAATTGAGATCGAAGAGTGGGATGCGATGATGGCAGTCAATGTTAAAGGGGCGTGGCTCGCAAGCCGCTCAGTTGCGCCAGCCATGAAGATCCAAATGAGTGGCAAGATAATAAACATCAGTTCCGGAACAGCGCTTAAAGGATCGGCAAGTCGGATCCACTACGTAACGAGCAAAGCTGCCATTCTAGGATTTACCCGGACCCTAGCGAGAGAACTTGGGCCATTCGGTATAAATGTCAACTGCGTCGCGCCCGGCAACACTCTCAGCGAAATCAACCCGGATTCCACCACGCTATCATTTCGGAACGCGGGCGCGAACGACCGAGCGCTCAAGAGAACGGAAAGGCCAGCTGACCTAGTGGGCGCAGTCGCCTTCTTTGCTTCACCGGACAGTGACTTCATTACCGGCCAAACGCTGGTAGTAGACGGCGGATCGTTCATGCATTAGCGGCTTAGAGCAAATTTCAAAAAGGATGACCGCATGCAAGGTCAGTACGTTTTGCAACCGCTTGTCGTTGGAAGATTCCCTGCATTTCCAATCGCGAAGTTTCTTTATCAAAGCAATTCAACTGAAACTATTGAAGCCCCGTGCATTTCCTGGCTTGCCAAAAGCACCTCCAGCAATTCTGTGGTCCTAGTTGACACCGGACCAGCAGTGCCTACCGCAGAGACGTCCAAATATCATCAACTGCTCGATGTCAGTGAAGAACACAGGATCGATAAGGTGCTCCGAGCTCACGGGATCGATCCCCTCGAGATCACTGATGTGGTTTTCACGCATCTTCATTTTGACCACTGCTCCTATGCGGAGCATCTTCCGAACGCAAGGATTCTTGTGCAGAAGACTGAGATCCAGTATGCAGTTGCCCCCAATCCCGAACACAAAAGCGGATACGATGCCGGCTACAAGCACGTCCTGCCAAACTGGATGAAAGCATTCGACAAATTTGAAATAGTCCAAGGCGACGTCGAGGTGGCGCCAGGATTTCGGATCTTGGCTCTTCCCGGGCATACGCCCGGCTCCGCTGGAGTGGTCTTCGAGACGCGTGCTGGTAGGCATGGAGTAGTTGGCGACTTGGTAAATCAGATTGAAAACTGGAAAAGCAAAGATGGCGGGCATATAGCCCCAGCAATCAACTGCGGTGTCGACCTTTGTCTTGATTCCTTTGCCCGCCTAGAAAAGGAAGCGGACGTGGTGCTTGCCTCCCACGACTCCCGAATGCTTGATTCGGCTAAATATGGCATCAGCCTTTAGAAATTGCTGATACCGGCGATAACCGCCCACCGAGACCCGCCCTCAGCCTGAAATCATACTTCGTGATGTTTGCCCACCTGACCAAGTAGCACGCTCTTCGTGATAGCTGGCCGCCAGACTCGAGTGGGCCGCGGAACTCAACACATCCCCCACCGTTGACGGTCGATGAGACCCCGGCTACGACTTCGCCAAAATTCTTGAAAAGCCGCCACGCGAAACCTCGAAATCCGTGCTCGGTATTCAGACCCGCTGGGGATGGGAACATCCTCCGGCGTGGACGTGCCCGCCCGGTCATTCGCCTGTGCTCCCGGTGTCATTAGAGTGACGTTGCGCATTTGGAATCTTCAAAAGAGCTGAAACAGCATTTCCCGGCCACATGGAACTTGTTCGTTAAATAATCGGCTGACGATGCTATTTCCACCGTTGGGAGAAGAAAATGGATCTTGCCGCCTTCATTGCGAGGATCGATTCATTTTCAGGTGCTTACTTATCTGGCTGCAGGCGTCATCCACGGTGGCAACGCTCGCATACTTCATCGATAACTCGAACAACGATACTTCGTGCGAAAATGTCGACCTGTCCCAAATGGCATCTGCCAGCAGGACTGTCTCGAATCCAAGTGAATGCGAATCGACCGCGCTCGCCCTTATGCACCCCGAAGTCGTACAGCCCGCAAGCACAAGGGTGTCCACATTTATCTTTCTCAGAAGGATATCCAAAGGAGTTCTGAAAAAACCACTTGCTTTAGTCTTCTTGACGATAGGTTCGCCTTGGAGGGGCGCGATCATCTCCGGTATTGCAAAGGCGTCTTCATCAGTGGCCGAAACGGGCTTCCTCGTCCTGGTCGTTGCGCCATACACGTCGCTCAAACTGCCGTCAGCGCAGACATAGACCACAGGCAGAGAAGAGCTCCTGAAAAAGTCGAGTGCAACAGAGATTCTTTCTAAACCATCCCAGCCCGCTCTTCCGCACGCGGTCGGGTACTCTTCAATTGCCTCCAATACATCAACAGGCTGATGACCGATAAAAGACCATAGGGCATCAATTATTACAAGGGCTGGTCTGCCATCCCATTTGGCAGATGTACCGAATCCTGCTCGGCGATAAATCTCGCGATCCGCCTCCGGAAACACTTCTCCCCAGTCAGTCATCGTACCCCCAGGCAATTGCCCAATTTAAAAGATAACCCGAATCTAATAGTTCAGGATTTCCTATCTCAAACCGATTTGTACAGACAATCCTAGCCAGGACACGGCATTGATATAAGTCGCATTCATCAATCAGCTCAACTCTTCGGCGGTGGACGCGAGCCGACAAGACACTAAAGTGCTGTGCCTCAAGACGTTAGGATGAGGTCCGATTCTAAAGTCACGACTATTTCACCTCGGAATCTAAGGCTGAGCTCCCAAACCAACCGCAGATATCGCCCAGCACGTCATTTAGGCGAAAAAACCAAGCAAGACTCCAAGGGCCCGCAGACATGAACGCTGGCAAAAGGCATGGCCCTTTATCTCTGAATAACCGGCTCTCTCCAACTACAAATCAAACCCAACCTAGGATTTATTTGGAAAGCCCAAATCCCTTGAGCAGCTTCCTGGTAAATGACATCTGCTTTGCATAGACCTTTTTCCGCACGACCCTCTTTGCATATGCCGTGGGGCCGTTGGAAGCGGCTCTAAGATTGTTCGTAAGGCGAGCAGCCTTGTAAAGCGAACTGGTAAGGCTTGATCTTCGAGCCATTCATCATCCTTTCGATCCGCCGCTGTATATAGTTTTACAACATTTGCATCTCCACGTCGAGATATATCCCAACTAAAATCGCCAGGCTCAAAAATACTCTTCGTAGGCGGCGAGGAATGAGGACCGCACAATGCCGACAAGCAAAGCGAGAGAAGCTACTTACTGGATTCTTACGAAAGCGAAGATAAAGTATTCGGAATCATAAAAGTAACCTGCAATGTCAACATTAATTGGTTAGCATACAGTTAGTGGGCGCAACTGAAAACAACGGACTGGAAAAATTTGTATTTAAGCCGTCTCAGCTTGAATTGTTAGCTGCTTCCCTTCGACTTAACAATGCCGACATCGAAAATTCGATGAACTCTCTTGCCGAGCTGCTTCAATCGATTTCACCTGGAGGCATGAAGATCAAACGGCGCAGAAAAACGCTGCTTTCCAAAGAGACCGTCATCGAGGATATTTCGGTGCAGTTGAATGATCAGATTTATAGCGTCGTCCGGTCAAAGTCAGGAAACGCGGTCAGATGTTCGAGGTCAAAAGTGGTCCGGGAAATAGTTATCAAGACAGACGAGCTGAGCATGGACAAGTGGGCGGCATCGCTCGCGCATCAGGTGGCAAAGGAAGCGGAGCAGTCCGACATTGTCAGAACGACAGTGAACAAGATGCTCGGATTTAACTAACATGCCTTTCTTTCGATCAAGAGATAAGGCCTCAGATGGGCTGCCCCAGGGGGGCCCTTCCCAAAATGTGCCTAAAAATGTCGACGACCCGGCAGCAGCCCAGAGGGCATTGGAAAATGGCCAGCTTGTCCCCGCGGCACTGCGGAGGCTAAGCGCCTTATCCGATCAGGACAGCTTTACCTCGGATCTATCCATTAATGAATTTTCCCTTGTCAAGAGTTCGGGACTCCACCCGATCTGCCAAGTTGCCGGAACTGCAGTCTACAAAATCGGATACCAGCAAATACCTTACGGTGGCTCGCAGCCCCTGGCCGTAATTAGCGAAGCATTCAATGAAGCAAGGCGCCTCGCCATTCAACGGATTGAACAAGAAGCCACCCTTGCGCATGCTGACGCAGTAGTCGGGGTTCGAATTACCCAAGGAATGTTCGACGCAGAATCCGGATTGATCGAATTCTCCCTGATAGGAACGGCTGTCAAGAGTCTCAATGGACTGCTGAGGGGATCTCAAGAAAACGCAAAGAATCGCCCCGTCCTTACAACGCTGAGCGGCCAAGATGTCCACCTGCTGCTCGAAAACGGAATTTCCCCGGCAGGGCTGGTAGGCGCGAGTTGCTGCTATCTCGCCACCCTATCTGCCTCCACCTACCAACAGATGTATTCGATGCTCGGTTCCGGGATGGTCAACTTCGAAATCAGGGAATTCACGCAGGGCTACTACGCCAGCAGGCGAATCGTAATGCAGGATGTTGAGAAAGCCGCCAAATCCATTGGCGCGAGGGGGATAATCGACTTTAGGTTCCACTCGAGCACCAGCAGCTACCAGATGCCTGGGAGCAATAGCGAAAATGTCGGTGCGGTGTCCTTCATCACCCACGTTCTGGCCACAGCCATATACGAGCCAGCTCAAAAGGCCCAGCCAAAACCGCAGAAGATTCTATTTGTCAGTCCATGAAACAGAAATTGGAGCGTTAAATTGACCTACGACCCCACCTCAAAGGAAGGACTACCGTCCGACTCCGCCAAGCGTCTGGCGGAGAACAAGGCCGGCCTTTTCACATCAGATCTTTCCGTGAATGAGTTCCTCCTAGTCAAAGAGGCAGGGTTTGAGCCCCTCGGGCTCGTAGTGGGCAGCTCCATCTACCACATAGGATTCCAGTTCGCCCGCTGGCAGCAAAGTCAAGAGCTGACCGTGCTGACTCAAGCGATGTACCATGCCCGGGAACTCGCCATGACCAGGATGGAGGAAGAAGCAGATCAGCTCGGAGCCGACGGAATTATTGGCGTTCGTCTCGAAGTCGGACGTTATGAGTGGGGACCCGACTTAGCGGAATTCATAGCTATCGGAACCGCGGTGAGGCATCGTGACGGGGTGCTCCACCGCACGCATGACAATCGGCCGTTTACATCGGATCTTTCAGGACAGGACTTCTGGACCTTGCTTCAGGCTGGCTATCGACCCTTGGGACTTGTAATGGGCAACTGCGTGTATCACGTTGCCCACCAAAGCATGCGGCAAAGCTGGGGGAATTCCATGAGAAACGTGGAAATGACCAACTTCACGCAAGCCTTGTACGATGCGAGAGAGCTGGCCATGGAAAGAATGCAGGCTGAGGCACAGGCCGTACAGGCTCAAGGAATTGTAGGCGTTCAGCTAGTTGAGAAGTCTCATGGATGGGGCTCGCACACTATCGAGTTTCTGGCAATCGGCTCCGCAGTGATACCGATCTCGGACGATCATGTCATCGTGAAGCCTCAGATGGTGCTGGGAATGAACGACCGGCAAATCTAAGGCTTAACATAGTGCTTACTCGGAGTTGTCTGCTTCTTTGTCGATGTCAGGATTGACTAGGAACCCTTCTCCGACCCTTTGCACCTTTACAAGGTTGGTCGTACCCTTGACCCCGAATGGTATTCCAGCAACTACCACGCACAGGTCACCCTCTTTTACCAAGCCTATCTTTTTCGCGTAGTCAAAAGCAGACAGAATCACCTTCTCGGTGTCCGCCGACGATTCGTTCACCACTGCGGGCAGCACTCCAAAGCTCAAGCTCAGGCTGCGCGCAGCAGTCGCATTGGTTGTCGCGCCGATTACCGGAACCGACGGGCGAAACTTTGAAATCACCCTTGCGCTATGGCCGGATTCCGTAACGGCGATAATTGCTTTGATGGGGAGATATCGGGTCAACCGTTCCGCACAATATCCGATTCCATCGGCAATAGTCTCCCGCGATGGTTCCGGACGGTTAAGCAGAGTTAGTTCCTGGTTCTGCAGCTCCTTCTCGGCTCTGGAAGATATCCTTGCCATGTACTCCAACGCATTGATCGGATAATTTCCAGCCGCAGTTTCCGCGGAGAGCATCACCGCATCTGTGCCGTCAAAAATGGCATTTGCAACGTCCGTAGCCTCTGCCCTTGTCGGCATCGTGGAATGCACCATTGACTCAAGCATTTGAGTGGCGGTTACCACCGGCCTGCCGATGGTGTTGCACAGGTGGATTATCCGCTTTTGCTCAATAGGCACCTGCTCCGGCGGAATTTCTACTCCAAGGTCCCCGCGCGCGACCATAATTCCGTCTGAAGCTCTGACTATTGCTTCTATATCCTCCAGCGCCTCAGGCCTCTCAATTTTCGATATTATCCTGTGCGCATGCCGGGGCGAGAACTTTGCGATCACTTCGCGGGCATGCAAAACGTCTTCGACTCGCCTAACAAAAGAGATTGCGAAAAAGTCAACCCCCAATTCCAGACAAAATTTGATGTCATCCACGTCTTTGTCAGTCAATGAAGGCAGCATCACCTGGGCCCTTGGGAAATTCACGCCCTTGTGCGAAGTCAGAACGCCGCCGACCTCCACTGTCGCCTGCACCCTTGAACCTGAAACCCCCGCAACTCTGACCGATATCGTTCCATCGGCAAAGCTCACCGTTTCACCGGAACTTAGCTGCGAAAGGGCTCCAAGAGCCGCAATAGGAATAGAAACATCATGCGAAGGAGCATCCGCGATTTCCCGAAGCTCGACTGAATCACCTACGTTTAGTTTCAATGGCCCATCAAGGGTGCCAACCCGAAGCTTGGGCCCGGATATATCTCCAAGCAAACCGACATATTTGCCCTGGGCTTTAGCTACGCGTCGAAGCCGCTCCGCTGCGCGTGCGTGAATTTCGTGCGTTCCGTGGGAAAAATTGAGGCGAGCGATGTCCATGCCGCCCGCTACCAAAGCGCTAAGAACTTGCTCGGACTCGGTGGCTGGGCCCAAGGTGCAGATGATTTTTACCCTTCGCATCAACAATGCTTTCACACGCCTTTTCTAAATTCCAAGTTGAAAAGCCAACTGGGTCAAGAGGACTGTTTCTAAATCCGAAACTTCCGTTGCAAGTCTACCAAGCCAAAGTGAACAGCAAATTTACAACTCCGTCCGTCCAGGCGATACGTGGGCCCAAGGCGAAGACCGAAAGTGGAACGGCAAACCAGCGGCAAAGGCGCCCTCGGTTGATTTAGCTGCCCAGGTGCCCGCCAAAATCTTCATCGCCTTGCGACCCTAATCCCGTCTCCGCCGCGTCTTCCAGCCACCGCCTTATCAAGGCGGAATGCTCTCCTAGGGTCGGGGGTGCGTTGTGCTCGACGCGCCCGCGTTCGAACTGCAAGGGATTTCCTGGAAGTTTGATCTTCCCAAGAGTCGCGTGCAGGGTCTCGATGATCATTTTCTCAGCAACGACCTGAGGATCCTGGTAAACCTTGTCAAGGCTTCTCACCTCGCCTGCGGGCACACCTATTTCGGAAATCTTCTTGGTCCACTCGCTAACGCTGCCCTTTGAAAAGGACTCCTCAATCAGTTCTGCCAGCAGCTTTCTGTTGGCAACCCTGGTAGGGTTGCTGGCAAATCTGTTATCATCCGGATCTACATCTACAATCTTCGCAAACTTGCGCCACAGGGAATCATTGCCCACGGCTATCTGAATAAACCCATCCCTGCAGCGGAAGCTACCATACGGCGATACGGTGGGATGCAGGTTGCCCTCCGCAACAGGTATTTCATTTGCCGTCAGCCACCTAGTACCCTGATACGTATGAATTGCAATTGCGCTCGCCAACAGCGAAGTCCGAACTACCTGTCCTAGCCCAGTCCTCCCCCGCTCAAAGAGGGCCGAAGTGACTCCCAGCGCGCCAAAGATTCCGGTGAGAATATCCGCGATGGGCACTCCGACTTTAGTGGGGGTATCCTTGTCAGGCCCGGTGAAACTCATCAGACCAGACTCCCCCTGGATGATCTGATCGTATCCCGGACGATCCTTTTGAGGCCCGCTGTGTCCGAATCCGGTGATGGAAAGTATGACCAGGCGCGGGTTCAGTTCCATCAAGAAAGCATGGCCAATTCCAAGACGGTCCAACACCCCGAGACGAAAATTCTCTATTAAGACGTCCGCTCTCTTAATGAGCTCTTTCAACGCCGCCAGATCTTCGGAACTTTTGAAATCTAGGATGACGGACTTCTTGTTCCGGTTGGCGCTCAGGAAGTAAGCGCTCTCTTGGGCCCCTTCGGGCCCAACAAACGGCGGTCCCCAGCTTCGAGTATCGTCCCCACCATCGGGACGTTCAACCTTTATCACCCTCGCGCCCATGTCTCCGAGCAGCATCGCCGCGTAGGGGCCCGACAGAACTCTCGAAATATCGACGACCAAAACCCCGCCGAGCGGACCTATGGGTTCGCCAGATTCCTCGAAATCATCGATTGATTCTCCTGTCACGTCAACAAATCTAGCCGTCGCAAAGAAAATAGCGAAAAATGCCAATTCCTGGGCCAAAGAGGCCAGGCCCGCGGGTCATCGCAGCTTCAGCAATTGACAGCGTTTTGAAAAACAACACGCCGGCCGTCTAATCAGGCTTCCTGACGGTCTTTACAGCCAGGCGGGCAGGACAGGAGGCGCCCCATCCGTAGTTCCAAATGTCAGGTCTTGGCCGCCGCTTCGTCCCAGCAACCAGGCCAGGATTGCATGTTGGCTCCCTTCGACCGCTGTTGCGGTTTCCGCTGACCCTATCTTCCAGGTTCTCGAGACATCCGCAGCCTTTAACTCAAGAACTGGAATACTTTCTCTGCCAGAAAAACTTGAAACCACATCAGTCATGAGTGCGTCCAAGAGCACATCTGGGAACCGAGAGAAAGTAATACCGCTTCCAAGATCGACCGCGTGAATCCATACTTCCCGAACGCGGATCCAGACCGCATCCGATACGGGAATGTCCCTGCCGCGGCTGCTTTTCACTACATTATCGAGCTGCTCGCGAGAGAGCGAACTTATCGACTCCAAGAACTCCTGGCTTGATATTTGAAAGTCCTCAATAAGGAACTCCAGAGACTGTTTGGCCGCTTCCTCGATGTCTTTCGCTCTCTGCTCATTACTCTGATACATCGGAGTCACAACCCCGGTGCGGGCCCAAACCGTGAGGTTGACCAGGGCCTTGGCATTTGAGTTCACATGAGCGATAAGGTGTGCAACGGTCCAGGACTGCAGAAGTGACGGCCGGTCATGATTCTGCAAATCCAAAAGCGAGGCGACCTCCGCGAACAGGTCCGTACCTTTCGCCATCCATTCGATATGCTTGTTGAAAAGCCCAATGTCTGATGTCAACTTACTTCCTTCGTGATGCTTGGAACATTGTCGTGCTAGGCGCTCTTGCAGATATTCCTGAGTTCGCCAACTCCTTCAATTTTCGTCACCAAAATATCGCCATCCTTCAGATATCGCTGCGGATTGCGGGCATGGCCGACTCCTCCGGGCGTGCCGGTCGCGATCACATCCCCTGGACGAAGCGTCAAAATCTTCGAAATATAAGAGACAAGGAAAACCGGATCGAACAAAAGGTCTGATGTCACCGCGTGCTGCACCTGTTCACCATTCACTTCACAGCTGAGATCCAGCCCCTCGTTGATAACGGTATCGACGTCAAGAGTGACAAGGTGTGCTCCAACGGGAGTCGAACCTTCGAATGTCTTGCCTTGGAGCCACTGCAAAGTGCGGTTTTGCCAGTCCCGCGCCGTCACGTCATTAATTACCGTGAACCCGGCAATTCCGTCCCTGGCCTCCTCTTCAGTACAGCTGCGAAGTGTCTTGCCAACGATCACTCCAAGTTCAGCTTCCCAATCGTACATTTGGGACTCTCGTGAGAGATAAATGACATCATTTGCTCCGATTAGAGCCTCGCTGAACTTTGCAAACAACGTTGGGTGAGATGGAAGTTCTCTCCCCATCTCCTTGATATGGTTCCTGTAGTTGTGGCCCACACAAATAATCTTGGAGGGCAACGGTATCAAGGTAGCGTATTCGAGACTGTCAACAGCATGGACAGTTCCCGTGCTGTTGAGTTCGCTCTCCCAGGACGGGTTGGCTAGGAGCGCCCCTACATCGCTGTAGCCAAGCTCGACTGCCTCCCCTCCTTCGATCAGGACGGCCTTGGTGCCTCCTGGAACCCTGACAGTAGCTAATCTCATGTTGATTTCCTCATTTCAAATGATGAACAGAATTAAAATGGCAAGAGTCTGCCCGAGCTGGTCAAGCCCCACAATGCAACGCTCGAAACCGATCCGGTACCGAGCGCTGATTTCAAACTAATGACTTGAAGCCGATCAGTCGAGGTACTCGGTTCTCGCCAGACCAAGCGCTTCAAAGACCGGCGCGTCTGAGGCGCAGAAAAAGTCAGCGTCTTGTGTAGCCTCGATCGAGAATGAGCACCAAGAGGGAACTGCGAACATGTCGCCCTCGTCAAGATGGAAGCGGTCTTCACCAATCGAGGCAATCGCCGAACCCCTATAGGTAACCCAGATTGACGAGCCGTTCCTTCTGTATTTTCGCGTGCTCGCCCCTGCTGAGACACGGTGCATTGAACAGCGCATGGTCGGCATCACGTCGATGCCTCTCGTCGGGTCCACAAATTTGAGGGACGCCGTCCCATTGCTCGAAAGCTCCATCAATGTGGTCAATGTGCGGTCGGTATCCTTCCACCGGTAGGCAAACAATGGCGAGTAAGCCTCGTTCGCCGAGTCCTCGAACGGAACCAATCCCGCCCCATTTCCGAATGTCAGCTCGGACCGAGAGGCCGGATCTACCGCCCTGTTCACCATTCGGTCGGGACCATTTTCAAAGAATATGGCATCCAGCGACCTGGCCAGAGGCAAATCTAAAGCATCAAACCAAATCATTGGAGTATCACCGGGATTGTGGTGCTCGTGCCATGACCAGCATGGCGTCAGAACGAGATCACCTGGAGCCATCGGAACCGGGTCGCCATTCACTAGAGTCCACACACCCGATCCTTCAATCACAAACCGCAGTGCCGCGGCAGTATGCCTGTGGGCGGGCGCGACCTCGCCTGGGCCAAGATACTGAACGGCTCCCCAAAGCGTTGGTGTTGCAAATGGCTGGCCGGCCAATCCGGGATTGGAAAGCGACAAAACCCGCCTGTCTCCGCCTCTGTCAATCGGAATGAGCTCGCCCGAGCGTTCGGCCAGCTCCTTCAACGTCTTCCACTTCCAGGCAAATGGAATAGCGGCCAGCGGGGGCTCCTTTGGCATAATTCCCATTTGCACCCAGAGCGGCTGCAGATCCGCCTCAGATACTAAATCGTAAAACTCGTCTACCTCGTTCTTCTTCGGCATCCCGTCAGGTGCCGTAAATCTAGGACTCGCCATTTCTACTTCCTCCTAACATTCAACTAACTAACTGACACTTTCGAAAATCATGGCGCATTTCAAAGCAATCACATTCGAAGCTGCCGATTATGTGGAGTATGCCCGAGAGAGATTGGAAAAAGCACTTCAGTTTCTAACATAACCGAACTATCCAGGCTCTTCGTCAGAAGGCTGCGTAGGGCCCGCGGTTCCGCCTCTGGTCACCGAAAACATTGCTCCCGAACTCGTCACCGTCACGCTAAGCCGACCAACTCGAGAAACCTCGGCGACGATTTCATCTCCCTCGCCAATCGGCCCCACTCCCTTAGGCGTTCCCGTAGAGATCACGTCACCGGGGTACAGAGTCATAACTGATGACGCATACGCCAACAACTCCGGCACGCCCCAAATTAGATCGGATACTCTTGCGTCCTGCCTCAGTTCCCCGTTGACCCAACAACGGAGCTCCAGGTCGTCGACAGATCCAACCTCATCCGCCGTCACAATCCAAGGCCCCATGGGAGTAAACGTGTCGAACGATTTCCTCGTCGATCGGTCCTCCCCGCCGCGCATTGTGATGTCCAGCAAAACGCTGTAACCGAATATATAGTCGTCAGCTTCTTCGACTTTCACGTTTCGGGCGACTCTGCCAACTACAAAACAGAGCTCCCCCTCCTGGTCGAATCTTCTGTTGTTGTATGGAAGGTGCACTATGCCACCGTGCCCGATCAGGGAGGAGGGGGCTTTGAGAAACACGCCGAGAGAGTCAATATGGCTGAGCTGATGCATCTCTTCCATATGGTCGAGATAGTTCACTGGTGCGGCGACAATCTTGCTCGGATCCGTAACCGGTGGCGACAGGGTAACAGAACCAAGGCGTTGTCCGCCTCCGCCTGATTCGAGGTCGACTAGACGACTGCTGATCTCGCCGTAGCTCTCTATAACTTGCCTCATTACGCCGTGCCTGCGGTCGGAACCTGCAGGTATCAGGCCAGTGATGTCGCTTATTGTCCCGTCGCGACAAACCACGCCAACCCGAGACCCGTATTCTCCAAAGCTAACCAATCGCACTAGAACTCCCCCCTGATGCTGAATGATCTCACCCTAAGCCGCCGAACCGATAACCTGATCAGACAAGGACAAGCTCGTGGGTTTCCGGAGCAAAGAGCTCCTCCACCTCAAACCTTTTCTTCGCCAGCCCCTGATCGTAGGAGTATTTCAAAAAAACTTCCAAGACATGCCGGTTGGCCTCGATCCCGTACGGCCAATAATCCTCGCCCATGATCTCCTTGGTCATCTGAATATGTTGAATACTCCACGGGAGCATGTGGATGAATGCCGCGCTCTCCTCCAGGCGCTGGCTCAAAAGAGCCTTGGCCTCCAGAAACGCCTTGTAAATCGAGCCGGCGATCCACCTGTCACTCTCGTAGACATCTCTTCGGATAATGACCGTATGCATGATCGGAAATACGCCGCTGGTCCTGAAATATTCAACTTCGGCATCGGTGGAATTTCCCCATAAACGCGCGACGGCCGGATTCTTTTCGAGGAAAGGCGCGGGTGAGCGCGGGCTGTACAAGGCCGCAATTTCCCCACTGACAAGCATGTCGGAAAGAGTCCGGCCCGAGGGAATCGCAACGATATCGACGCCCTCCGGCTGGATATGAATCTTCTCGTAACGCCCCGGGTCGTGCAATCCGCCAGTGCGATAACTGACGGAACTGACCGGCACCCCGTAGTGCTCCTCGAGCATTCCTCGGATCCAAACTGCTGCAGTTACCTGGTACTCGGGTACTCCGATGACCTTGCCTATAAGATCAGCGGGCTTTGTGATACCGCTGTTTGTGTTGATGTATACCCCTGAGTGCCTGAAGGCGCGTGACGGGAACACTGGAAGCGCGATAAAGCGATCCGACGTATTGCGGCTAAGAACATAGGACGAAAGCGACATTTCGGACATGTCAAACTCTTCATTGCGCGCCATGCGGAAGAAAGTCTCCTCAATCGGCAGGCAGAGATAGTTGAGATCAATTCCTTCGGGTGTCACCCGTCCGTCAGCCAGCGCCGCCGTCCTGTCGTAGTCCCAGCACGCGAGGGTCAATCTACGCTTCACAAATCCTCCAAAGTTCAATCGAATAATTTTCCGTTGCCGTACTTTTCTGAATTATCTGTTAGGTGTGCCGCTATCCGGCCCCGTAACCTCGAATAGAAGTCGCGCGAAATCGCTGCGGTCCTTCGCGCTCATAGCGCCAAGCAACACGTTGCCAACTTCTACTACCTGCGGAACTACAGTTGCATGGGTATATCTCCCTTGCTCGCTAAGCCGCAACAGCCACCGCCTCCCATCGCTCGCGTCTCTAACTCTTTCGATCAAGCCCTTCTTCTTTAGTCGTGCAACGATGTCCTGACAGGTTGACGTGTCCAGCGAAGCTATCTGACTCAATGTGGTTTGATCGATGCCGGGTTTGCTATGAAGAACATTCAGCACGGCAAACTGAGAGCTTGTCAGATCGTCTCCTACGACTTCCGCCCATACCGATGTGTGGACCTGCTGCGCCCGTCTTATCAAATGTCCAGGCGCATTCGCCAGATCAAATTCGATCTCATCGGAGATTGGCACCGGCTGCTTCTGATGATAAGCGTCATCAGAAGCAGAATGAGCAGATATTTCCATCTTTGTTACCTTTACTCGTTAGATTAGACACCAAATTCAATCTGCTCCGCCCCGGGGATTCTGCTCAAGCTGCTTGTAGACATCCAGTCAGACACGCATTCGGACGGCACAAAAAACGTAGAGTCTCCATGCCACCCAGGTTGCATTTTTAATCACCAACAAATAGCGGATCGCGCTTTCCATAAAGCCACTCGATATGGGAGTGATCGTCAGGATCCCTCTTGGAGAACAGCTCGTCCCTCATAATTCTCCCCGCGCCATCTATATGCCACATATCGCCCCAGAGCCTGGCATTCCTCTGGACCCTGGCAGTGCGAGGGATTCGCGCCTGCTCGTACATAGTAAGGGCCTTGTTGACGTTGCCTGGCTCCAAATTGAACGCGGTACCAATAGCAAATGCATCCTCAATCGCCTGACAGGCGCCCTGAGCCAGGTACTGCAACATCGGGTGGGCCGCGTCGCCCAAGAGCGTGATATTACCCAAGGTCCAGCGGTCGATCGGTTCGCGGTCATACATCGGCCAGCGATGATCTCTTCCTAACAATGGCATAGCCTTTCTGATGTGCTCACAGGTGACCGAGAGTTTTTCCTCAAGCTCCTCTGAGTTGCCCCAGTTCTCCATACCCTTCAAGTACTGGTCACTCTTGAATACGGCAACCTGGTTGTATAGGTTTCCCGATCGCAGGGGATACTGGACGTAATGAAGCCCAGGGCCAATCCACGCGACCACTTCGTCGAGAGGCGCATGCGATGCGGCGCTTTCGGTTGGGACCGTTCCGCGATATGACACATACCCAGAGTTAACAGGTACATCGTCCGACAAAAGCTTTCGTGTTGTGGACCAAAGCCCGTCCGCACCTATGAATGCCTTGCCCCGATACGTAGTTCCGTCTGCGCACGTCGCAACCACGCCTTGCGCATCATTGTCGACGGTCCTAATCTCCTTGCTGGTAAGCAATTGCGCTGCCGGCTGCTCCTGGCATCCTTCAAGGAGGATCCTCAACAGGTCATTTCGGTGCATAACGACGTACGGCGCTCCGTACCTTTGAATAAACCCGTCACCGAGATCCAGGTGGGTCAGATTCTCGTCAGTCAATGCCTTCTTTAGCCTGAGCTTTTTTGGAAATACGCCTACCTCGCGAATTTTGTCAATCACGCCTAACAAAGTCAGGACACGGGTCGCATTAGGCGCCAGCTGAAGACCAGCCCCTATTTCGGCAAACTGTGCTGCTTTTTCCAGAACTATGACTTCGTGGCCCGATCTAGACAACATGAGCGCGGTGGCCAAACCTCCGATTCCACCGCCAGCTATCAAGATTGGATCTTTGGATCGACTATTGCCGTTCTCCATTTATGGCCTACCTTCCAAATGCATCGTCTGTGACTTACAAAACTAATCCGTATACGTATAAAGCTTAAAGAGACAATAGTCACTAGTTGACTGGAAAGTAAAGCAAAAACTTTGCTCAAATTAAATAAACATTATTTCTTCCTTATTTTTCCTACAGCAAACAGGCGAAGAAATGGGGCCGATTGCCGTGAAGCCGGGCGAAGAAACCCAAGCTAGATTGGCATTCTCGCCTTCTCACTACTAAATTTTGCCATTACTTCAACCAAGAACATCTTGGACATGACAGATACTCGATTTGTGAGATAGCTTCATAAAGGTCAAGATTGAAATTATTGCGGTTAGAGTTTGCGTGTCAATACTCAAGTTTCCCGAGGAGTAGATGACCATCGAACTTGACTTAGATATTGCAATACACAGAGCTAAATTAGGAGACGAAGCCGGAATTGTGCTGCTATTCCGATCGTTCAACCCGCAGCTGATTCGCTATCTCCGGCATCATGTCCCTTACGACTACGAAGACGTGGCTTCTGAAACCTGGGTTGCAATTGCAAAAGGCATATCTGATTTCAACGGAAACTCCCGGGACTTCCGCGCCTGGATGTTCGGAATCTCGAGAAACAAAGTAGCCGACTTTTTTAGAACCGCCAAGAAAAGCGGGGAAACCCTTGATCGAGTTCGAAAGCACCTCAAAAATCACGATTACTTAGATAATTCCGACTGGACGGCAGGTCCGGCCGTTGCCAATCTCTCCGCCGAAGAAGCAATCGAGACCCTGATTGGGGTACTGTCACCGCATCATGCCGAAGTTCTTCTGTTGCGCGTGGTTGGCGATCTGAGCGTGGAGGAAGTCGCCAAATTGATGGGAAAGAGCCCTGAAGCAATCAGAGTGATTCAGCACCGGGCCTTGAATACTTTGGCCAAAAGATTTCATAGAAATGTTGTAACGTGATGGACCAAAATGACGATAACAACATCAACATGGATGATGACGCACTAACAGATCAGATAATCGAGCAACTGCTCCAGGGGAAAGTGGACCCCTTGAAAGCCTCTGGAGCAGTTGCGTATCTGGCCAATCTAATTGAAGCCGCGAAGGTCGGAGCAACAGATCACGAACTGGCACAGGAAGCCGTCATCCTTTCGCGCTTCAAAGAGGCCCTCGGAGAAGGTGGCGTTAGAAGAATTGCTCACCCGAACGAGCGCAAGGGGCATAGCGGCTTCCTCGCAGCGAGAACTTTAGGCGCACTGATTGCAGCAAGTGTTCTTACCGGCACCGCCGTGGCGGCATACCATGGCGAACTCCCTGGCAGCTTTCAGAATACCCTGTCAACCGGTCTTGCCAAAGTCGGGGTTTCCTTGCCAACTTCAAATAGCTCGAATTCGGATTCGACGTCGACTTCGATTTCCCTGCCTATCGCGAAATCTCCGTCGAACTTGCCTTCTGGAGCCCACTCCGAAGTTAGCGGCGGCACAAATGAAGGTCTTGCCGGGGGAAGCAGCCTCTTCGGTCTTTGTACCGCTTACACAAATTCTCAGAGTTCCAATGCCAGCACCACCACAACCACTACGGCATCTACGACAACGTCGCTGGCCGGCAACACGTCGACGATAACTCCAAATACCGCTGGATCTGGATTCACGGGTTCTGAAGAATACCGCCAGCTTCTAGCTGCAGCCCAGTTGAAGGGTGAGACCGTGCCGCAGTTGTGCGCCAGCGCAGGCAACCCCAGTCAGCGCGGCGGTTCGACCACGTCGACCGCAATGCACGCAAGCGAGCATTCGAACAGCCATGCAAATCTGCATGCAGCGTTCGACAACTCGTCCACGTCGACCACATCGACCACATTTGGCTCAAGTCTGACCGTATCTGGAAACCATGGCAATTCTCCATTTAATCGGACGTTCAGCGCAGGTCGCTTCTCTATCAACGGTGGTGAAGGGCTGCATGGCGGCCGATAGGCACTAATTTCAAATATTTTTAGGTTCCCCGACATACACGGACCGGACGATCCTTACCCGCCAAGGGTCGTCCGGTCCCCTCCTTCTAGCCCGCAATTTCGATCGCGGAGGAGCACGAAAATCACACCCCTGCTGCGATATGTCGATTTCCTGCCCGCCTTAAAGGCACTGCTGGGCAATTTTAATCGTGACCAATTCATCGCTAACTGGCCTAGCGCTCTTTTGGCGCTTGGCGGGAGTGGCCTCAAGGCAGGACTTTAGCCCTTCCAGACAAGTGCTTGCAGAAATTAGGGCACCAGATCACGGCACTGGCGACCTTGCTCGGGGATGCCCGGATCCAATTTCTCAGCGCTTCGTTGTATTTTCAGTGTCCGCGGAGGCGCAAACGAGCCAATCATTCCGCGAGCTAGGCAATGATTAAAGCTCCCTCGAGCCAAGATATCCGTCCTTGGCCATTGCAATCGACCAGCGCAGAATCGCCTAATTCAGGGCCCACTACGTGTCAAAGGAACACAGAACTGATTCGACAAAAACACCAATGGCCTGTGCAGAAGTAGGCTCACGTCGCCTAGATCAGTTCAGGAACGGACCTTTTCAACGAGCCGATACCGATGCGACACCTTGGCGCCGCCCGTCGTAAGAAATTAAAGGATAAGGCAGGCAAAACGTTCCTTGCCTGCAAGGTCCTTGCGAATCCTTACGTCCGAGTACCCGTTATGCCGCGCAAGTTCGCCAACTTTGCTCCCGTGAGTCTCATCGATCTCAATGATTACCGTTTGCGCCGCTCCTGGTCTCAGCATTGAAGGCGCCCCTTCGATAATCCGGCGAATTACCGACAGACCGTCTTCCCCGCCAAAGAGAGCCTGATGAGGCTCATAGCTTGCGACCCTTGGGTCCAACTCTGTCGAACTTGGAATATAGGGAGGATTCGACACGATCAAGTCGAAACCTCCATATTCATCGAGAGAACTAAACAGGTCGGAATAGACTATTTCCACATTGCTCTTCAGGCCGCTCTGGGCCGCCAAGTTCTCGCCAGCCAGGTCCAATGCATCGAGGGAGACGTCAGTCGCCACAATTGATAGGCCGGAAACTTCAGTTGCAAGCGCCAATGCGATTGCACCCGTTCCGGTGCCAATTTCGAGAACTTTGACAGTTCCTGGATTTGCATTGATTTCCGCTCGGGCCAGATCGACCAAAAGTTCGGTTTCCGGCCTGGGAATTAGCGCGCGTTCATCGCACTTGAGATCCAGTGCCCTGAAACTCCAATGGCCAAAGATATACTGCAAAGGCTCGCCGCCAAGATAACGCGTTGCCATCTCCAAAGCCAAGTCCTGCGCCTGTTGACAAGAGCAACTGGAACTTGCCTCGTCAAGAATCCATTTGCTCAGCTGCAAGCTTCCCAGCATTGCCGCAAGCCTGCCCAAAAGATCTCCTTCAGCCGTCTCATGCAACGTCAGACGCCTTCTTGGCCCTCTAACTGCCTTGTCCGTTCATCCAGAAGCAACGCTTCGGTGATCTCCTCCAACTCGCCCAGAAGAATGCGGTCAAGATGGTACAGGGTCAACCCGATTCGGTGATCGGTAACGCGGTTCTCCTTGAAGTTGTAGGTTCTAATCTTTTCAGATCTTCCTCCGCCGCCAATTTGAGATTTTCGTGCGCTTGATAGCTCCGCAGACTGCCTGTCCTGCTCCATCTTGAGCAAACGCGCGCGCAGGACCTGCAAAGCCTTCGCCCGGTTCTGGATCTGGCTCTTTTCGTCTTGCATCGCCACCACAAGTCCGGTGGGAAGGTGCGTTATCCGAACAGCAGAGTCTGTGGTGTTGACCGACTGGCCGCCAGGTCCGGTGGAACGATAAACGTCTATTTTAAGGTCGCCAGGATCAATTTGGACATCCACCTCTTCTGCTTCCGGAAGTATCGTCACCGTAGCCGAAGAAGTGTGGACCCTGCCCTGAGATTCAGTTACTGGAACCCTCTGCACCCGGTGCGGCCCTCCCTCGTGCTTCAGCTTTCTCCAGGCATCTGCCCCCTTGACAAGAAATGTCACGTCGCTGAATCCGCCTCGCTCGGAAATATCCGATCCAAGCAACTCCACTTTCCAACCCTGCCGATCCGAATATCGCAGGTACATATCAAACAGATCCTTGGCAAACAGGTTTGCTTCCTCTCCGCCTTCCGCGCCGCGTATCTCGACGATCACGTTTCTGGAATCGTTCTCGTCCTTGGGAAGCAATACAATTTCAAGATTTTTCTTGAGCTCCTCCAGTTTTTCCTCAGCTTCGCTCAGTTCATCCCTGACAAGCTCGCGGTCTTCACCGGAAGATTCAGCTATCATCTCCTTCAGGGTGTCCACGTCGCTTTGCCCTGCCTGGAATGCCTTGTAGGAGGCTACGATTGCCTCAAGTTCCTTGTGTCTGCGGCTCAAATCACGCAGTTTGCGCTGATCGCCATAGACGGAAGGGTCGGACAACTCCTTGCCTACCGATTCGTATTCTTTAGTTAGCTCTTTGAGTCGATCAAACATAGTTCGCTGCTTGCCACCTAGTCATAGTTGATTTTTCCACGTTGGAGGTATTGTGGTGCTCTTGAGATCAAAGCTCGCCATATTCACCAAACGCTCGATGGATGAGATTCTATTTCTTTCTTGCAAGAGAAGGATTGAACCCTTGATCTTCCTGCCTTGTGCGCGTACAGTCCGGGTAACTTCGTAGAGCTTGGCGACAGCTCCGATATCAATCCCGTCAGCTACGCACACCACATATTCAGCATCCACCCCTTGCGCGGCTATTGCAAACGAAAGGTTGTCGTCTTCAAAGCTTGGATCAAAACCCTGGTACACAAGTCCATCTTCGTCAATGGGCTCCAAATGGCCCTTCAGCGACCATACGCTGGTCCCCGGCCAGCTACCCGTCCTGGCCAGCTCGATCGGAGTGACGCGGTCAACCGCAATCAAGCCAGGGTTGGCCTGCAAAGCGAGCCTCATCCACCGGGCCATGGACAATTTCGCGAGGGGATGAAACTGGGACCCTCCAAGCCGAAACCGTCTCACAGTATCGATTGTCTCCCTCAACTGCTCGGCTTGGCTCGTCATCTCCCCAAGCCACGTCTTGGCCATCCGATCATTACGCCCGACGCCAATCTCAAGACTGATTTCACCGTGATTAGAAATCGAGCGCGCCACTTCAAGACCAAGATAAGTCACGATCATGCGATCACGGATGAAGAGGGTCTCGCATTGGCTCCCAGCCACCAAACTCAGGGCATCCCTTGCGCCGCCATTGCCCAGGAATTCCTCCCCGGCATGCTCATCCTGAATCACGGCCTGCAGCTTGGTACCGTGTGCGACGGACGCAAGGCCCGTCTTGCCTGCCTGCAAAACCTTGACAGCGACGCCAAATCCCTCGCCCTGCAGACCAAGTACGCTCGCCACCTCTGGCAAAACTTGGGAAGGTACGCCACTGAGCGCTGCCGGGGACAGATATATGTTCAAAGCTTTAGCGCTCCGGCCTGCGGCGAATGCTAGATACGGCCCGATATCGGCGCTAGAAATGGATCCGACCATGACATGGACAAAGCCGTCGATCGAACAGCCGACAAATGTTGGAAACTCGAAGAACGCAAGTCCTGAGGTGTCGACGCTCGGGTCATATCGCGATATGCACGAACGAAGGGCCCCCAGCAAAAGAGAGCCCTTTTCAGACCCGGCTATCTCTGGCAAAGCATCTACCCGATCCAGGGAGACCGAACCAGTCGGCTCCTACTTCCTGGCAGTTCTTCTCTCGCCGTATCGGCGTTGAAAGCGCTCCACACGGCCTCCCGTATCGACCAGCTTTTGCTTTCCGGTATAAAACGGATGGCATTCGCTGCAGAGTTCAACGTGGAGTTCCGGCTTTGTCGACCTGGTAACAAAGGTGTTTCCACATGAGCAGTGGACAGTTGCAACAACATAATTTGGGTGAATTTCTGACTTCATAGCTTTACCATCCTAGCGACACCTGGCCTTTCGACACTCACTAATTAAATCTAGGTGATCAATGGCCAGCGAAATCTAATAATTGTTTGGAACCTGCGACTTTGCGATTTCCAATAGAAATTCAGCATTTGACTTTGTGGAGCGAATT
>DAHVKW010000139.1 GCA_027320695.1 Actinomycetota bacterium | reverse complement strand
CGGCCAAGCTATTCGGAAGCTGATCTCGATCATGCCTGAATCTCCGGGACTTTATAAGCGCTTGACCGTCACGGAGAATCTCGCTTGCTTTGCCGGATTATATGGTTTGACTGATTCGAAGAATCGCATCCAAGAAGCCTTGCGCTCAGTCAACCTTACTGAGCGTGCAAGCGACCTGTGCGGCGCGCTCTCGAAGGGTCTGCGCCAAAGAGTTGCACTCGCACGTTCCCTGCTCAATGACCCAAAGATTCTTTTCCTAGACGAACCTACTTCAGGACTTGATCCGGTTGCCACCCGAGACGTGCATGAACTCATCTCGTCGCTTCGTGAGCGTGGCGTCACGATCTTTCTGACTACACACCGTTTGGAGGAGGCCGAACGACTTTGCCACCGCGTGGCAATCTTGAATACGACTATTCAACTAGTGGGTCGGCCAGACGAGCTTCGACAACAGTTATTTACGAGAAGCCTGCAAGTTCGCCTGCGAGCGGGCTTAGGTGATCCGGGCCAAGTATTCAGTGGGTTGTCCGGGGTCGAGGCTTGGGCGCAACAGACATTGAATTCATATCTGCTGACAGTATCAGATCCTGATGTTGCAGCTCCCGTCGTGATCCGTGCTCTGGTGGATTCAGGGGCAGACGTGCTCTCAATTGCCGAATCCTACCACTCGCTTGAGGAGGTCTACTTCGAACTCGTCGAGGAGGATGTGGAGGCGAAAAGGCGATGAGCTTTAATTGGAGGCGCACAGACGCAATTTTTCGCAAGGAACTCATGGACTATCGCCGTAACCGTTTTGTCATTCTTACGATGCTATTTTTTCCAGTGATCTTCGTGACGCTGCCGACGATTCAGATCCTGCTCATCAACGCCTCTACCAGCAATGCTAAGCTCGCCGCGCATATTGGGCTCTCGCTACTTTACATGCTCATGATCCCAGCTATGGTGCCGTCGGTTCTAGCGGCCTATACTGTCGTCGGCGAACACGAACAGGGAACCCTTGAGCCGATTCTAACGACACCAATTAGCCGTGAGGAATTCTTGGTCGGCAAAGCCCTCGCCGTGCTCGTACCCACCCTTGGAATCGCTTACGTCGTATTCGGTGTCTTCCTCGGTATTTCAGCGATTTTTGCCAAGCCGGGAGTCGCCTCAGCCATATTCAGCGGCCCGCATTTGCTTGTTCAGCTTCTGTTTACGCCGCTTTTAGCAGGCTGGTCGATCTGGGCAGGTATCGCGATTTCCGCACGCTCACTTGACGTGCGTGCTGCCCAGCAACTCGGTGTGCTTGCCAGCCTGCCTCCGCTTGGCATCGTCGCTTTGATGTCTTTCAATGTGATTGTTCCCACCCTTGGATTGGCACTGGGACTTGCCGCTGGGTTGTTGTTAGTCGACGTTCTCGGCTGGAGGGCTGTCGCGGCAATCTTCGACCGCGAACGGCTCATCACGGGTAAACAAATTTGAAAGTCCAATTACGGGACGAGGATAGGTTCGAATGGCAAAGGAGAAAGGAAGCCAAAGATGTCGGGAACGCTTGTATTGACGCGAACCACGATCGGCGTGGACGTGCGGCGCGGCACGTACGAGGTGTTCATCGACGGTGAGCGCGTCGGCTCCTATGAAATACACGAGACCTATGAGACCCAAGTCGCACCTGGGCAACATAGCCTTCAAATTCGCGGAGGCCGATACTCGAGTCAGAAGCGCTCATTTGAGGTGAGTGATGGTCAAACGGTCAGGTTCAACTGCAGTGGAAAGAGATTCCTGCCCCTCTGGCTAGCGTCGTTTGCGATTCCGAGCCTAGGACTCAAGATCCATCGCCGCTGACAGTTCCTCAGCGAAGCGTTATCTCCTAGAAGCCAATGAAGACTAGACGGGTGTCTCCGCTGCGAGATATGGCCCAGGGGAGATTCTCAGAAATCTTCAGCAGCGGTAATTAGCAGTTTTCGGCCATCCAGGTAGTTCGAGTCAGGACAACCTTTCCCAGATTTTAGGTAAGGGATCTCCTGTACGGTTGGAGAAAGGCCGGTAAGATGACCTCGCGGCTTATCTTCGCCGTGAGGATGAGCGGTAGACGGTGAGGGGAGATTACGATGGCAGAGCTGGTGGTTGAAGGCGCTGACTTGGTCTTGCACCTCTCTCGAGCTGAGAAGCTAGAGGGTATCCACGGGGATCTGCGGGCGTCGCTCTCAGCGGTGGCGGGCGTCGAGGTGCTCGATGACGCTCACCGGTCAGCCGACATCATTGGGTTAAAGGCGGGCACCCGGATCGCCGGTGTCGTCGAGGTGGGAACAGTCCGCGGTGTCAATAAGAAGATCTTCGCCTCGGTCCACCACGACACCCCGCGCGGCGTGCGGGTCACCTTCTCGGGTGCGAGCTATGACGAATGGGTCGTGGGCTGCGCCGACCCCGAAACCGTTGCCGCCACTATCAACTCGGCACGCTGAGGGCATCCCGGGAACGCCATCCACAGTTTTTGCGTGGCAAGTCTTTGCGCTACAGAAGCCTCCGACTTCAGGCGGAGGTCGTTCACTTCGCGAATCGCCGATGACGATGTCCACCGGGACCAGCAATAAAAAGACAGCAAGATGTGGCGGCGGAATCATGAAAGAGAAATTGTCCGGAACTCAAAAATGAAAAGGACCTGAAGGTTTTGATGCTTGTGTTAGCCTGCAATGTTCTAGCGTTATAGCGGGATCCTGACTACAGGAAACCAGGCGGGCACCTGACATACGAACCGCAGAAGGAGATTTCATATGAGTTCGTTATCCAGCCTAGATCGGCGCCTTTACTTGGATGTAAACGAATTTGCGCGTCAGACCAGTTTCGCGCATACATTCATGAAGTACTACGCACTGTATGGCGGGGTGGTGCTGTTGGCAGTTTTGGTTTTGGTGAGCTATTTCAGGGCTCGCAAGGCGCGAAATCCCAAGGTCTCGGTTGACAAAGCTCTTTGGGTGGCCGCGGGTACTTTGATCGCGCTGGGCCTAAATCAGCCACTTTCGCATCTGGTCGGGCGCATTAGGCCCTACTATGCCATTCCAGGTGTCGAAGTGCTGGTTTCCAAAGCACACGACTTTACCTTTCCTTCCGATCATGCAACTGTTGCTGGAGCAGTGATCATCGGCTTGCTCTTGTCGGACGTCCCCATCGGAGTCATTGCAGCCGTACTCGGCCTTTTTCTTGCGTTTGCTCGGGTTTATGTTGGCGCCCATTATCCAGGAGACGTGATTGGGGGATTGGTCTTTGGGGCGCTGGTTGTAGTGGTACTAAGGCCGATTGGAACCGCGATCATCAGTCGAATCACGAATTTGATAGCGAAGTCGCCTCTGAAGTTTTTAATCTTTGGAGAACCTAGGAAATCGGCATAGAAGCGCTTTGCATTTGGCCTTTGCAGGGGAGGCGGCTCCCTGATCGGCGCCGTCGCCCTGCGGCCAGCCAGGTTCAGCCGGCTTGAATTTTCCAACTCACGATCTTGTTTGCGTCTATTAGCTCTCTAATCCAGACCAAGGCCTGCTCAACGATTTCGGGAGTGTCGAAGAATTCGATCACGATAGGCAGATGTGCGTTGATGTGGGCCAGGTCCATGTGATGCACTACGCCATGGTCTCCAAATCCCGCAATGCCCCGGAACTGGGTTACTCCCTTAATTTTGTGTTCTTTGTACAAACGGTCGAAGATCTCATCCGCCATTGACTTGTGGTGTTTCCGCTCACCTTCGAGCACGTAGATTCTTACCATCGTCATTTCGGGCATTGAGACCTCCTATCGATTTGCGAGCCATACACCAAGTATGACTGCCAATAGTCCCAGGAGGATGGACAAAATCATATAAGCGGCGCCTTTGACCAGATGACCTGCCTGAAAGAGCGAGTACATCTCAAGTGAAAAGGTCGAAAAGGTGGTGTAACCACCCACACCGCCGGTAAGCATCCCAGTTCTAACTGGCCCTGACACGTTTAGCTTTTC
>DAHVKW010000138.1 GCA_027320695.1 Actinomycetota bacterium | reverse complement strand
AGGGCGCAATAAGCGTGTTAAGCAGAGAAAACCATGGGATAGGAGTTTCCAGGGAATGTTTGCTTGCTAAAAAAGGGTGAAAAAACTTCGAATTCGAATACTAATCCTGCTAATTCTATTTTGCATTCAAGTTGTCACTAATATATATTCTCGTCAAGGAGGTGCGCTATGGCGAGAGTCGCAACCTTTTCCAAAGACGAGATCGTTCGGGCCAACGAGCTTCGGGACCATGCCAAAACTGTGGAAGAGATGCAAAGAGCCCTCGCTGTTCTTCTGATGGCGGAAGGCCAAATGGACGCCGAGAAAGCCTCTTCTCTCCTGGGGATCAGCAAGCGGACCCTTTTTCGATACAGGGAGAGTTTTCGCCATCAAGATCGCCCTTTGCGGTCGACGTGGGGCGGACGCCGGCACTGCCTCATGAGTCCGGAGGAAGAACGGGCCTTTCTGTCTCCCTGGCTCGAAAAGGCGCGAGAGGGAGGGGTAATCACGGTTCCTCCCCTACATGAAGCCCTCGATCAGAAGCTGGGATGGAAGCTCCCTCCCTCCACCACATACCGGCTTCTTTCCCGGCATGGGTGGCGGAAGGTCACTCCCGACACCAAGCACCCGAAGAGCAAGCCGGAGGATCAGGAGGAGTTTAAAAAAAACTCCCCGAAACTCTGGCAGCCGCCCTCATGACCCGAACGGACTCCTCTCCGGTCCGTCTTCTTTTTCATGACGAGGCCCGGTTCGGACGGATGACCGACCCCCGGGCCTGTTGGGCTCCCGCCCCCCTCCGCCCGGTTGTTCCGCTGGCCTTGGTGCGGGAATTCGTCTATGAGTATGCGGCGGTGAGCCCCCAGGATGGGGCGCTCGACTTCATGACGGCAGAAAAAATGAACACGGAGAGCATGAACCGATTTCTGGATCAGGTCCGGAACGCCCACCCGGAGGATTTTCTCATCATGATCCTGGACGGGGCTTCGTCCCACAAGGCCAAGGGTTTGAAGGTTCCCGAGAAGATGCGACTGATCCATGTGCCCCCTTACTCTCCGGAGCTGAACCCGGTGGAGCTGCTCTGGAATATTCTCCGCCGTGATTATTTCGCGAATCGTGTCTTTGGTTCTCTCAAAAGCGCGATTTACCAAGCTGAGACTGGTTTAACCAAGATGGCCGCCAACCGATCGGCGGTCCGAAGCCTGACGAACTGGCCTTGGATAAGTGACACCTTGAATGCAATCTAGAATAAGCAGATCAGCGTGGCGAGACTTCAGATCAGCCAAAGCGAACGTGTCCAACGTCAGCAGCCGCTGCGAGTTCGGTAGACTTTCTACCCGGTCATGGAAGTAGCGCACCTTCTTGTCTGCGAAGTCCAGATTACCTAAGGAAGTGTTCTTGCGGCGGGAGAGAAGCATCAAGTTGCCCAGTCGGTGTCCCCATGCCTCCCGCTGCTCCTCCGTGAACTCCTTCAGCCATTGGCTGGTTTTACCGGGCGTTTGCGGAAGGATGTGCTCTACGCTTATCTCATCAGGCAAGTTCAGCGGGGCGGCATGGCTAGCCAGCAGATATTCCAGCCGCAGCAATACGTATTTGGCAAAGCGCCTGCCATAGATCGCCCCATCAAGCAGGGTGGTCAGTTGCTTCCTATCGAAGTCAAACACCTTGCTTGCCAAGACACCTTCGGGGGTCGAAGCGGCCTCGATGGCCTTGAGCACATCGTTCATATTGCTGATGCGCTGGGTTGGCGTCAACTGAACGATCCAGTCCGCAGAGAACTTGTTGTCGATTCGCTCGATGAGGTCAAGCAAATTCTGTGCCTTGAACTTGCGGTACCAAGTCAGTACCGGTGGAATCCAGTCAGTAGCAGGTAGCCCCTTCCGCATAACATTGATGCGGTTGCGATAGGTATTGCCCAAGGTCGTCGGCAGGCCTTCGAACAAGATGGTCTCGTCAAATGCATCCTTGTAGGCTTTCACGGCTTCGAAGGTTGCCGCACCCAGTGTTAGTAGAGGCGGCTTTGGACCGTAGATGCGCTCGTCGAACTCCTTGAGCAGGCCCTCGCGTGCCTTGTCCTTCACGTAGATCGTGCGCACCAACGAAAGGAAGCGATCGAACTCGTCGCGCCCCATCTCCCCTTCGACCTCCTCCCAGTACTCAGCCCACTTGGTGCGTTCGTTGTCCTTTGCGATGGCGCCTAAGTTCTTGGCCTTGAGGATGTCGCTGTTGGACAGTGGAATCCCCCGATCGTTAAGGATGGTGAACAAGCGAAAGGCGTCATCCAAATCCTCGGTTGCTACATAGATGAACAGAGCGTTGTTCAGCAGGTAGCCAATGAAGCGATCGAAATCCACCGCGACTGAGAACCGTTCCACGTCATCGAAACAGACACGAATGGTCTCTATGCCCTTCGCCATGTTGGCAAGAGATAAATTCTTGCCGTTCGCATAGACGGCCAGGTTGGCGCTGCACGTGCCATCGTCGACTTTCACGAAGCGCTCTATGAAGTCGCCGACCTTGTCGCGGATGTCATAGACCAAGCGGTTGCGGCCGGGGATGTTCTCCCACTTATTTTCCTTCTGGTAGAGCATCTTGCGGCAGGTGTCCTTGAGGTTCGCATCAGTAACCAGGTCTCGGATGCAGGCAAGCATCAGCATCAGCGTGGTCAGTCGCTGTTGACCGTCCAGCAACTCGTGCTCCTCGAAGCTCACCCCGTCTTCGCTGCGCGTGGCCTTGCGCAGTACCATCGAGCCCAGAAAGTACTGACCATCGGGGTTATGTTCGCTGGCGTAGTTGACATCGTCGATCAGTTCCGATATCTCATCCTTGCCCCACACATAAGCCCGTTGGTAGTCCGGGATGCGGAACCAGAAGCGCGAGAACAACTCGCGAATGACGACCTTAGCACTGTCGATCTGGCCTCTTTTGCTGGTGCTCATGGGTTTTCTCCGTTTACTCTTGTACCTTCGGGGCGAAACTACCGCATCTTGTCCCGACCGATCAGTAGCACGTCTACAAATGAAGTTCTACCCAACAGTCAATCGGAAAACAGATTCGGCTTTGGGTTGATAGACCTTTTTGACCTGATCCGCCGGACACCCACCATATCAGTTTAAGAGCCTAGAATATTTTGTTTCAGGAGCCAAATAGCTCACACTGAAAAACTCGGATCCGATTACAGCCCCAACCCAGAGCTAAGAAAGTGTGATGCAATGGGAAAAAGCTCTGTATTGTTGAAAATCCCCTGGTTGACCACCAGAGCCAATTTCAGCGCGGTATCAGGATGGAAACTAATCAAGGCTGTCAAAGAAGAAAAGTACACATTCGTTTAAAGCGCTAGCGCAGCAACAAAAAGGCCGAGAAATGGCCCTGTGCAAGCCTCGGGCCAAGAGTCCAACGAATTCTTACGAAGAAAATTACGCCATTTTCTGGCTTACACAACATCAAATCACAGGGGAACAGAGCCAAAACAAATGCTAAACTGTACTTATTGGAATCCCTTTGTTAAATCAGGGATTTCATCATTTGGATACTTGAACAGTCAGCTTCTGCTGATTGACTCTTTCAAACTTTCTCCAACCAACCTTGACTACTCAAACGATCCATCGCTAAACCGATTTGTGCCGGCGTAAATTGCCGCTTACGATCGCTCCACGCATGAACTCCATGAATGATAGACTCAAGTGTTTGCAGACGATTTTGTCTGACAACCCAATGCACGGTGGCAAGAATCTCCAGCCCATAAGGCGTCTCGAAGCCTTCCACCAATGCTGTCGTGCGCTTGATCCTCTCATGGGTTTTGGTGAAGTTCAGCAAGAATTCGGTTGCGTGCTCCACGGCCCCGTCCACTAACGTCAAGGACTTCTCCGGCGCATCCCCATCATCCCCATAGCCTGCCACCAGATGACCTTCAACCGCCTGAAGAACATGACGAAGGTTCTCCGCATAGGGCCCGTAGTGTGCCTTCACATATTTGAGTCTCAGCGGTTCCCCAGCTTCTTGGAGAAAGTACAATAGCTTGTGAACCTCCAGAAGTGAGATATCAGGATCCAGCAAT
>DAHVKW010000137.1 GCA_027320695.1 Actinomycetota bacterium | reverse complement strand
CGATTACCGGAATTCCCGCGCGATCGATCGCAGTGATAGCGTCCGGAAAGTCCGCTGCGCGATCCAGCTTCACCAAATCGGCGCCTGCCTCCTTCGCCAACCTGATAGCGGCCTTCACTGCGCTCTTGGTTCCCTGCTGAAGCGGTCCGAACGGAAAATCACAACTAACCAGCGCCCTTTTCACTCCCCGGCGCACTGCTTGACACACCACCAGAAGCTGATCCATCGTGATTTCAAGAGGGTGCGCCTGTCCCCACAAATTGACGCCAACGGTGTCCCCCACCGAGACGAGGTCAACGCCGGCCTGATCTACAATACGCGCTACCTGATAGTCCCAAGCGACCACACCTACAATCTTGTGCCCGCTCCGCTTCATCTCCTGAAGCTTTGGGACAGTTACTTTTGGATCCATCTGCGAGTCCTTTCGAAATCAAGACACATTCGGTTGACTACTAAGCCCGCATTGCTGTCAAGATGGCTTCAAGATCGCCATCATCTGCGGGAACAAGAAGAACCTGGGCATACGGGCGAAGTGCTGACACCGTATGCTCGGTGTCCTCGCCGTGAACGAGCCCAGCAGTCATGATTCCGCGTACCGAGCATGCCGCGCCAATCGTCGCGGCAGCCTCGGAGCCAAAATCACTGGTCGCGACCATTATCGTGGAATCAACATCCACGAGTTCGTCGTTGAGGGATTCCACAGCCCCATCTAATCCGTGCAGTACTACCTCGACCGGAGCACCGTGAATTCCATGAGAGTTCAATATGGTCTCAGCCGAATAAAATCTCGCCATGTTCCAGGTCGACGAGGCGGCCACCTTGCGCACGACCATCTCCGCACCGGAGTCAAGCGCAACGACGCGCACCCCGCGAGACGGCACCAAGGGATAACTCATGCGATAGCGCAACTCCGCTGCCGACGCCGCTTGTGCTGTATTGCCTTGGGCGGTCCAGCCTGACATATCAGACCGAAGCCTGACGCACTCCGGGCTGCACCTGCAACTTATCCGACACAGATTCGATGAAAGCCTCATTTCTTGGCAGCACTACAGATGCCGAACGCACTCGATGGTGGGCAGGATCAACGCCCTCAGGAGTCTTGCCCTCATCCCTGAGCGCCAACGCCGCTTTGCGCAGTTTCGCGCGAGCTTTGATAATCCCCGCGTCAGTGGTGGCCAGCCGCTCCTTGGTACGGTCCACGATCGGCCCCATGCTCTCCTGGAGCGAAGCGTCTTGAATCGCTATTCCCCCTACTCCGGAAAAAGTCTCCCCGCGCTTCTGAGCTGCACGATCCATCAGATAGTCATTGCTCTTGTTGCGAACAGGCAAATAGGTGCCAGGTATGTTTTCGCTGTGAACTCCATAGCCGTCTTTCATCGCTTGCCGCTCGGCTTCCGTAAGATCCCTAACCGGCTGATAGTCGAAGGTGTAGACCCAACAATTCTCATCATCGATTGGAATCCAGAAATGTCCGTGCATGGGGTGGTCTCCCCGGGGGGGCACCATTGTGAAACTTGGCATCAGCCACGGAGTGATTCGCCAATAGTATGAATCCTCCTCGGCATTTCGACGGGCGCCTATGAATAGCCCGCCCGGTGCGTCGACGACTTCAAAGTACGGCTTGTAATCCCCCAAGTTGTACTTGTTCCCTTCAGCGCCCATGAACAGCGGATCACTCTGCAAACCGCTGGAGTGAAGGAAAGAGACGTGGCTGGAGTCGATACCGCCCTCAAGTGCCTGCAACCAGTTTGACTCTTGAAGCCGCTTTGAAGTAAATGTCTGCGAAGAAGGCACTTGCGCGAATTCGTATTCAGGAAGCGGCGGAGCCTTCGCAGGGTCTCCCATGAATGTCCAGAGAACGTCACCGACTTTGACAAGCGGATACGACTTGAGCTTGACATTTGCGCAGAACCGGCTATTTGACGCTTCCGACGGCACTTCGACGCACTGGCCGGTGACGTCATACTTCCACCCGTGGTATGCGCATCGCAGGCCGTTGTCCTCATTCCTTCCGAACCAAAGCGACACTCCACGATGAGCGCAGAATTCGTCAACCAATCCATAGCGGCCTTGCGAATCGCGAAAAGCGATCAGCCTTTCCGAGAGGATCTTCACGCGAACCTGAGGACAGTCATTTTCTGGAAGTTCCTCAGAAAGCAAGGTAGGAATCCAGTACTGCCTAAACAAATCGCCCATTTCTGTTCCGGGGCCTGTTTTAGTCAGAAGCTCATTGATTTCTTGTCTAAGCATTCTTAGTTCCTTTCGCCAACCGACTTCTCATCTGTCACACATCTAAAAATGATATTGCCCGAGCCTTAAGTACCGAATCATTCTACCATTTGCTCAAAGTCAGAACCGTCAATTCATCAAGCATGTTCTTGCTGCGACACCCCAAAACAAATCCCGAAATTGCCAACCAAACAAGCAATCAGGCCAGGCCCGCGGCCCTAGGCATTAACTGATCTACCTTCGGCCCAGCCAGGCATTTTTTAGCGTTTACCTGCCATCTTAATACACGCGTACCCGCTCGGCAATAGGTCGGATCGAACCCAGACGCTACCCTGACGTCTAGGTCTATCGCCCTCGAGCCTTTAGCTGAGCATCGAGACGCGGATAAACGCGGCGCACATTCAATTCGTACACGCTCCGGGCCTCTTCCTCCGTAAGGCCCGAATTATCGACATACCTCTTTGTGTCATCCCAGAAATGACCAGTTTCGGGATCCTTGATATTAGGAACCGCTCCGAGCATTTCCGAAGCAAACAGTATGTTGTCCACGCTGATGACCCTGGTCAAAAGATCAATACCGGCTTGGTGATAAACGCACGTATCGAAGAACACATTGCCCATGATGTGGCCGTCCAGCTTTGGCCTCTTCAGCCTTTCGGCAAGCCCCTGGTAGCGACCCCAATGGTAAGGAACCGCTCCGCCGCCATGAGGAATGACAAAGCGAAGAGTTGGAAAACGAGAAAACAGGTCTCCCTCGATGAACTGCATAAACGCCGTGGTGTCGGCATTCAAATAGTGCGCGCCAAGGGCGTGAAAGTTCTCGTTGCAAGAACCAGACACGTGAATCATCGCTGGCACGTCGAGTTCGACCATGGTTTCATAAAGTGGAAACCAGTACTCGTCGGTCAGAGGCTTGGATGTCCAGAATCCACCCGAGGGGTCAGGATTGAGGTTGCAGCCAACAAATCCAAGCTCTTCCACACAGCGCCGAAGCTCGGCAATGGGACTGTCAAGCGACCCATTTGGCGTCTGGGGCAATTGGCAGACTGAGGCGAAATTGTCGGGGAACATCATCGCGACTCTATGCACGAGGTCGTTATTTATGCGAGCCCACGCCAGCGCGCTACCGGGATCGGGTACATGGTGCGCCATTGCCGAAGCCTTGGGAGAGAAAATCATCATGTCACTACCGCGCTCGAGCAATACCCTCAACTGGTTGTCCTCGACGCTTTTGCGGATTTCCTCGTCGCTAATCTCGGCAGGGATTGGGTTTGCCAAACTCGGATCCGCAAGCCGGGCAAGCTGCGCATCACGAAATACCTGGAGCGAAGGCGGCGTCGTCGTATAATGGCCATGGCAGTCAATGATCATTTGAAACCTATCTACTAGCTGCTAGCAGGCGCAACAGGAATCTCACTCGGCCGCTAGCTCATCGATATATGTCAGTCCTTCTTTCAGCAGGCGATCGCGCATTCCGTGGAAATCGAGGCCCAGCTCTCCTTTTTGATAGCGGGCGCGCGACACTGCTTCCTTCTCCTCGCGTGCTATAGAGGCAGCGAGCACCTGGGAAGCATTTCTTCTGGGAACTATGACCACCCCATCATCATCTGCCACAACCACATCTCCCGGCTGCACTAATTGCCCTGCGCAAACGACAGGCACATTCACCGAACCAAGAGTCTCCTTGACGGTGCCGGTGGCTGAGATGCACTTGGACCATACTGGGAAATCCATGGCCTCAAGTTCCGCCACATCGCGACAACCTCCGTCTATGACAAGTCCGCGCACGCCGTGCGCACTAGCTGTCGTGGCAAGAAGTTCGCCGAAAAAGCCGGCATCAGAAGGCGAGGTCGGCGCCACTACCAGAATGTCGC
>DAHVKW010000136.1 GCA_027320695.1 Actinomycetota bacterium | reverse complement strand
CCCTCAAACTCAATATGGGCAAATCCACCGTCCACAAGTTATTGCAGACGCTCTTAGCCCGAGGGTTTGTCGCCCAGGATCCATTTAGCCGACGATATCGGCTGGGTCTTCGGAACTGGCAGATCGGCAATCTTGCCGTCGGGTCCATAGATGTTCGCGAAGTGGTCGCTCCATATCTGCGTCAGCTCGCGGCTCTAACTGGCGAGCAGCTGACTCTCTGGGTATTCGAGCGGGGCTGGGCGGTGTGCGTTGATCGCGTTGACAGCCGGCATCGGGTGCGCAATTACACCCGAATGGGAACTGTGGAGAAGCCGGAGGATTTTGCAAGCGGGAGATGTCTGCTGGCATTTTTAGATGAGGCGGAGATATCCACCGCGGAGGATCGGCTAGCCAAGGCGAGGGGAGAGGAAGCCGCCAAATCATTGCGACAGAAATTGAGCAATATTCGCGAAAGGGGCTACGACACGAACCCCGGGGACTTGTGGGAAGAAATAAGGGCGATCGCTGCCCCGTTATTTGGCCATTCGGGAGTCAGCGGGGCAATCTCTGTTTCGGGGCCAGAAAGCCGATTCGATGAAGCAGCTGTCGAAGTGATGCTGCCGCACTTGCTCGAGGTCACCGCGCAGGTATCGATAAAGTTGGGATATATCCCCGGCAAGCCCCACCTTGGTATCGAGGAACTCGGGTAAGAGTGTTTTCAGAACGAGTTGAAACGCCGAATTCCACCACGCGGACCAGCTGGGAATGTTTGCCGAACGTAATCCTCGCGAGCGCCGAAAGCTTTTGCGAGACCGCGAGAGGGGGTGGGGATCGGCTTTAGTTATTTGAATTTGTTGAGGGAATCTGGCGGTGGCCGACTCCGGTATCGAGTTCGTTTTGGATTTGCGGTCAAAATCGGATTTAATCGTCAGTGTTGAGGGGTTTTTTCGTTCAAAACGCCAGACTGGCTGAGCCGTCGATCTTGTTGTCGCGATCCAGCTGAATTGAGGGTTTTTGCGAAAAAATATTTCAAGATTGGCCACGTAGGGCTGGTCTAGATTTAGGGTTTAGGGGGAAGAATGCATTTTTATCGTTCTAGGGCTAGCTCCACCAGGTTGGGTGTGATTGCCGGTCTGGGCACATTTTCGCTGCTTTTCGCTGCTTGCGGAGGCTCCGGCTCTACTGCCGCAGCTGGGACTAGTTCAACCACTCAGGCGAGCTTGACTCCGTATGTATTCCATGCGGACCTGTCGGAGACTGGCGCAGGTTCATTTTTAGGTTCGAGAGAGGCCAAGGCTTTAACCGAGTTTGCGGCATACGTGAATTCCAAAGGCGGGATCAAAGGACATAAAATTCAACTTGAGATTCAGGATAACCAGTCGAGTCCATCGACGAGTGTCTCTATTGCAACGCAGTGGATTTCTCAGAATGTTCCGTTTATTTTCAACGGAAGCATCGCGGCTGCTGCCAAAGCTGTCGATTCGCTGGTCGGCAAGAATGGTCCGGTTATCTATGATTTGACTCCGGTTAATCCGGCACCGCCAAACAGCTATCTGTTTTCTTCCGGGATTTCGTACAAGCTGGACCTCGAAGCGATATTGAACATGCTCAGATCCAAAGGACTGACAAAGATAGCCTTCTTGAACTCCACCGATGTTAGTGGCGCATCTGGATGGCCGGTCCTGCAGTCGCTCCTAGCATTGCCCGCTAATAGTGATATTCAGCTCGTAAGTCACCAAAGCTTTGATCCCTCAGCCGTGAGCATCGCGACCCAGATGTCAGTGATCAAATCCGCCAATCCTCAGGCATTGGTGGTTTGGACAACCGGAACGCCTTTCGGGACCGTCGTGCATGCGCAGAGCCAGCTTGGAATGGGTGGGATTCCCACGTTTACCCACGGAGGCAATGCAGTGACGGGAGAGCTGCAAAATCTTGCGTCGGCGCTGCCTAAGGAACTCTATTTCCCAACTGGTCCGCTTTATCTTCCGCCGTCAAGCCTGCCCAGCAATCTGGGTCCGGTGGTTTCGACTTTCCAATCGATAGTCGCCAAAGCCGGCGGGCATCCGAATGACGGATGGGGCCTTGGCTATGCCGCGGCGCTGCTGTTCGAATCTGCGCTCAATAATCTTGGTGTAAATGCCACGGCGACACAGATTCAGCAATACATAGAAAGCCAATCAAACTTCCCGAACATATACGGGGTGTTTCATATGAGCAACAACGACCATAGTGGCGTAACGCTGCAGGGAGTCTATATGACCACCTGGAATGGCACCGGATTTGTCCAGGCATCCGGACCGGAGGGCAAGCCCCAGTCGTAACACGTCTGGCTTAAAATTTGAAGAATGTTGCAGGTACGGACCGTGGATTGGCTGGATTTTGTGGGCGCCGATCCACGGAAAGGATGCCACGTCTCAAATTGAGCTTGTCATGGTTGGGCCAGGTCGCAGATAGACGGGAATTCGAGCTTGCGAAAACGTCAGGACATGCGCTCAGGCCTAGGCCAAGAGGTGTATTGACCAGTTCTCACAGCGGGAAGCGGTGAAAATCCCAGAGCACTTAGCATGCGCAAACATTAAGGAGCATTAGATGTCAAATAAGGATTTCCGCAGCTTTTTAGCTGCCATAGAATCGTCTGGCGACCTGGTGACGATTAACGACGAGGTCGATTGGGACCAGGAACTCTCCGGGATCGGACGGCTGAGTTGCGAAAAGGATGGACCGGCATTTGTCTTCACCAACGTAAAGGACTATTCGCCGGATTGGCGGGTCGCAACCAACCCGATTGCCACCTGGCGGCGTCTTGCAGTTGGGCTCAATCTGCCGGCGGATATCTCTCTGCGGGAGCTGTATCAGATTTATTCTGATCGGGAGGGAACCATGGTCCCACCTGTCGCGGTTGGCGACGGGCCATGCAAGGAGGTGAAAATCTCAGGGGATGAAGTCAATCTCTTTGATCTTCCGGTTCCGATGGTGCACGACGGCGACGGCGGGCGCTATCTGGGAACATGGGACCTTGTGGTCTCCAAGGATATAAATTCCGATTGGGTCAACTGGGGAATGTACCGGTTCATGATTCACAATGAGCGGATTCTTACCGGATATCCGCGGCCAACCAGCCATTTGGGCAAGATGCTGTTGGACGGTTATGTGCCACAGCGCAAAGGAATGCCGATTGCAATCGTTGTCGGGGCTGACATACCAAGCCACATTGCCGCTGCCGCAACCTTTAGGATCGCGGGAAATGAGGCTGAGCTTGCCGGAGGTCTTGGCGGATCTGCCATTGAACTTGTCAAGTGCGAGACGTCAGACCTTTATGTGCCCGCCTCGGCTGAACTTGTCATTGAGGCCGAAATATTTCCCGATCGGATCGCTCAGGAAGGCCCTTATGGAGAGTATCCCGGCTATCGCAGCGGCGAGATGGGCAATTCGCTTTGCGCCAAAGTAACTGCTATCACCCATCGCAAGGATCCTATCCTGACCTTAGATACCACAGGATTTAAGGATTCAAGCGCAACGACGACTTCGATTTCAGGCGCAATCGCAATCAAGCGGCGCTTGGAAAAACACGGCGTACCGGTGTTGGACGTCTACATTCCACCTGAAGGCGGCGTCCATCTTGCGGTAGTTTCAGTGCGCAAAGGGGGAGCGGATATAGCTCGACAGGTGGTCGAAATCCTCACGGCAAGGCGCGCCTTGATGTCGAAGATAATAATTGTTGACGAGGATGTCGACGTGTTCAATATGTCCGCGGTGATCCATGCATTTGCCACAAAATGCCATCCAGACCGCGGGACCCATATCCACCGTTACGAGGGAAGGGCCAATGCTCTTACGCCGGCCTACAGCCTGGAGGAAAGGGTCTCCCACTCGGGTGCAACTGTGGCGTTTGATGCGACGTGGCCTCCGGAATGGCCAATTGAAACCACGCCAATCCGCGCGACGCTCGACTCTATGTATTCGCCCGAGATCCAAAAGCTCGTGACCGAACGCTACAGACTACTGGGACTTTAACTTAAGGAGAATTCAATGGCAGATGAATATGAAACTTTTGTTCGGGATACCGCCGGGATTCTCTCGGGCCGGGAATGCGTCTTGACGCTTCGCGATCTCACTCCGGGTCGTTCCAAATACCGTGGCGTG
>DAHVKW010000135.1 GCA_027320695.1 Actinomycetota bacterium | reverse complement strand
ACGGAATTGTCTGAGTTTAATAAAGCCAGAAAGGGTGAGCAGGGGTATTTTGCATCAGTTAATAGCGGCATTGATTTCTCGAGGTAAAACCTATACAGGGGGATAAGGAAATGAAAATAAAAGCAAAGTTAATTCGCTCTCTAGTGGTCGCGGGAGTTCTTGGCGGAGCGCTCGCTGCTTGTGGCAGTTCGTCTTCCGCCAGTTCCAGCTCCACTACTTCTGGAAGCAGCGGAGCTACGACGACAACCGGGGCATCTGCTGCGTCGTTCTTCAAGGGCAAGACTATGACTTTCATAGTTCCATTTGGTGCTGCGGGTGGCTACGAACAATGGGCGCTTACCCTGAAGCCATACCTGATCAAGTACCTCGGCCTAGCGGCGCTCAATATCGTCAATGACACTGGTGGTGGCGGCACGGTTGGCACAAACGACCTGTACGCGGCCAAGGCCGACGGGCTTACAATCGGCGACACCGATGCGACCGGTGACGTATTGAACCAAATTCTCAAGGTGCAAGGCCTCAAATACGACACTTCGAAGTTCAGCTGGATAGGAAGGCCTGACACGGCCGCTCAGGTTGGGGTGGCGCTCGCATCTTCAGGGCTGACTTCGATGAAGCAACTTGTGACCGCCTACGGGCCTGGAAGTTCCAAGACGCTTGTGGCGCTTGCTGCAGGCCAAGGCGGTGCTCCATATATTGGCGAGCGAATTTTGTTCAACATGCTGAAGGTCCATTACCGGCAGATCAGCACCTTCCAGGGTAGCAGTGCTGCAAAGGTGGGACTCCTTAGCGGTGACGGAAGCTTCCTCGAAATTGGATACTCTTCGATGCTGCCTCTTATTACAAGCAAGAAGGTAAATCCGCTCTACGTGTGGCGCCAGGATAGCTTCAGCCCACTCGCAGGCGTGCCCAGCATTAGCCAAATTGAGCAGCAGTTCAATCTTTCCAGCGCAGATGCCAGTATTTTGAACAGTTTTGATGGCGTGATGGAAATGGGACACGACGTTGCCGGCCCTCCAGGGATTCCGGCCGATAGGCTTGCGGCTCTGCGGGCGGCATTCAAGAGCGCGTTGGCTGATCCAGGACTTGCGGCGCAAGCTAAAAAGGAGAATTTGGTTCTGGGCTACGGCTCGGGTTCCGAGCTTAACTCGATCGTCCAAGCTGCGAACTCGAATTCTGCAAAGATAGTGGCCGCCGCGTCATAGAAGTATTGAAGGGGGTCGGCGCAAGGAATGCATCGACAGGACTCGACCTTTGAATCGACTGAGGTTTTCTAGTCCCGTCGAGGCGGCTTTGATGCCGGCCCCCTGTTGAGCATGCTGAATTCACGGAAGGTCAGGCCTGGGAGGGTACGGCAGACAGCAGGCGAATGATTTTTTCCCTGAATTCGCCCAGGCGCATATTCAGGAACTGGTTCTTGTCCTGGGCGTGCCGTGAGGCCACCTCTTTGCCCGGCCGAATTGGCTCGGGGACCGTATCCTGACTTTGACAACTGTTTTTGCCAAAAGTATCCATATTGGCCGTTGGTATTCGATTTATTTCATCGATTGGATGATGGGTTCCCTGGCGGATGATTCCTCTGCTCGGCGGCTCCTAAAAGTTTGTAGTCTTCCCCAGAGCGATGAATCTACGATCGAGATCTATAGTGAATTTCTCTTTCAGGTCAGAGGTGATCCCCTTTGCGTAGTCACCTGGGCATAGGTTATCTGATACGAAGCTGACCGACATTGCATTAACACTAGATGCAATCTTGGAGACTAATTATTTGTTGTCGAGAGCGCTGCTAAAAGTCTGGCTGCTACCAGGAAAATATAACAGATAAGAAAGTGAGCCTTGATCCGATCCTCACGGGATATATACGCCGGCTTTTTTCCACGTCGCTCTTAGTAGCCCACAAAGCCAATTCGATCTGCCACGGCCCATCGCAAATGGCTAACATCTCCCGATCTGAATTGTCTAATTCACGGGTGGCGGCTACGTAGTAGCTGTCGTTGCCTGCAGGTCGTGACCAAAGATGGTTGGTCTGAAAGCTGGAAGCTTGGCTAGGAATTTGGCAGTATCGCCGCTTTGACCTCTCTCATTGACTTCATCCCGTCAAACGCATCGGCGACCTTGTCTAGCGCATAGGTTCCGGAGATCAAGTCCTTGAAAGGGAATTTCCCATCTTTCAGGAACTGGAGAGCCTCATAGAAGTGCCTACCCGCTCCAGAGCGGACTCCAATAATGTTTAGCATCTTCACACTCATCGCCCTTGGGGTAATTGCGATATCTTTGTCGGTCCCGCCTTCTCCAATGGAAAGATATCGGCCACCGGCTCTGACCATGTCGATTCCCTCCGAAACAGCCGCGCTACCAGCACACTGGATGACCACGTCAGCACCGATGCCTCCAGTTTGATCCATCACCCATTTGACTCGATCTGCCCGCACAGGGGTTTCATCGATGTTTAGCGTTGCATCGGCTCCCCAATCTTTGGCCACCGCGACCCGTGAGGCCGGCGCACCGACTGCCAGCACCTTTTTGAAGCCGCGGCTCTTGGCTACTGCCAACGCATAGAGTCCGACCGGTCCCGTTCCCTGAATTACCGCGATCCCGTGTCCCGGCACTCTGCCCAGCCGCTCGAAGCCGTGCATGATCGTCCTGAGCGCGCACGATGCTGATGCTGCCAGTTCGCTGGACACACCGGCTGGGACCCGGATTACCGCAGACCTAGGAGGAACGTACTGGTGTGTAGCGCACCCGCCTAGAAGGTGCGGGTAGACCGCTACGGGTTCTCTACCGAATCTGAGCGCATTTGGGCACATAGTTGGCTGATTTGCCACAGCGCAATAGAAGCACTCTCCGCAAAATGGGTAGGCCCAGATTACCCTGTCGCCAATTTCTAGAGGTTCTCCGGTTACATCGAAGCGGTCTCCGGACTTTTCGACGATGATTCCGCACGATTCGTGCCCGGGTATGTACGGCATCGCTTTCGCGGCGGAATGCAAAAGGTGTATGTCGGTACCGCACAGGGTTGCAGCTTGGATTTCAGCCAGCATCGCATTGGGTTCGAGTTTCGGAAGTTCCATATGAGAAATTTCCGGCGTCTTGCCAACTCCGGTAACAAGGGCAATTTTTGCATTTTTGGTTGCTGGCATTTCTTGACGCCTCCAGTGCGATCTAGTCAAAGGGCTGAATGCCCGATTAAGGGAAATTATTCGCCGCTGCGCGCTACTAACCCAAGCGGATTTGTCTGAGACATTGTCTTGATGTCTTCGACGCTGACACCTAATTCGAGCAAGATGCCAAGGTACAGCTGCAACTCGTCCGGCTCTGGAAGGCTCTAGCGGCCGAAGACGTCGGTAGTCAAAACACAGCTCCCGGCACCCAACCTCTCAATCCATTCGACGATTTTCTGTGGTTTGGTTCTCTGAGATTTTGGCATGGTGCCGTGCAAGGTCCATTCGATGAAGGCCCCGCACTTTGCAGACTCAAGGATTTCTTCGTCGCTGGCCCGCACGGAATTGCTATCAGGATGCGTGACCACCAGTCGCCTGAATCCAATCCGATCGGCCTCTTGGGCCAGGAGGACGCTCTCCCTGCCAGAAAGATGACCAGTGGAAACCAGAATTTTGGCCTCATTCGCCACGCGCAGAACGTCGCGCGCATCCTGCGTGAGTTCTCCAAAGG
Source organism: Actinomycetota bacterium (assembly GCA_027320695.1). Classification (GTDB taxonomy): domain Bacteria; phylum Actinomycetota; class Acidimicrobiia; order Acidimicrobiales; family Acidimicrobiaceae; genus SCQM01. Next base: position 477 of record DAHVKW010000135.1, on the reverse strand, counting down.
CATCGATAACCGAAAGGCCTTCCTTCAAGAATGGCTCGAGGGATGGAAGCTCTTTTCGTATGGTTCTGGAAAATCCGCTGTTGCTGAGGTCGTTTACAGAACTCCAAGTCGGAAAGCACACCGACTCGGCCCCTTGAAGAATCGCAGCTTCCAACACTCCAGGTTGAATCCCTCCGATAATCGAGTTGAGAACGATGCAGGACACGATCTTGATGTCTCCGACACGCTGTCGAATATGGTAGACGCGGTCCATCGTTGGCCAGATATGGGATTTGAGCACATAGCCAGCCATGCCCCGCGATTTGGCGTATTCGGCTTGTTCAAAATCGTCCAGTGCCATGCCCAGGCCGCGATGGATCTCCGGATAACCGTGGGTATGAAGATCGAAAGCCCCGACGAGTAGCTCTCTGCTCAACTGCTGCATTATTCCCTTTCGCGTATCTATCGGTATTAAGGCGTGCCAGCCCATCGACTTAG
>DAHVKW010000134.1 GCA_027320695.1 Actinomycetota bacterium | reverse complement strand
TTGCGGCCATAGATCTAGGCCATGGCATCGAAGCCACCAAAGCCGACAATCTTTGTATCCCTCCCCCTTCCTCATCAGTCATAAAGATCGGAGATACAGCCCCGGTGGCAGACTGTCTCAAATTGCCTATTTCGCTCTTAAGGTTGGGTGACGGAGAATTGCCCATTAGCACTATCCCGCCAACTCCATCTCGAACGGCCTGGTTGATATCAGACAGCGCACCCATATTTGCGGAAACTGCAAGCATCTGGGCAGCCAATCTGTAGCTGCTCCATTTACCAATGTCGACGCTCGATACGCAGGAGGAGAAAGTTGCCCGTTGAAACGATGGAGCTTGAGTAGAGCTAAATGACCCTTCCGGAGACAAGCTAATAGGCTTTGGACTTGGATGTGATGCAGCAGCAGAAGGCTGGGCTGTACTGCAGCTGGCTGCGACCATCGCAAGCGTCAACATTAATGCGATGCCGGCAGCTCGAGTCCAGGAATGCCTAAATTTCAAACTCAGCTCCCCTTTTGACCAATCTGTTCAAGTATAGGACTCAGCAATGGGAAGCCGAAAATGCCGAGCACCGCCCAAAATAGGTCGACACTTTTGGTTGCAGATGAGTTAAAAATACCGAATCCCAGGATCAGCTACTGGGCAATTGTCACGTCAACCAACACCTGTGCGCTTGAGACCCGCGACGCCATTCAAATGGCGTCGACCGGCGCCCCTAATCCAATCGGCATCACCATATCGGTGACCGTGAGACTCAAACCCCAGAAGTCATGCTCAATTCAGGGCTTCATTTGCACGTGGCTAATCCCGTATAAATCAGAAGAGCCAGGTCGCAAGGGAATAATTAGCTCAGGTAGGCACCTTGTTTGGGGAGTTTAAAGTGGGCCGTACAGGACTTGAACCTGTGACCCCTTGCGTGTCATGCAAGTGCGCTACCAGACTGCGCCAACGGCCCATAGGAGAAATATGCTAGCCCAGTCATACCTTCAACGGGACCAGTTCCACGCCTTATTCGGTAAAAGCTCAGAAATCAACTCGGGAAAACTGAAACTCTCCATACATCGAGGCGGCGAGCGGAATCGAACCGCTGTACAGGGCTTTGCAGGCCCTTGCCTATGCCACTCGGCCACGCCGCCTAGTTCGCTTAAACCATAATTGAATTCGCAGCGAAGTTAGGCCCTTCTACGCCAACTGTGAGCAATTTCCCGCTACTTTGTAGATGGCCCACCCGTATATGAAATCTTATTCAAAGCTCAGAGGAACTATCAGATGGCCATTCTCAAGACCAGACGCAGCAAGTGGATTGTCGGCTCAATTGTCTTGATCGCAATGGTACTAGGAACTCTTTTCGGTCTGCCCTCTGGCGGGAAATCGCAAAGTCTGCCACTAACAATGGACAGCATGAGCGCGGCGCCATACTTCGCTCCGGTGACGCCTTCTGGGGTTGTGCCGCAAAATGTCCTCGACGCCCTCTTGATTCCTCGAAACTCATCGAGAACGGGATGGCGAAATTATGACCGAGGCAATGGCCAATACGACCGCCAAATCGACATCCTGGTGCGAGCAAAGCCGACCTCCACAAAAACATTCTTCGATTTAGCGCTAAAAAACCAAGCCTGGAAGATAATAAATTCACGTTCTGTTGCCAATGGATATGAAATCCTGGCACTCCACGCGGGAACGGACGGCTACTTCTGGGAAATTGGAGTCACTATTGCCCCAAGCCGTCCCGCCGCGAAGCAAGGACCACAATCACCATCGACTCTGGCTGCTAGCTCCGGACAAAGCCAAGTGGCCCTGAGACTGCTTCAATATGAAAGCGCCTAAAGGATTTTTTCCGAATCAAGGCCGACAAGGCCGTCGATGCTGGCCAGATTGTTCATCTTCCTATATTCAGCCAATCCGTCCGTGCCTTTTCTGTCGATCCACTCATCAATAGTTGGACGGTTCGCGACGAAGTCCATAATTGGAACTCCGTTACCGCAGCTGGTCGACACTCTTTCTATATCGACGGCAATTACTGCCCTTACTCCGAGACTCCTGCCGACTCGGGCTTTCGTATCCTCAAAGAATGCATCGGTCGGCTCGAAAACAACGCCATGCCCGTGCAAACGGAGAATCAACGGCTTCGGACCAAACGAGCAAAACATCAATACAACGCGCCCGTTTTCCTTGAGGTGAGCAATAGTCTCAATTCCCGATCCAACAAGATCCAACCAGCCAACTCTCTTCGGGGAATCGATATAGAAGCTCCAATCCACTGGACGTGGAGAACAGTTGATATGGCCCTCAGATCCGCTTGGCGCGGTAGCCACGAAACAGACCGCTGATCCTTTTATGAACTCGATTTGATTGCTCGTCAGCTCCGGTCTTACTACACCCATTGATTCGACTCCTTCAATACAACGATGTTGAATAATGACACGAGCCCCAAGGCGATCCTCATTAGGATTGAACCGTGGATCAGACCCCAATTAGGCTCACCAAGTACAGTCACGGCGCTGGCTGAGCCTGCAAGCTCTCGCCGAGCTACCTGACTCAGGTACTGAGCCAACTGCCAATTCCTAGCCATCCTAATCTGTTGGTGGGCACCGACAGCGGAGACGACGCTGCCATCTGGCAGATTGCACCCGACCGAGCGTTCGTCGTAACTGTAGACTTCATTACCCCAATCGTTGATGATCCATTCGTCTGGGGTCAAATTGCTGCCTCCAATGCCGTCAGTGACGTTTACGCCATGGGAGGTGACCCCATCTTCGCGCTGAATCTGGTCAACTGGAACACTACCGAACTTCCATCGTCTTTCCTGGTGGAGCTGCTGCAGGGTGCATCCCAAAAGGCGGCTGAAGGTGGGTGGCTAGTAGTGGGCGGACATTCAGTCGAGGATCCAGAACCAAAATATGGCATGTGCGTCATCGGCGAAATCAACCCGGCAAGTATTCTGAAAAATACCGGGCTGCGCCCTGATGATGTGCTGATTCTGACAAAGCCGCTCGGAACCGGCATCCTCACTACCGCCATAAAGGCCCAGCTGCTCAGCCAGGAGCTGCAAAATAGCGTCATCCGCTACATGCTGCAGTTGAACAGAGGAGCCAAGAATGTGGCGGTCAAATATGGCGCAACAGGCGCTACCGATATAACAGGTTTTGGACTCCTCGGGCATCTCCGAAAAATGCTCACAGGTCAAAGCTTGGACGCGCATATCGACATCGACAAAATACCGTTGATCGACGGCGCCTACTTTTATGCCAAAAGCAATGTCATGCCAAGCGGATCGAAGCGCAATCTGGAGTGGGTAGCTGGAAACATAACCGCGCATGGACAGGACGAAACTGACTTGATCCTCCTCGCCGACGCCCAAACGTCGGGTGGACTCCTCTTTGGAGTCAATCCCGCCAACGTGGAATCTGCAATGCAGGAGTTAAAACATTTGGGTTCTGATGCGGCCGTCGTAGGAACTTTAGCAATCGGTACAGGTCAAATTCTGATCTCACCCGGACATTTGCAGCACTAATCCCCAAACTCGGAATAACTGTTGCGCGATTATAGTTGATTAAGCAACTATCAACTATCTAAATTTCATGAGGCTCAACATGTCCAACGTCAAGATCCTGGCACTTTCCGGAAGCAGCAGAAACGGTTCTTACAACCTCGCGCTGTTACGAAATGCGCAACTTTTAGCCCCCAAGAATACGGTCATCGAGATCTACGAAGGTCTCGATAAGTTGCCGTTCTATTCTGAGGACCTAGACGGAATAAGGCTTCACGCTGAGGCCAAAAGACTGAGAGAAGAAATAGCATCGGCCGACGGCGTCCTCATCGCGACACCAGAGTACAATTATTCGCTCACTGCCGTTTTAAAGAACGCGCTTGACTGGGCTTCAAGACCATCTGGAAGACACGTATTCGTGAACAAACCTTCTGCGATAATTGGAGCTTCTGCAAGCATCCTTGGCACGGTACGTGCCCAACTCCATACCAGGGATGTACTTCATGCCCTGCAGGCCGATGTCATCTCGCGGCCAGAAGTATTGGTAACGCAAGCTGGAAGCAAATTTGACCAACATGGACGTTTAACAGATGACATCACGCAGGCGTTCCTTAAGCAGCTCCTTGACGGCCTAGTCGCAAAGATAGAGTCCCGGCGGATCCT
>DAHVKW010000133.1 GCA_027320695.1 Actinomycetota bacterium | reverse complement strand
AATCCTGTCTGACTCGCCAAGCTTCCACGTATGGAGAAACAGCGATGAATCACGGTACAGGGTCATCGCCGCCTAATCCTCGCCCCCACCTGGAATATAGCTACATATACGATGAGCAGGACAAGAACCACAAATGACGGATGGAAACCGGCAAAGGCGGTCACAATGAGAAAAACAAAAAGCAGCAACCACAGGCCTATAGCCATCCGGGAAGCGGTCATCAGACTTCAAGACCACCGTACCGGCGGTCGCGCCGCTGGTACTCCCGTATCGCCTCAAAGAGGTGGCATCTTCGGAAATCCGGCCAGAGGACATCTGAAAAAAACAGCTCGGAATATGCAAGCTCCCAAAGAAGAAAGTTGGAAATCCTGTACTCGCCGGAGGTACGGATAACCAGGTCGGGGTCCGGCATATCCGAAAAGTACATATGGGACCTGATGATCTTTTCCGACACCTTTGAAGCCTGTACGCCATCAGCGATCATCGAGGCGACGGCATCAACAATTTCAGCTCTGCCGCCATAGTTGAATGCGATGGTTAAGGTCATGGTGCGATTGTCGCGGGTCATCTCCGCGCTCTCATCAATTCTTCTTAATAGGCGCCTCGGCACTCTCCAGTCCCGTCTTCCCGTGAATCGGATCCGCACGCCTTTCTCGTGCAGCTCGTTACGGCGGCGCACCAGCAGCGACTCGTTGAAACGCATAAGAAAGCGCACCTCATCCGGCGGCCTTTTCCAGTTCTCAGTAGAAAAGGCATAGACGGTGAGCCATTTAACTCCAATTTCCAAGGCTCCGTTGATGGTGTCCATCAGCGCTTCCTCGCCAGCCGTATGTCCGGCGGTTCTTGGCAGTCCCCTCTTTTTAGCCCATCTTCCATTGCCATCCATAACACAGGCAACGTGCACCGGGATCCTTTTGGGATCAATCCCCTCTAATCCCGGGTTGGCATTTAAATCAAACATGTCCCCCACTCGCCTAATTACCTTCCGACGGAACGAGACTTGCTTCCAAGTGAAGCTGATACTCTTCCCCTACCGCTTCCATATGAACCTGATATGACAGGGCCCCGCCCTCCAGGTAAAAATATCTGCCGGTCCTTGTCACTTCCTTCGCCGAAGGCGTCGTAGCCACGGCGTTGGAATTCAGTTCGAACCGAAAATCTTCTCCATCGCGCATGACCGCTCCGACCAGGACCTCCGCTATCCCAGTTGGCTGCACGACAAGGAGTTCCAGGTTGCCGCTTTGCTCGTCGGCCCTCATATATCCCAGCTCTTGATGCAGCGGCGACCCCTGCAAAGAGGTGGTCGTTTGCGAATAGACCATAAATCCCTTCGGAGACCTTTTGAAATTTATGTTTTCAAGGTAGTCGAATTCACCGCTTTGAGGATATGATCCGCTGCCTTGGCCGCGCCAAGCACCCTCTAGCCTTTCCATGATCAATTCGGGAGAACATTTTTCAAAAGGCACCGTCTGTCCGATCTCTAAGCAATTAACCCATTAACCACGCCAATGAATCTAGCAACTTAATTATTAATAAATGAGAATTGTTGTTTCTCCAGGTTTATGCGCGGCCGCGGCAAACCTGAGTGCCGATATATTCCAATCCGGATTTGCAACAGCCCGGCAAAGCGGCCATCACCTGGTTTTGCAGAACTGGCAGACTGATCCATCATGCGCCAAAATCCGACTGGACCGCAGATACCCGCCGCGGTGTGCGCACTCAATCGTGACTTGATTCCAACGCGATAAGCTGCCCGGCAATTACAAGCCGAGACGTTCCAGCGAATGAGCCTTGGAGGGCCAATTCGGATTCACTTTTACGAATAACTCGAGAAATACCCCAGGGGGAAGCTGTTTTCTGACCTCAGTTCCCACCTCCTTGAGCACAAGCCCCCCTTTGCCTATCACAATCGCTTTCTGACTCGACCGTTCGACGTGAATCTCGCACCGTATCCTCGGCCATTCCCATTCGGTGACTCTGCAGGCGATCGAATGCGGAAGCTCTTCCCTTGCTTTTGCAAGCAGCTGCTCCCGCACCAGTTCCGCGACCCATTGCGCATCCGAAATGTCAGTGAGCGCCTCCGGTGGATAGTACATGGGCCCTTCAGGCAGGCGGTTGAAAAGCTCCTGCACAAGCTCGGAAATGCCTTCTCCTGTTTTAGCAGAGACCGGAAAGTAGCTCGATTTGTCGAAGCTAGCGAGCTTGCCAAGATGGGCTAGGACGTCGATTCCAGCGACCAGATCGGTCTTGTTCACGACGACTATTGAACCGGCGGGAGATCTGTCCAGCACATAGGAGTCCCCTTTGCCGATTTCCTGGCTGGCATCCACCATTGCCACCACGAGATCAACTTCTTCTATGGCCTGATTCGCACTATCGTTGAGGCGCTGGCCTAGGAGCGATCTCGGCTTGTGTAGCCCCGGAGTGTCGACAAAGACTATTTGTCCGCGCTTCTCGGTGAAAATTCCACGCACCTGATTACGAGTGGTGCTTGGCTTGTCAGACACGATCGAAACTTTCTGGCCCATTATTTTATTGAGAAGGGTCGACTTGCCTACGTTGGGACGGCCGATGATGCTCACGAATCCGGATTTGAATCCCGTCATTTCGAATCCTCAAAGGGCTTCTCTTGGATAGTCTCGATGCGAACCCTTCCGATACGTCTGTTTATGACCTTCTCAGCCGTCAACCGGTAGTTTCCGAGCTCCACCTGCTCACCTTCGGCCGGAAGGTGTCCAAGCAGCGAAAGGAACAGGCCGCCCAGGGTATCCCATTCGCCTTCAGGCAGCTTGATTTCCAATTCCTCGTTCAGTTCGTCCAGGCTTTTTGAAGCTACGATTAAATACTCATTCTCGGATATCTTCTCAACATCTACAACATCCGGGTCAAACTCATCCGAGATGTCTCCGACAAGCTCCTCAATCAAGTCTTCCAGGGTGACCAGTCCCGAGGTGCCTCCGTACTCGTCGAACACGATAGCTATATGGAATTTGCCGGCCTGCATTTCCCGGAGGAGGTCGGCCACTGGCTTGGTTTCCGGAACGAAATGAGCCGCCCTAACCAGGCCGACCACTTCCTGGTGCGATTTGGACGCCCTGTCCGCCTTCATCAGATCCTTTGCCAACACGACGCCTATGACGTCGTCAATTGTTTCTTTGAATACGGGGATCCTGGAGAATCCGGCGTCCAGCGCCACTTGCAGCACCTCGCCGACTCTTGCTGACGCCTCGACTGCGACCATATCTGTTCTCGGAACCATCACTTCGCGCGCCACGGTGTCTCCGAATGAGATGATCGAGTGTATGAGTTCTCGTTCCTCGGTTTCGATGACCTCCTCGGCCATAGCTGCGTCGGCCATTGCCAAGAGCTCTTCTTCGCTCACCGAACCCAAAATGGGAAGTCCGTCTCCTCTCACGAGGATATTCGTCAACCCCAGGATAATCCTTGACACTAACCGTACTAACGGAAACCTAATTATCGCCCGAACCAGCGGGGCTGAAAAAAGCGCGGCTTTTTCAGGATTCTGCACGGCCCAGTTTTTCGGGATCGCCTCCGCCAGGATGAAGATCACAACGACTTCGAATACGGTGCTCACGGCCAAACCAAGCGCGCCAAATAGGTGGCCGGCTAAGGCGCCGACCAGCGTCGCGGCCACAAGCTGGGAAAAAACCGCCACCAGAAGAATCGGATTCAAAAATGCGCCTTGATTCTCGAGGATCTTCAATAGCAGGGAACCCCGCTTGATTTTCATCTCCGACAAGGCCATCGCTTTGACCTTGCTTATTCGGGTAAGCGAGGTTTCGGCCACAGCCAGCAGACTCGCCAGCAACACCAATGAGACTACGGCAACGATTGTAAGCGTGTCATAGCCGGTCCAGTGAAACGGCAGACTCTTAGCAGTGATAGCGCCGATGTTTTCTAAGGTCTGTTTAGGTATCTCGTCCATAAAGTCTTAGACAATCCCTGGGAGCGAACCCTTTTTGTAATGGAGTTTGAGTAATTCCTGCTCTCTTTGCTCCATGGCTTCCGCCTCGTCGTCGAGTTCATGATCCATTCCAAAGAGATGCAGTATCCCATGGACAATCAAGAGAGCCATTTCATCATCCAGGCTACCGTCGTGCGAATTCACGCCCGCATGCTCGGGAGCGTTTTCATG
>DAHVKW010000132.1 GCA_027320695.1 Actinomycetota bacterium | reverse complement strand
CGATCGTACGCCAGATTTGACCTGTGCAAAGGCTGTATCTGCGCGTGTCTGGTCAACGTCGACCAAGACGACTTGGATTCCTGACTCAAGGCACACTTGGGCGATTCCGCAGCCCATGGTGCCACCGCCGACTACAACAGCATTCTTGTAATTAAACATCAACTACCTTATGCGCGATCTGGTCGCGAAGTTGATACCTCTGTATTTTTCCTGTGGCGGTCTTTGGCAACTCAGTTACGAAAACGATGGTGCGCGGTCGCTTAAATGATGCCATCCTTGAACGACAATGCGACTCAATGCTCGCTTCGTCTATTACCTTTCCCGCCTTGGGCACGATAAATGCCACAGAGGTCTCTAGCCCGTCGTCATTGTAACCTCCGACGACAGCAGCCTCCAGAACATCCTCGTGTTCAACAAGGACACCCTCGACCTCAGCTGGCGAAACCCAGATGCCACCGAGCTTGATCATGTCGTTATTGCGGCCAAGGAACTGATAGTAGCCATCAGAAGACCGGACGTAAACGTCACCGGTCCGCAGCCACTCACCTCGAAATGCGTTCTTAGTGGCCTCCGTCCTACACCAGTACCCAGATGCGGTCGACTCGCCGCTGACATGAAGATATCCGGGCACGTCCGGCGCCACGATTTCCAGGTTTTCATCGTCGAGCAGCATCAGCTTGTATCCCTCAACTGGGCGTCCTGAGCTTCCAAAACGCACGTCGCCCGGGTGGTTGGACAAGAAAATATGCAGCGCCTCGGTCGATCCGATTCCATCGAGAACAGGGACCCCAAACGTTGCAGTAAAGTGCTTGTTTATTTCGCCGGGTAATGCCTCGCCCGCGGTTACGGCCAAGCGAACCGTGGAGAACGAATCAGATGGAACCCCTGAATCCAAAATCGACGCCAAAAGCCCTGGGCTGCCAAAGAACAGAGTTGGCTTGAACTTAGAGGCGGTTTCTGCCACCCCGCGGGGAGTCGCCCAGGCAGGATCCAAAATCACCGAAGCGCCTACCGAGAAAGGAAACGTCAGTGAATTTCCAAGTCCAAATGCGAAAAAAAGCTTTGCGGCGGAAAAGAACCTGTCATCTTTATTGATATTCAGGACTGTCTTGGCATAGGTGTTGACCGTTGCTTCCAGATTGAAATGACGGTGAATGGTCCCCTTTGGAAATCCGGTTGTACCGGAGCTGTACAGCCAGAACGCCGGCGAATCCACATTTGTATCGGCTATCGGAACTTCGTCGGCGTCTTGGAATTCATGCCAATTAAAGACCTTGATCTCGACATCCGACTGCTCATCTCCAACGATGACAGCAGCCTTCAGATGCGGCGCTGCTTTCACAATTGCAGGAAGAATCGGGGCGTACCTGCCTGAAAGAACAACCACTTGGGCCACGGCATCGTGAATAATATCCCCAAGGTCATTTCCGGTAAGCATCGTGGACAGGGGAATAGGAACGACTCCAGACCGCATGCACCCCAAGAACCAAGCGGGAAAAGCCGGCTCGTCGTTCACTACAAGCGCAACCCGCTCTTCCCTTCTTACATCAAGCTCCTTTAGAGCATTTTGAACGCGATAAACACTCTTTTGCAAAGATGCGTAGGTAATGGAACTCTCGGCGGTAATTATGGCATCTCTGTCTCCATTACCTAACGAGATGTTGCGATCCAACAGCCAGGCGCTGGCGTTGTATACATCCTTCATTTGGATACCCCTATCACGTGAACCCTGGATGAGATCTTATGCACGAACGTAGCTAAAGTCCAATGGCTTCTGGTGTATCCCAGTAGCTGGTGCGGCAATCCAGTTTGCCATCTTTCCGGGTTCAAGCACAGGGACCATCAAAGATGAAACATGGTTGCGGTCTTCCTGCGTTGGGAGCCATTCCTGCGCGATTCCATGCTCGTAACTCTCCTGGGAAACCAGGCGTCCTTCCGGAGTCACCGGCTGCCCGTCGAACACGCCCACGTGGCGGTTAAATCCGACATGCGGGAGCTTCAGCTCCCGGCCCGTCTCAGATAAGATCCTGTTCCAGCGTTCCACTCCTTTGGCGCAGTCGGCCATATAATCCTCGCGGAGGGTCTCGTTGAGTGCAGTTAGAGCGGAAGCTTCCCTCCAGCCCACTTCGCCCTCGGCGACGTTCGGAACCAGGCGGCTCTGATCCTTGAGCTTGTGATCGTCGCTGCGCTGGTCTTCATGAAATCTCCCTTTCAACCCGGCTGCGAAGTAGTTGGCGGCGTTAGTCGAGGTTTCAGCTCCAAACAGATCCAACGAAAGGGTGTAGTGAAGGTTCAGATATCTCTGCAGCGTCGAAATGTTGATTCCGCCATACTGGGAGATATCGTCGGTGTCATGCTGCTTCATCAGTTCGACTGTCCGCTGTACTACGCGCCCGATGCCAGTAGCCCCCACAAACATGTGGTGAGCTTCTTCCTTGAGCATGAATTCGCACGTACGAGCCAAGGGGTCGAAAGCGCTCTCTTTTAGCGAAGCAAGCTGGAACTTACCGTCGCGATCCGTGAAGTAAGTGAAAAAGTAGAACGAAAGCCAGTCAGTCACCGGTTCGTTGAATGCGCCAAGAATTCTCGGGTTGTCCTCGGCTCCTGAATGGCGCTGCAGCAGTTCATCAGCCTCCTCGCGACCATCCCTGCCGAAATAACCATGGAGCAAGTAAATCATTGCCCAAAGATGGCGTCCTTCTTCAACGTTCACTTGGAAAAGGTTTCGCATATCGTACAGGCTGGGGGCGGTCCGGCAGAGCTGCCTTTGCTGCTCAACTGACGCTGGCTCAGTGTCGCCTTGAACCACGATCAAACGCCGCAGATCAGCACGATATTCGCCAGGAACTTCCTGCCATGCGTCCTCGCCCATGTGATCGCCGAACCCGATTTTTTTATCAGCCTGCGGATCTGCAAGAAAAATGCCCCATCGGTATTCCGGCATCTTCACATATCCAAAGTTTGCCCAGCCTTCCTGGGAAACTGAAATTGCGGTGCGCAGATAAACGTCATTGTCCTGGAAGGCCACCGGACCCAGTGTCTTCCACCACTCGATGAACTTCGGCTGCCAAGACTCCAAAGCACGCTGGAGACGACGGTCTTCCTTCAGGTTTACGTTGTTCGGTATTAATGAGTCGTAGTCGACCTGAGTCATCTTTACTAAATCCTCTCGTGATTGTAATTAGGTCTTGATCCTGTTCCATAACTTTTCAGGGCGCCTTCAGTCCCTACCGCGTTCGGCCTCTGAAATATCCAGTTCTGCCATGCGGAGAGCCGGGCAAATATCTTGGATTCCATAGTTTCCGGGCCGACGAACCGGCAATTTGCTTCTAGGCCAGTCAGAGCGTCGGGTGAAAAACTTGCCTGCTCCTCAAGCAAAATCCTGACCTCATCCTCCCAATCGATCTCGTCAAAAACGAAGGTGACAACACCGAGATCATCGCAGTCCTTGGCGGAAAGCCGCATGCCGAATGTCGCGCGAACTTCCTGCAACTCATCGGGCCGGCCATAGAATCTGCTTTCGAGACGGCTTATCCGGTTGACCATGTTGTACCATCCGTCATTTGCTTCCGTCAGAACTACGAATGGTGCCGACGAGGACTCGCCATCAGAAAACGTGCCGTCGAGCATGAGGGACCTGTCTGCCACCAGCACCAGTTCTGCAAGCGTGCCCACGAAACAGCTTCCCGGCTTGACGAGAGTGACCAGGGTACGCGAAGAAAGTTCCAAACGGTTGAACGTCCTTTTGACGTAGTGGCGAATCTCCCGAACTAGCCAGTCATTGGCATTTTCTTTCAACAGCTCGTCGGTAGCCAGCACGGCTTCCGGATCTCCAGTGGTCTCAAAAACCCACGACCCGATTTCCGGCTGGTTGAAGCGCATCCTAAGCACTGCGTCATCGAGTTCCCGGCAAAGCGCTAGCAGCCAAAATTGCGCCCCTTGGGCCTTAACCTGAGCAAGATCGAGGTTATCCGGCGCGCTAGGAGCCTTGATCTCCAAGAAGGCGCTCCCGATCTCACGATCGTAGCGAACTTCCAAGTGCGGGTAAGACATCCCTTCGTCCGTCTCCCGGCGTTGGAGCGGAGTCAGCGAAATGCCCTTTTCATCGGAAGGTCTATCTGAACTTTCCGCACGCTTCAGGGCACGCTCTTTTACATGCTCCTCAAAACGGCTCTTCGG
>DAHVKW010000131.1 GCA_027320695.1 Actinomycetota bacterium | reverse complement strand
GCTGATGCTTTGCGAACCGACAGTCAGCAGAATCAGAAGAGGGAAGGCCAGCGAGAATAAGACCGCCCCCTCTTGATCCAGAAATGATCCGGGGGGGGTCGAATGATGACGACTACAAGGTCAAACCCATCTAAGTACCCGTGGTTCCGTATTGGACTGATCAGCCTATTCAGCGGATTCCTCATTATCGGAATTGCGTACTTGATTCTTGCAATTCGTTATGGGATATCGCTCCCTACTGGACCTTCATGGTTCGTATTCGCGTATACAGCTTGGGCGGCGGGCTGGCTTCTTTCCGCCCTTGGAGTGCTTGTAGCGGGATGGAGCTACGTAAGAATACGGCAGCAGTAATCAGATCAGCGTGGGAAACTCCGACATCTTGCGTTGTTGTTGTGCGACACATTCCATGCCCTGGACATGTAGATCGAATGTCTCCACTGTTTGGAATGCCAGGACCAGATCGCCGAGAAGTTGCAGGGTGGGAATGGAACGGTAAATGGTCCTCGCGCCAATCAAGATTCCAGCTAAAGATTCCCCTTGACTTGGTTGTATTAGAGTACTCTGCATTATAGAATGAGGCAATGGATCACTCGAGTCCGGGAACCTGCGAACCGTCTTCCGCTGCAGAAGCTGCACCGGAGACTCTGGAATTGATAACTCGCATTACTAACTTGGCAAGGAACATTCAACAAAGAGTCTGGGTTTTGCCATTGACTCTCGGCCTTACGGCAATTCTCGCTACTTCGTTCTTCTCAAAAGCTCAATCAATTCAATGCTGGCGTATGGTTAATGCGGTGGCTCAGCCTGTCGCATGCACCACCACCCATGCGGGTTCAATCGCCATACCAGAGGTTCTACCGGCTCATCTAGTGGCTTCCTTCACATTTGTGGGTACGCCCGACTTCACATGGCATCCTGGCACGTCGCCTTGGTTTTGGATATCCGGCACGGTATTTGCAGTATCCGTCTCATTCGCCTTGGTGCACCGCGCAAATAGGAGCAGAATGTTATTCGCCACTTATCTGCTTGCGGCTTTTGCAGGGTGTGCAGTGATAGCCGTGCATGGCATACTCGGCATTCCGATCCAAATGGCCCATATCTTAGGGATCGCCTTGGCGCTATGCATCGCTTCATTTGCGCTACGCAGCAGCTTCTTGGCAATTATTGCCGCTGTAAGCTTTCTTGCCGGCGCGGTGCTCACGAGGCACGTGTCTGACCTGGTCCCCTTCTTGAATATCTGGATACCCCCGCCGTCGCAAGGCTATATAGCCGCCGGCATCGTCTTGATCCTGGGATCGGCGGTCCTATATGCAAATACAAGGCACTCTGCTCGCAAGCTACGAAGGCTTTACAACGTTAATTACTACTAGTTCGAGCGCGACTCCACCTCCAAATTGACGAAAGTGAAGGACAAGTGTCAGATCCCACAACTCCGAGGTTTCTGATCGGCCTCTCCGATGCGGTTCATCAGCGCAGCCGCCTCGCCATACTTGCTGCGCTGCATGAACTCTCTAGGGCGGATTTCCGCCTGTTGCAGAAGACAACAGGGCTTACCGAAGGCAACCTCGGCAGGCACATTCAGGTGTTGGAAAGCGCCGGCCTCGTGCTGGTGGAAAAGGGTTACTCGGGCAGAAAACCCCAGACACTGATCGAGATAACCAAAGAAGGAATCATGGCCTTCGAGGAGGAGGTGAGGGTTCTTCAAAATCTCGTGACAGAGGTCAGCCTTAGAGCTACTTCAACTTCGAGATCAAAGAAGGGCTCTAAAAAGGCAAGCGGAAGCCTTAGCGTTCCAAGGTCAGCTGAAGCCTGAAAATGCTCACCTTTCGGAGTTCGTCCATTCAGCTGGAAGGACTCGTGAACATCGGAGGCAGTTCATCGACGGGTGAGAAAACGCTGATGGTGGTCTACGACGAGAGCTCTCGGTGTCAAGTTGGCTTGTCGTACGGAATTTGATACGTTGCTTGAAAGATGCCGATCAAGCAGGGATGGGGGGAACCGGTGGCGCTGAGACGCGAAGTCCTGCTCTTCGTAATGGCTGGACTGGGCATGGCCGCCGTTGCGGGCTGTGGTCAAACCTCCAACCAGGCGACAGCTCCGGGAGGTTCCGGAGTTCGTACGACCTCTAGCGCAGGCAGCAGCGACGCCACCAACCCCGTAACTACCACCAGCAGTCGAACACCCGGGCAACAACCGATTTCCGGTCGTAAGGGGCTAATGGCAATCCAGTTTGTTTCACCCTCGACCGGCTACATGGTCGGAAACGGCGAAGTCCTAAAGACAACTAACGGTGGACGCACCTTTGATGCGGCAAAACGTACGGGCGTCAATCTCACCTCGATCAAAGCCGCAAAATCAACACCCCCGACCCTAGCCGCGTGGGGACTTCACACGATCCTGATCACTCACGACGGAGGCTCTACGTGGTCTACAGAGAACCTCCCTCAAAGGTCCGTGCTCGCTGTCGATTTTGTAAGTGGCACCGAGGGTTTTGCTCTCGAATCGTCCAACCTATGGCGCACGACCGACGGAGGTGAGAGCTGGAGCAAGCTCCTTACGCCAGCCTTGGCTGACTCGGTTTCATTTGGTTCGACTGCGGTTGGTTGGATTGGCACCTCTGACGGCAAGGTGTTCAAGACTTCAAATGCGGGAAATAGCTGGACATTGACACTTGCATCCAAGGGAAATACAGAGACACTTGTCCATGCAGCTTCTGCTCAAAGGTGCTTGGCATCGATTTCTGGACTTGCGAGCATGGGTGGGGTTTCATACACAATCTTTCAAACCCTAGATGGTAGGAACTGGAAGCCGATACTTGCCTACAACTCCGGTGCAAGTCCTCCACCAGGCAACCCTGCGAACGTGGCTTCGGGACCAGGGACTTCAATAGGCCCGGTGGTTCCTTTGGGATCGCGCACTGCGGTAGTTGCGGGAATCTGCTCTTCCTGCAATGGAAACACAGAGGCATCGCTCGTTGTCACAGAGAATGACGGCGCAAGTTGGTCGAAACTCGCGCCCATCCGGGGCGGTATGACATATCTGGCAAGCATCTCCTTTATTACGCCGAACGTGGGTTGGTTGCTGGAAACTGGGCTTCAACCCGGTAGCGGACTTCTTTTTCATACATCAGACGGAGGAAAAAGCTGGAGCAAGGTCTACTCAACAAGTTAGAAACAGGAATGTTCGGGTCAGTGTCGCCAAAGCTCTACGGCCAAGGGGAAAATGGCTGCCCCATCTTCAATACAATTATCCTGTCACGGCTGTCCAACAATCTGAAACGGGCAAACCCCTTAGCCAAGATTCCTAGCGTCGCAAGATGCCGGTGAAAGTCCGACAACGAATTCCTTTGGCAGCCGCCTAATTACTCAGTCCTTCTAATCATGGCTATCAACTCCTCGGACCTGTAACCTTGTGACCTTGCGAATGCCAGAAGCTCGTTCAGCCTTTCCAAGACAGCGCCCTTTTCTGGCGTTCCCGCAACAGTGATTCCTCTTCCTTGCCGAAACTCGAGGAGGCCTTCTTCTCTTAGCAATCTCAGGGCTCTTAGAACGGTATTGGCGTTGACTCCCATTACGGAAGCCAAGTCTCTAGCCAATGGCATCCGCTCGCCCGGCTTCGCCTCACCATCGGCAATCGCTCTTCGAATCTCAGCAGCGACTTGTTCAAAAAGAGGCATAGGCTCCGAATGGTCAACCTTGACATCTCGCATAATGCTACTAACATTAGCACCATCACTTTCAGTTTACGAGGGGAGAAGTGACTCTATCTCCATTTAGGCCAAAGACTCCAGATTTGGGCAACCTTGATTCCGAAGCACTTATCAAAGAGGCGCGAAGGCTGCGGCGCAGGCGTTGGCTGATTGGCAGCTTCTTGGCTGCATTGTTGCTTTTCTTGTCGGGTTTGGGTCTGCTTTTAGCTGGACGCCGGTCATTACCTAGGGTTTCCGCTCTTGCGAATCAGCCACCCCCACCAACAGTTCCACCCCAAGCTACTGTCTCGCCAAGGACAGCGCAGTCACAACCTTTTGTCAATGCGTCTGCGTTTGCAGGAAACGGAAATCTTGCCTTTGTGTCAAACAACACGCTCTGGATTTTAGATGGCTCTACCCGGTCATTGAAAGAGGTTGCTGGTGTTTATTCGGAAGATCCTAAATTCTCTTCCGGTGGTAAATGGCTGGCGTATCTGACATATACTCCGCTCAAATATCCGGGTATCG
>DAHVKW010000130.1 GCA_027320695.1 Actinomycetota bacterium | reverse complement strand
CTCCAAGAAGTGGAACCATTCCAACTCCCGGAAGAGAATCCGCCGACAACTCCCTGAGCTGATGCAGGCGCAGCACTGAGACAGACCAAGAGTGTGGAAGCCATGGCTGCGAGGACACCGGCGAAAAAATGACGGGCATGCCGTCGGAGATTAATCTTTCTCATGAATCCCCCTTTCATAGAAATCCGCTGTATCTCGCGCGAAGTACCAAAGCCCAGCCACCTCCCTCTGAAATTTGACTACCAGCTCGGACACTTTCAAGCCGTCTCATAATCCCTTGGTCGTGGGTTCGAGTCCCACCGGGCCCACTGAAGTTGTGCGTAATGTTTGGCGGTTGACACCCTGCATTGCCGGGCGTGATTTTGGTTCGTACTGCTTTCGTTCGTCGACCAGAGTGTTTTGACATGTCTATTACGGTCGACGAGAGTGTTTTGACATGTCTATTACGGTCGACGAGAGTAATTACACGTATTCAACCAATCAGTTGCAAAATGAGACCAACTCGTGTATTATTCAACCTCATGGTTGAGAAACGAAGTCCGGAAGTTAGGGAACAGCAGTTGGACGCGGTTTTCGGGGCGCTTGCTGATCCAACGCGGCGCGCGATCGTGCGCAGGTTGGCGTCGGGTGACGCTACCGTTGGTGAACTCGCGGAGCCATTTGCCATGAGTTTTCAAGCTGTCTCAAAACATTTGCGTGTGCTTGAACTCGCCGGGCTCGTCGAGAGAAGTCGCAGAGCTCAGCAGCGCCCGTGCAAACTGCGTATTGAACCGCTCGTTGCAGCTGGAGGTTGGCTCGGTGATTATCACGAACTTTGGGAAAGTTCTTTTGATCGTCTCGATGTACACCTCACAAAGAAGAAAGGTTCAGCACATGCCTGATATGATCCCCCATATCTCTATTACGCGTACATTTGCCGCTTCCCCGGAAGAAGTGTTCGCTGCGTGGACCAACCCAGTCGATTTCGGCCGATGGTTTGGTACAGAGTCCACGAGTGTGGCAGACGTCACCATGGATCTTAGGGTTGGGGGTGAGTGGAGCGCTCGCATGATTCTAGGCGACGGTAATGAGATCAGTTGGCACGGCTCCTATCTCAAACTGGCGCCACCGCATCAACTTGTACTTAGCCTGAGCGATCGTCCTGGCGACCTGTTTGAACGAGTGACTGTCGATCTCAAGGCGATCGCAGAAGGAACGGAGATGCTGTTCACGCAGTCCGGCGGAAACATGCCATCAGAGAATTATGCTCAAGCTGAATTGGGTTGGCGAGCGTTCTTTGACGACCTTGCAAATGGGCTAGCTGGATAAGCGCTCAAAGGGTGCCACTAGTCCCATTGCTTGTCCTACCTGGGGAATTGTTGGCTTCTCGGGTTTGTCTCTGCACATGGTATTTTCCTCAATTGAACCGGGCGCTGTAATTCGGTTCGCTTGGAGACAAAATGTTCGAGCGAATGTCCATGGCTGAGGTCGAGGATTCGAGTCCCTCGTCGCATACGTGGGGGGACTAATCAGGTTTGGGCAGGCCTGGAACGGGCGGAGTTGCGGTTCGTATTGTGTGACTCAAGGTCCACCAAAAGTCTCTTAGTCAATTCTGTGAAACATTCTGCATCATCCATTGATCGACTCACCGAATCAGAGACATCATTTGATTTGAGTGGTGTTGATAGAACTGGGTCAATCTTCAAATTGGGATTCAGAAAGGTGAGGGCGGTTCCCGACCTGTACAGGCACTTCTTGTCGGAATTATTCGGCAGTATTTATGCGCGATACGAAACTGTTCACGGTATCGATCGCCTCCTCCAGACTGATTGATAGTCCCTCGGTCTGCTGGAGATTTCCCCAGAGTGCATTCCAACCTGGGAATTTTCTAATGATCGGAGGCCAAGGCTGCGCGGCTCTCGTTGCGAAGATCTCGATGCAAGCCGATTTTATTTCCGGTAGTTCAATCGTTGAAACTCCGAGTTCTTCTATGAGCATGAGATCAGCGAGGTCGCGTGCCCGATCGTTGGCGTGATCCTCGGAGGAGGCTTCAGTGCAGGCATGAAGTTTCTGAGCAATCTGAAACCTTAGAGGCAAGAATGCGACGACATCCGGTTCTTTGAGTTTTACGGGCTCAAGGCTGATTGCTAGGCTGATTACTTCTGGGTCGCGCAATGAAGTGGCTTCTTCGGAAGATATTTCGAATGGGACTGTCATGAAGTCCTTATCTAAGTAAGAGAGTTTGATCTTGAAACGTAATGGCGAAGGCGAGGTACGCGCCTTTTCAATTGGCTGTGCGTCGGTCACCCTTCCAGTGAATCCATGCCAGCCAGTAATGGCTTTTCCTTGGATCAATCTGACCGCTTCGTCTAACTCGCCACGAAATGCGGCATCGAGATCCTTGGTAGCTCGTGCGTTCATTCCGAAACGCATAATCAGGGCAGAACCTCCCTTGAACACAATCCGATGTCTTCCGTTATCATCAGGCAATCCGTCGAGCATCTGAGCAATAACTGATATGCCAATGAGATGGCGGAGCCGAGCAACGGTAATCCCTTCCGATTTGGACCATTCCGTTAGCAAACGCTCCAGATGTTGCTTATTGCTGGGAGATGGTTTTTGTTCAGTCATTTCTCGATGATTTTTTGGATATACCTCTGTCTGCCAGTTGGACACGAAGGCGAGCTTCGGTAACGGAGCCAATTAATTCACGTGCTCGTGCATTCACGATGGCCTGAGTAACGAGCCCACCAGCGATGCCTACCTTGATAGCATCGGCAATGGCGACCTGCGGAGTAAGCACTGGAATGTTGTTCACTGTGTCGATGTCGGTCACTTTTAGCTTTCGTCGGCGTGTTATGTATCGATCCCGTCCCTGACGTCGAGGCTGGTAGGTGGGAGGGACTATGATCTCGATCTTCATTGGGTTGACGTCTGCAAGGTTCCACAGGGCGAGTGCTGATTCCCCTGCTATTACTCCTCGTCCATTGGCCCACAAAACAGCTTCGTGGAATTCATCTTGTTCAGTGATAGGAATGGCTACGAGCCGGTAGAGGCCCCATCCCCGATGTTCTAAACGACCAATGGCAGCAAGCTGGCGGAGTACGGCTGGGTCGATGGAAAGCTCTTGGGCTTGGGCCGCGCGAATGAAGCCATGTTGGTCGGCGGCCCGCTCTACCAGACGCTCGAAAACAGTCATTGTAGCCATATGTACTAGTGTAGTCTCAGAAAACGATAATGCACACCTAAAGGTCTATGGCTGTGCAAAAACGTAACTATATTCTACGATTTTGCACATAGTAGATGAGCTGTCCTGATTTGGTAGTCATTGATGATTGCTTCGGGTGGTGTTTTGCTAGTGCGTAATGGTTGCAGTGGGATCGAGGCGCCACCTCTAAGTCGTTTCAAGTCAACTTTGCTGAGCGAGGCGGAGCATCGGCAGGAGTTTTCACCCAACAATCCAACCAACAAATGTGTCCGAGGGCGTCCCGTTCAGTCTCACTGAGTTTCAATGGTCTTCAAGTTGCAAAGCTTGGAGCTGTCATTATGGGATACACTGCGACACTTTGACGACTAGCTCGGACACTTTCAAGCCCTCTCATAATCCCTTGGTCGTGGGTTCGAGTCCCACCGAGCCCACCAGTTCAGAGCATGTTTGTTAGTTGTTTTGAACCCTCCATTTGACAGTGTTACATAAAAATTACATAACTGTGAAATTGCGGGACATAAGAAGGAGGTCCAACCTGGAGAGTGGAGATTTCTTTATGTCGAGATTGCGATGAACACTTGCCGGAATGAGGCGTGAAAGCAAGCTGTCGAAGGGCTCGTTGTAGTCAACTCGGACGGTTTGTTCCCTCGTTTCGTCGTCCTCGTCGATGTAGATCTTGGCGAAGAAGGCCTGATTGAAGAGCCGCCTGGTACTGTCGCCTGCTTCCAGGTAGGCGGTATGACAGTCTCGGGTTAGATCAAGCGTATCGGCTAACACTGCTCGTGCTTGCTCAAAGTTCGCATCGAGGCTGGCCAGCTGGTCTTCAATCCGCGTGAGCTGACCGGCGATCCGGTCCTGTTCAGTCTTCAGCAGATCAAGTGGAATTGCTCCGGCGTAGTGAGCATCGAGTAACTTCCTGCGTTGGGCGCCAAGCTCAATGCACTTACTTTCCATCTGTTTTTGCTCGGTTGCAGAACCAGCTTGTAATGTATCGAAATCTTCCAAGTCAAGCTCTTCGATGCTGTCTCGCAACTCGGGCGAGAGCGCGATGGTGCGGTACCACTTCGAATACGGCTCCAGTGATCGTCCACCCAGACGGAACCTCC
>DAHVKW010000012.1 GCA_027320695.1 Actinomycetota bacterium | reverse complement strand
ATTTGAGCTTGACCTATACGTCAATATGCGACCATTCGTTACCCCGAGGGGATGGAACCGGTTCAACATTGATCCGATAGATATGGTTGTGATCCGGGAGAATACTGAGGGATCCTACGCGGGAGAGGGAGGCCTTCTACGGAGAGGGACGCCGCAGGAGGTGGCGACGCAAGGTTCGGTAAATACCCGCTTTGGAGTAGAACGGGTTGTGCGCTACGCATTTGAGCTCGCCGCGTCGAGGTCGAGAAAGCACCTGAGCCTGGTTCACAAGACAAATGTGCTGACGTACGCGGGCGATTTGTGGCAGCGGACTTTCAACGAGGTGGCCAAGGAATATCCAAATATCGAGACCGCATACAGCCATGTTGACGCAGCCTGCATTCATATGGTTGAAAACCCCGGCCGGTACGATGTGATCGTTACCGACAACCTCTTTGGGGACATACTCACCGATCTTTGTGGAGCAGTATCGGGCGGAATCGGACTCGCCGCATCTGCCAATCTGAATCCGGATCGAACCGGTCCGTCCCTTTTCGAACCGGTCCATGGCGCCGCCCATGACATTGTCGGGACTGGCAAGGCGAATCCGATGGCTGCAATCCGTTCCGGGGCGCTAATGCTTGAGTTCCTCGGTGAAAATGAGGCCGCCATGAGAATAAATGGCGCGCTGGAAGCGTATGAGATGCCCGAAGGGGCCAAGACGAGTGCTATTGGCGATTCAATCGCTGAAAGGGTATAGGTAAAATGCCAATTATTGAAACTGAGAAGATCTGGATGGACGGCAAGCTCGTGCCCTGGCAGGACGCTAAGATCCACGTGCTGACTCACGGCCTTCATTATGGTTCAGGAGTGTTCGAGGGCGTAAGGGCTTACGAGAGCGATTCCGGTCCTGCTATTTTTCGTTTGGAGGACCACATCAAGAGGCTCTTCAATTCCGCAAAGATATTCATGATTGATATTCCTTTCACCCAGAAGGAGATAATCGAAGCCTCCAAAAGCGTCGTGAGAGAAAATAATCTCGATAGCTGCTACATGAGGCCGATCGTTTTTCTGGGCTATGGAGAGATGGGGTTGAACCCACTGTTTTGTAGCGTTTCCGTCGCTATTGCGGCATGGCCGTGGGGTGCCTACCTTGGAGACGAGGGTATTCGAAATGGGATACGCGTTAAGATCTCTTCCTGGCAGAGGCATCACCCCAACGCTCTTCCACCTGCCGCCAAGGGAACAGGAATGTACATTAACTCTTCCATGGCAAAAATTGAAGCGGTCAAGGCTGGTTATGAGGAAGCGATTTTGCTGTCTCCCCAAGGATATGTCTCGGAATGCACCGGAGAGAACCTGTTTGTGATCAAGAACGGGGTGATCTACACTCCGCCTACATCTGCGGGAGCATTGGAGGGTATTACCCAGTCGTCCGTGATTCGCATAGCCGAGGATCTCGGCTATGAAGTTGCGGTGGAGAACCTGCTCCGCAGCGATCTGTACACCGCTGATGAGATATTTCTGTGCGGCACAGCGGCAGAGGTTGTGCCGGTTTCATCGGTCGATGACCGCATTGCTGGCGATGGCAAGCCAGGTCCTATGACCAAGGCCATCCAGTCCACGTATTATGATGCAGTTAGAGGTCGTTTGGATACTTATAAAGACTGGGTTACGTATGTCCGCTGAGCATGTACCTGGTCTACCTGCAAGGGTAGACATCTATGACACCACATTGCGTGACGGGTCGCAGCAAGAGGGCCTGTCGCTTAGTGTCGATGACAAACTCAGGGTTGCTCTGCAGCTCGACAGTCTTGGGGTCGCATATATTGAAGGCGGCTGGCCTGGGGCAAATCCCAAAGACGAAGAGTTCTTCAGGCGGGCTCAAAACGAACTTAAGCTGACTACTGCGAAGCTGGTGGCATTTGGGTCTACAAGGCGAGCTACCACAAGTGCAGATGAAGATCCGACTTTGCGCGCGCTTGTCGAGGCCAAGACATCGGGAGTTTGCATAGTTGGCAAGGCGTGGGACTATCACGTTGAGAGGGCGCTGCGGACTACTTTAGACGAGGGCGTGAGAATGGTGGCGGATTCGGTCCGCTTTCTCCACTCCCAGGGGATTGATGTATTTCTCGATGCGGAGCATTTCTTTGACGGCTATAAGTCGAACCGCGCATTTACCCTGGATATCCTAAAGGCGGCCCAAGACTCCGGGGCGAAGACTTTGGTTCTCTGCGACACCAACGGCGGCACGCTGCCACACGAGGTGGAAGAAATCATTGGTGCTATCAGCTCGAGTTTCAGCACGCAGATCGGGGTTCACTTTCACAACGATTCGGGGTGCGCTGTTGCAAATGCCCTCGCTGCAGTGAAGATGGGAGCAACCCACGTACAAGGTTGCATAAACGGCTATGGAGAACGAACTGGCAACTCCGACCTGTCGGTAACGATACCGAACCTGTCCCTCAAGATGGGCGTCGAGACCGTGCCGACGGAACGCATTGAGCTGCTTTCCTCGGTTTCGAGACACGTCGCCGAAATTGTCAATATAAATCTGGATCCGCAAAAGCCATATGTGGGCACTTCCGCCTTCACGCATAAGGCCGGATTGCATGTAAGCGCGATATCAAGGCGAAAGGATGCATACGAGCACGTCTCGCCAGAGTTGGTTGGAAACGGGTCGCGTTTCGTGGTTTCCGAGATGTCAGGCAAGTCGACTGTCGCGATCAAGGCTGCTGAACTCGGACTGGATCTCGACTCCGAAGAGATGGCCCAGGTGCTTGAGCATCTAAAGGAGCTCGAGCACAAGGGGTACCATTTCGAAGCGGCCGACGGGTCCCTCGAGATCGTGATGCGTGAAGCAAGCGGATGGAAACAGGAATTCTTCAAGCTGGAGTCCTTCCGGGTCATCACTGACCACCGTGAAGGAATTGGGGCCGTGACTGAAGCGACCGTGAAGGTGATCGTTGAAGGAAGCAGGATGATTGCCACCGCAGAAGGAAATGGTCCCGTAAACGCTCTCGATTCTGCGCTTCGCAAAGCGCTAGCACCTTATTTCAAGGAGCTTGCCAAAGTGCATTTGACAGACTTCCGGGTGAGGGTCTTGGACTCCGCTCTTGGCAGCGGGGCGGTCGTCCGGGTGCTGCTTGACAGCTCTGACGGGAACGAGACCTGGTCGACCATGGGAGTGTCGGAAAATATCATTGACGCCTCATGGCAGGCCCTCATCGATTCCATCGTGGTGGGATTGATTAAAGTTGCCGCGGGAACGCCCAATCAAGCCGTCGGCGGTCGGCTGTAATTCGCGCCAGAATTAACTTATTTCAGACAACTAAGGTAAAGTAGCATCTGTGAGTCAACCAAATTACGTAATGAGTCCAAAGCATGAAGCAGCACTTGGGATTGTCGGTCCGCCCGTAGCACACAGTTGGTCAAGGCCGCGAACCGGTACAATTACCCCCCACGACCGGAGTGGCAGGCATCTTTTGGGGACTCCAGGACCCGGCCAAGGATACGCGCTGTTGCTGGTGAGAGAAAAGGCCGCCAAGATCGTCATCACCGAAGGCGAGCACCACGAGGATGTGGTCATTGGGCTGGGTGCCCTGATTGGCAAAAGGGCTACCGCTTTCGGCAGAAGTCCTATTGCATACGATGTCGACTTTTTCGTGCAGCTTTTTGGGTTCGATGGCACGGCTGGCGCGGATTTGTTGGAATTTCGCAAGATGTACTTCAGGGGCGCGGGCCACAGCTACATAGTGCAGAGGCAATTGGCGGATGCTATTCCTGAATCCAGTCTAAAATTAGCGCCAGATGCGTTATCATCGGTAAAGGACTGGCGGCAACTGTTCAACGTCTAGGTCTGGATTTCATTCTGATCACGTTTTATAAGGATCAGCGACGGGTTCGCGGGGAAGTCCTAGGATCCTTTCTCCAAGAATGTTCTTCATGATTTCGGAAGTTCCGCCCTCGATCGTGTTGGCGCGGGACCTCAGAAACATTCTAGGGAAATCTAAGTCGCCATCTTCGAGCTCAATTTTAATTGATTCGGGCCGCCTCATTTCGTAGCTGGAATAGGTCAATCCTTTCGCTCCAAGAAGGTTGATGCAAAATTCATAGATCTTCTTATTGAGTTCGGCGCTCACCAGTTTGCCCACCGATCCTTCAGGACCGGGTGTGCCAGCAATCCGCTGCTGACAGGCGCGTATGTTGGTGAGCCTGCTAACCTCGGCTTCAATCCAAAGTTGCATCAGCCGGTCCCTTTCGAATGGGTCTTTACTTCCCGATTTTCTCCAGAGGCTGATTGCGTTGCCGATTGAGCCGGAATCTCTGCTAGCGGTTGAACCGCCAAGGGAAACTCGTTCATTCATCAAAGTAGTGATGGCAACTTTCCAACCTTCGCCCTCACCGCCCAGTCTGTATGAGTCGTGAATTCTAACGTCGGTAAAGAAGACCTCGTTGAATTCAGCATCTCCGGTCATCTGGCGAAGCGGCATTATCTCAATTCCCTCCGCATGCATATCTACAATGAAATAGGTCATTCTGGAATGTCTAGGGGCGGATGTGTCAGACCGGGTGAGGAGCATTCCCCACCTGGCGACATGAGCTAGCGTGGTCCAGACCTTTTGCCCGTTGATTATCCATTCGTCGCCGTCTCTCACCGCGCTCGTACTTACCGAGGCCACATCAGATCCAGCACCAGGTTCGGAAAATAGTTGACACCAAATCTCGTCGCAGGTAAAGATTGGCCGTAAAAGCCTTCGCGCCAAGTCGGCCGGCGCGTGAGCAGCGACCGTAGGTGCTCCCATTCCTATTCCAATCGGATTTACAAGAAAGTTTGACGGAGCGCCTGCTTCCCGTAGCATGCTTTCGACAATTTCTTGAAGCGCAGGTGAAACACCCAGCCCTCCGAGTCCTTCAGGGAACTGCACCCATGCCAATCCCAAATCGTACTGCGCACCCCAAAATTCCTTTTCAGACATTGATTCGCGGGAGAAGCGCTCGATCAGCCCTTCGACGCGGTCTTGAACAATGTTCGGGTCGCGATCTCGAAGATCTGCTTTGGAATCTGGGGCCATGTCGAACTCCTCGCTCGAAGAGATGCGCTTCCAAGCGTAGCAAAATCGAAGGCAAACATGGTTGAACGCTGGCGCGAAAAGCCCGGGTAAATAGTGTGCCTCTCCTATTGCCAAATAATCTGGCGGCACTAATATCGTTTAGGTGCAAACATTCCAGCTAACTGAAGATCAAAGAGAATTCCGGCAGTCGGTGCGAGCCTTCGCGAAAGAAAAGATTGCACCCCGGGCTTCTGAGGTTGACGCCAAGGCCGAGTTTCCATGGGACAATTTTCACGCCTGTGTAGATATGGAACTCCCGGCGCTATGGGTTCCAGAAGAATATGGAGGATCAGGCGCCGACCATATATTCCAGGCAATCATGATCGAGGAGTTGGCGAGCGTGTGCGCGACAACTGCACTCGTGATGCTGATATCCAAGCTTGGCATGATACCGATCTTGAATTGGGGTTCGCACGAACTAAAGAAGAAGTACCTGCCGAGGATTGCCGCAGGGACGGCACAGGCGAGCTACTGCTTGTCAGAGGCTGATGCCGGGTCTGACGTCGCCTCAATGAAAACCCGAGCAGTTAGAGACGGTGACGACTACATAATTTCTGGTACAAAATATTGGATAACGAATGCCGGAATCTCAGACACCTACACCGTGTTTGCGAAGACGGATCCCTCTGCAGGACACAAGGGTATCTCGGCGTTTCTGGTCGAAGCGGATTGGGGAGTCAAGATTGCCAAACTCGAGCAAAAGATGGGCATCAAGGGCTCGCCGACCGGTGAAGTGATTTTTGATGAGGTTCGTGTTCCAAAGGAAAATCTCATTGGTGAAGAAGGCCAAGGCTTTTATATCGCCATGGGCACTCTTGACCGATCTAGGCCGACTATCGGCGCGCAGGCCGTGGGTATCGCGCAGGGCGCAATCGACTATGCCCGCGACTATATGAAGAGCCGGGAGCAGTTCGGACACGCCATTGCCGAGTTCCAGGGATTGCAGTTCATGCTGGCGGATATGGCGACCAAGACCGAGGCGGCCAGGGTTCTGGTCTATCAGGCATGTTCCATGGTAGATTCCGACCCGACAGGCGATCTGAGCAAGATCGGGGCCATGGCGAAGATGTTCGCCTCAGATGTGGCCATGAGCGTTACCGTGGATGCTGTACAACTGCTGGGCGGATACGGCTACACCAAGGACTTTCCGCTCGAGAGATTTATGCGCGATGCCAAGATCACTCAGATCTATGAAGGAACCAACCAGATTCAGCGTATTGTCGTTGCCAAGAAGCTACTTTCCTAAGTTTTCATCGTCGGACGGCATTATGGGTTGTGCAAGGACGTCGAGCAAATGCGCATGCCCGGACCGTGGTTAGGTGCGTTGGATACTTCAATTGAGGACAAATTGGAGGTGTAGTCGTTTCGAGGCGGTTTCTTTCTCCTCCTTTGCGATTAGCTTTGAAGTGTGAAAAGTACTCTTAGAGTTCGCTTCGCTCCATCTCCTACCGGTTACTTTCATGTGGGCGGAGCGCGAACGGCGCTTTACAACTGGCTAATTGCACGCAAAGCGGGCGGCAGCTTCATTCTTCGTATTGAAGATACCGATGACGCCAGAAATGCGGAGGAGTGGGTCGACGGTATTGTCTCAGCTCTGACGTGGCTCGGAATCAGCTGGGATGAGGGTCCATACAGGCAGTCCGAGAGATCTGATCTTTATGCGCAGGCTATTGCGCGTCTAATTGACGAAGGTAAAGCGTATTGGTGCGACTGCACCAGAGATGAAATCGATAAGCGGGCAAGCGAGCGTGGAGGTCCGCCAGGATACGACGGATATTGCCGGGAAAGAAATAATCCAAGGGCTTCTGGTTCAGCGCTGCGGTTCAAAATTCCTCGCCCTGGACAAACCGTTGTGCACGACAAAATTCGCGGCGACGTGGTTTTCGACCATGAGAACCTAGATGACTTTATTATCGTAAAGTCAAATGGGTCCCCCCTTTTCGTGTTGGCAAACGTTGTCGACGACATGGATATGAAAATCTCGTACATCCTTAGGGCGGAAGAGCACCTGCCCACCACGCCCAAGGCGATCCTTTTGTTCCAGGCGCTTGGCGCGGAGGAGCTGCCTGTCTTCGCCCACGTTCCGGTGCTGGTCAATGCCAAACGCCAAAAGCTTTCCAAAAGGCGAGACCGGGTGGCCGTGGAGGATTACCGCGAATTGGGCTACCTGGCTTCGGCAATGGTTAACTATCTGGTTCTCCTTGGATGGAGTCCTGGAGACGACCGCGAGTTCATGAGAATTGAGGAGATGATCGAGCTTTTCGACATCGATCAGGTTAACCATTCACCGGCATTTTTCGATGAAAAAAAGATGCTTCACTTCAATGGCGTCTATATCAGGGAACTGCCTGTAGACGATTTTGTCAACCACTGCCTGCCGTTTCTGGAGTCAAACGAATGGTGGTCGGGAAGTGTAAAGCAGCTGGAGGTGTTTTCAAAGATAGCTCCGCTGGTTCAAGAGAGGGTCTCATTGCTCACTGAGGTCTCCTCTATGGTCGATTT
Organism: Actinomycetota bacterium; assembly: GCA_027320695.1. Taxonomy (GTDB): domain Bacteria; phylum Actinomycetota; class Acidimicrobiia; order Acidimicrobiales; family Acidimicrobiaceae; genus SCQM01. The sequence continues at coordinate 19,184 of DAHVKW010000012.1, read as the reverse complement.
TTTATTTCAGCCAGAGATTGAGATATCGGCTGAACTGGTTGACTCGGTTTTGCGCAAGGATCCAAAATCTTCCCGGATCATTGGGGATATAAGCAATATTTACCTGAACCTGTCCGAATTTAAGGCCGAACAACTCCACGATGCTACAAGGAGCTACTGTGATTTGGTCGAAATGCCTCTCAGGAAAGTGCAGGCGCCGATTCGGGTAGCTCTCACCGGTTCAAAAGTTGGTCCACCGTTGTTCGAATCCATCGAATTGCTCGGGAAGAAGGCTACATTGCAAAGATTGGCGTTAGCCAGCGAGCTGATTGGAATCCACAACCCATAATGTGTCTGCCTTTCCTGCTGCTTAAAATCCTGCGGCGCTTGCTGGCCGTAATTGTGGCAGCCACGATCATTTATCTCGGAGTTACCTTCATCCAGGTTTACAAGGAATCTATAACGGCTAAGCCGGTTCGGTCGCAGGCGATCGTAGTCATGGGCACCGCCGAATATAACGGAGTAGCCTCACGTGACCTCTCGGCAAGACTTGATGAGGCCGACCTACTTTATCGGCAAAAGTATGCCCCTCTTATATTTGTAACTGGAGGCTCGTCTCCTGGTGATGCTTATTCGGAGGCAGGGGTAGGTAAGACCTACTTGACTGGTAAGGGCGTACCTTCAGGGGCCGTAATTGCCAATCCGATAGGACGAGACAGCTGGGAATCGGTGGTCTCTGTATCAAAGCTGCTAACATCTCGGGGGATTCACAGTGTCATTGTGGTTTCCGATGGGTTTCATTTGCTTCGGGCTAGTCAAATGATGAGCTCGCTAGGTTTTAGCACTTCTGCAGCAAAGTCGATCAATTCACCTGTCCACGGAGTTCAGCTTGCAATTGACTACGCCAGGGAGACGGTCGCGGTTTCAGCGTCAAGGATTGTTGGATATAAATTCCTCTCAGTACTTCGACATGGTAGCTGATTTCTTGTGGCTAAATTTAACTAGTCATTCATTGACCTTCGGGGGTGGTGTAATTGGCAACACTGCAGGTTCTGGTCCTGTCATTGAGGGTTCGAGTCCTTCCCCCCGAGCCACTTCCCCCCGAGCCAGCTCAAGCAGAGAAAAACCTAGACCAGGTTCCCAGGCCGGTCCGGTTTGATTCTAGATAGAGCGAAGCAAGATGACATACCGTGGAGACAGCCATAGTCTGCTGTCAGCGGCATCTTTGAAACGTCGGAGGCTTCAACAGAACCACGGATCACAAGCTAAACGGTGCATGAAGCTTGTATCGCCAAAAGGGGAGCTTTTCGTGTCAAGCACGGAACCCGTCAAGGTCTTGTCAGCTACTACTCCTCCTGTCCGGATTGGCCCTTTTTGCCGCAAGCTGTGGTTTCATGGGAGTTCACGAACTCGATGGCCGAAGTTTCTTCAAAACATGCTTAGCATGAAATATTTTGGTCGGCGCTTGGTTGGACGGTTTGTGAATCAAACCTGAATTCGTTTTTATCCACCCGTCTGGCCCCATACTGAGCTATCGGAGTTACCAAAAGGTATGCTTCCGTGGCCGTTAGATCCACAGTTCTATTTGCCACTACGAGCGCGTCAAGATTAGGTGCTAACAGCCGCTGGCTCGAGAGCCTACCGGCAGAGAGAACGCGGAGAGATTCCAATACGAAATAGGACCTCCAGCAACCTGGTAGTCAGGTGAAAGAGTGACTTTGAGGGGTATCGTTTTGTCTAAGAACTTGCGGCCGGTGAGATATGGACCTCCTGCGTTGGTCTGTTGCGTGACGCGCCAGCCATGACTGGTGAGCATAGAGGCGGCTGCCTTTACAAGCTGGTTCTCACCTTCGGTTGTTGTGAACTCGTAGTACATGCTCACATCGCTCCAACCGAATGTCCCTTTCCTGCCGTCACAAGAGTCCCAATGCGGCTCCGCAATAGTGCGAAGGTGCACGTCTGCATTTTTCGGTAGCGCGATTGAGACCGAGGAAAGCGCCTTGAGACGATGTCCTCCCGGGTCGGGGTTACCACGTCGAGCACTCCAGAATCCTCCGACTGCGAGGGTGGTGACCGCACCAATTATGACGATGACAACGCCAGAAGTCAGTAGGAGATTTCTTCGCTGGGGACGAAACCGCCAGATTTCCCATCGGAGTGGTTGGCATTGCGCGTCCATCACCTTCACACGCTAGCATAGTGAGACTTCACGGCTAAGGAAATGGTTTATCCAGGGTCACATAGGCGTTCAACACAAGCCGTAGTCCTTGGATTCAAACACTGGGGAACTGTCTGATGCGAGCCACGCCCGACCTTTGGTTCCAACTGCGAGGCTGTTCGATCCGGGAATATAGTACGCCGAAAGTTGATGACTTACAAAGGTAGCAGCTGCTTCGAGGAGGTAACGCATATGATGCCTTTACAAAGTTGTGGGAGTACGTTACAGGCTGGAAGCACATGGCCTCTGGGATGGCGCCCGTGTCTATGGCCAATAAACGCGCAAGTACAGTACCGAACGCCAAGACTAGCGAGATTAGGTGCCAATGACAATGTGCTTCTGATGTGATCTCACCCAGCTCCCCTGCATGATCCAACGTCAGCAGAAGGCGTACGGCTTGTCAACCTACTATTCTCGAAAGGTGCTGGTAGCCATGGCATATTGGTGCAGCCCCTCATCATAGCGATCGACTCTTCTGATCGGTAGCCCTGCGACCTGGCAAACACGAGGAGTTCGTTCAGCTTTGCCATTTCAGCACCTTTCTCTGGGGTGACAGCCACAGTAATGCCCCTGCCTCTTCGAAACTCGAGCAGGCCCTCGTCTCTAAGCAGCCGTAAAGCTCTTAGTACGGTATTCGTGTTTATCCCCATTACAGAAACTAAGTCTTTACTCTCTGCTTGGTTATGCAAAACAATAATTTGCATTAAATCGTGCAATAGATTAGAGCCAGCCAAAAAAAACGGTTTATTCTTTATTGCCTCTGCTGGTCGGTTCGAACCCAGTCGCCCTCTGCCCAGAAGCTGAGAAGGCGAGCAAAATTGGCTCTTCGGATAAAAGACCAGATTCAGTGATCATTACCGTGCAATATTCAGAGCTTTTAGAAACCTGAAAGCCGTTAAAGCCGGGGCGCGAGACTGCATATTGACGTATGTAAAAGACTATCTGCAATCTCACTAGCAAACTAGTATAATAGTGAAATCATATGATTACGTTCCGTCTCAACACACATTCCGGCGTGCCGCCTTATCTACAAATCGTGCAACAGGTAAAGCAATCTCTGCAAGTTGGGATATTGCGACCTGGCGACAAGCTACCGACGGTAAAGGAAGTGGTGGCGCATGTAGCCATCAACCCTAACACTGTTTTTAAGGCCTACCGGGAACTGGAGATGCAAGGCCTGGTAGAAGGACGCACCGGTAGCGGCACGTTCGTGAAAAAGCGGCCGGAGGGGCCATCGCCAGAAATTCATAACGCGTTGGGTAAAGAGCTGGACGGCTGGGTGACTAATGCAAAAAAAGCTGGTCTGGACGAAGAAGAAATTGAAGCATTACTACGCATTGCATTACATAAAAGTAAGGAGGGTTAGACATGCAAGCTGTTATACAAACTAAAAAACTTGGGAAGCGATACGGGTCGTTCTGGGCGCTAGAGAATTGTGACATCAGCGTTCCGGAGGGCAGCGTATCGGCGCTAGTCGGGCCAAACGGTGCCGGTAAATCCACTCTTCTAAAGCTGCTGGTTGGGCTAAAATCTGCCAGTTCGGGTGAGATCTCGGTCCTTGGTAAGGAGCCGGTGCAGCACGCAGATTTTTTAGGCGACATCGGCTATCTGGCGCAGGACATTCCGCTATACAAAAACCTGGATGCCACCGAACATTTAAAAATGGGTGTAAACCTGAACAAACGCTTCGACGCAGAATTTATGGGTAAAAGGTTGAAGGATTTGCAGATTCCGCTTGACCGGCCTGTGGGCAAACTTTCTGGCGGCCAGCGCGCTCAAGTAGCCCTGGCTCTGGCATTGGCCAAAAAGCCTAAGCTGCTACTACTGGATGAGCCGGTGGCAGCGCTTGATCCATTGGCGCGGCATGACTTTTTATCTTCACTTTCACAAGCAGTGGCGGACGGTGGCTTGACGGTTGTTATGTCATCTCATCTTTTGGCCGACCTCGAGCGGGTCAGCGATCACATCGTCGTGCTGGCATCCGGCAGGACGCAACTTTGTGACGACATCGAAACCGTATTGAAAGAACACAAAATCCTCATTGGTCCTCGGAAAGATGAAAGGGAACTTGGCGAAGGATTAACCGTCATCCACGAGACGCACACTGCCAGGCAGTCAACCCTGCTTACGCGGGTGGTAAAAGGTGCCAAGGTTCCTAGCGACTGGCAGCAACACGAACCGAACATAGAGGAGATAATACTTGCATACATGGGCCAGGGTAACGAAGGAGTCGTACGATGAATTGGTTCCTTTGGCGGCAACACCGCAAAAATTTTTTGGTCATCGGGATACTTCTAGCCCTGTATACAGCTTTGGTCATACCGACTGGCCTGCATTTCTGGCATACGTACCAACACGCGCTGACTGCGTGCGCGCAGAACCCGGCGGATCCGAACTGCAGCGAGCCGCAACTGGGCTTGTTTCAATCAAGCACCGACCAATTACTGTTCCATTTGCTACCGGTAACTATTCTGTTCCTGCCAATAGTACTTGGCATATTCTGGGGAGCGCCACTGCTCGCCCGGGAATATGCGGAGGGCACGAATGGCTTGGTGTGGACGCAGGGCACTTCCCGCCACAAGTGGCTTACTGTTAAACTCACCTGGGTCCTGGTTGCCACGGCGGTATTTATAGGAGTATTCGCGGCATTGATGACCTGGTGGTCAAATACACCAAACACGTTAAACATGGATCGATTTAATGATGTGTTTTTCAGCAGTCAAGGCATTTTGCCTGTTGCTTATGCCTTGTTTGCGGTTACCTCCGGTATCATGTTCGGAGCGTGGTTCAAAAAGACAATGGTTGCTGCTGGAGTGACGTTGGGTTTGTTCATTGCCCTCGCACTGATTGCGGTACCGAACTTTGTGCGGCCACACTACATGGCGCCAGTGACTGTGGTTGCCCAGATGGGTCCGGCTGCAGTTGATTCTAAAATCCCGGAGGGCGCAAACTGGTTGCTCAGCAGGAATATCATCAACCAAAACGGCGAGGTAGTTCAGGATATTTTCTCATCTGCACCCGCGCAGTGCCAGAAAATCATCCAACAGATGCAAATTGGGACCAGTGCTGGCGGTAACCGTGTGAAGGCTGTACCTGGTGGCGGCGATTCGATCGACGCCTGCCTGAACAAAGCTGGTTGGCACCAGATAGCCACATTCCAGCCGAGCTACCGCTACTGGGATTTCCAGCGCATCGAAGCCGGCATCTACCTTGCCTTGACTGTTCTGGCTGTAGGGGCAACTTACTTACTGGTATTAAGACGTGACGCATAAATCGTAGGCTCCTGATGTTTCCGCGCTATGAACGGCCCAAGCCGCGCTCACGGACTAGGTTCGTCTGGTATTTAAATTCTAGCTGGTTGAAGTACCTGGATTCGAATCCAGCCTCCGGAGCATTTTGCCTTAGTTGCGACAGCAGGTGAAGTTGAGGCTAATGATTTCGACACGTGCTTTTTAAGGCATGGTCAATTGTATGCGTCTTGCTCGGCCCCGTATGCTTCCGACGGTGGCGGAGCTTTCAATCTGTGTCAAGTCCAATAGGGTCGTGAAGACCGATCTGCACCTAAACAACCAGCTGAAGATTAGTTTGTAGAATGTAGCGCCAAATTGCATACTGATGACATGCTAACGCGAACGACGGGTAAGATTGATTTTCTAATTACCACGCCAGTGGCCCCATCGTCTAGAGGCCTAGGACACTACCCTCTCAAGGTAGAGACACGGGTTCGAATCCCGTTGGGGCTGCCACTTTTTATGAGGTTTCTGGCACCCTCAGGTACTGAAGTTTCGAGAAGGCTCGGGGGTACCCTTCAATTACGGGTGTGCGACAAAGACGGGGCTTTTTTAGCGAGTCTGGGTTCTGGATCGATCGCCACTTGTGATTCAAGAGGCTGTTACCATTTTCGCGGCATGCCTGATTCGCAAGGTTCCGTATCCCGAGACTACTACTGTAGCCAGCATCAGAGTCATTGTAATTATAAGATGCTGATCAATGGGCGAAGCTGCTGCGCTTGATCCTTTAGCGTGGAAGAACTGGGGAGCATATATCCCCATTGCTGTCCACCATGCTGCAGTGGAGAGGGTAGCGGCAATGATCAAGATTGCCACGGCTTCCGCGAAAATTCCCTCGAGACGCAGAGTTCGTGCTGATAACGAAATTTGGGCAACTGTCCCGACTACCGCCCTAGTCCATGCGGCGAGGACAATTGCAAGGAGAAGCGACCAGCCCAAAAAGGTCAGAGAATAGTACCAGTCCCCTCCATTTCGCTGATATTGTGACAAATGCTGCGCCCAAAAACTCAGCGCGGCGGTGGCGCAGACGAGGAGAGCGGTAATCAGAACGGCTCTGGCCACGTGAACTTTCAACGTTTTCCAACCACCATTTTTTACGAATGCTATAAATGATGGCACTGCGATAGTTGCTCCCGCCAGAACCGGGACCGCGCTGGCTATTCCAAGTAAAACAGTCAGACGGTAAATCGAGCCAATCAGCACATGCGAATTCTGGGGTACCGTAGTGCTGAAGCGTTCGGATAGTTTGGCAAAACTCGCACCAGCGAATAAAAATGCGGCCCATGAGCAAAGCACCAATAGGGAACCTGCTCTGACACGGTCCGCTGCTTTTGCGCCTTCGCCGATAATACCTCCGGTATGACCCCGTTCAAGTATGCCCGCGAAAGATACCGAGAGTCTGAATCGCCGTGTCGGAGGTCGACCTTCAAGGCTATCCTTGATTAGTTCGATGAACTCAACTCCATACCTTTGCCTCCATGAACGAGGATACCAGCGCAGCAATTGTGCGGGATCTTTTCGATTGTTCCTCATGAAACTGATCCCAGGGCTAGTCTCAAGCGGGATTTGCCAACCTTTGCTATCTGGTGCATCTCCGCTATTGCTTCGGCCAAAGCTTTGGCGCCCAGTTCTGTGATGCGATATGGACGGCGTCTGTCCTGGCTGTAGACAGGTTCGATCAAGCCGTGTTCCTCCAGACGGGTGATGGCGCCATAGAGTGCGCCAGGTCCCAATTTTACTCTGGCAAAAGCCTCGATGTCCTTGGCAAGCCAGTGTCCATGTTTGGGTCCCGAAGCCAGGCTTGTCAGAATTAGTATCGGCGGATCGTTTACCCGTCTCAGTCCAGCGGTTGTCTTTTTGGTTTCTGAGGTCATGATGTATGATGATACTACGTGAAACGTAGCTACGCAAGATGTAGTAGGAATCTGAGTACCGAAGAACTTGGTATTGCGCCTAGCCGGTCGCGTGTTTCAAGGATAGGTTAGTGATTTGATGGTGTTCCGCCTGGTTTTATTGTTTGGGACAAAATACAGAGGCAGCTGCAACAGCCAAGCGAGCAGTATTGGGGTTTCCGCCCATGTCAAAAGAGTTAAGGCTTGGTTCGGTATCTCTTGAGCGCATCGACCCGCATGAATTGGCACTCTGTTTCTTGAGAATTCTTCAAACTGAGACTGCATATAATGTCGAAAGTTTTGCAGCTCTCCAACTGGAGAATTTATGGCTGACGTTTCAGCGGGTTACGGACTATTGTGCCTCCACATGGCCTGATCCTGGAGTTTCTCACAGATTCATCTCGACTTTGCAGTTTCAGACCTGGCGGTTGGCGAATCGGTAGCTCTGGCAGCCGGAGCCATAAAGATGCAGGTGTAACCGAACCTAGAGCGCTGGCTGGTATTTGGAGATCCAGCAGGTCACCTATTTTGTTTGAGCATGCTCTTACCAAGCTAACTAATTCGTCTCGGCGCTGCGACTGCATTGGTCGTCAACCATAGTTCAGGGCTACCCGGTGAGATGTGCTTTCCAGCCCGGTATCGCGACCCTATGACTCTTTCCCAATCTTCTTCAGCTCCTCGAGGAAGGTGCCTGGACGATAGTCGCGATTGTAAGTCGGCTGATCGCCTTTGTAAATGATGTTCATCTCGCCCAGGTACTCCTGAATAGGCAGCGGCTTGATCGCGATGACCATGGCAGGCTCCTCGGAGAGGACGTGGTGTTGGTGCCAGGCTCCGGCGGGAATATACATTGTGTCGCCGGGTTCCCATTCGATCTTCTCTTCGTTGATGTAGCTGAAACCTTTTCCCCGCAGGACGATGATGATCGCCTCATTGTGCTTATGCGTCACAGAATGGGTTTTCGGAGGATAGATGTGACAGTCGACTTCGATGATGCGATTATCGAAACCAAGGTCCTGTGAGACCAGCCCACCTTGCCAAATGCCGTTCTGGTCTTCATAGTCGAGTGCGACATCTGAACCCTTTATCGCTCGGCGTCCCTGGTCCCGGCGTTTTTGATCAGCCTCACGCCTCTCCAAACGTTTACGGAACAGCGTTGAACTGCCTTCCATCCAGCGCTCATTGCCAGACTCATTTGCCATTTCTATGCCCCTTTACTTTGCATCGTGCGTGGTTTTCATAATAAATCCTGCCGATAGGAGTTTCCAGGCGCAAATTTCAGAGTCGATCGCGGCCTGGCGTTCGATTGGACGCACTTCGATTTGACTGATGATAATTCAGGGTTTGATCAGATGAGCGCCGTTATTGCCGAGAATTCCATCTATGACTTCCTGGGGAAGATCAGATTCCCGAATATCTTCGACAAACTTAGCCATGGTTTTTGCATCGCGGATTTCTTGAGGGTAATCTGTGCCGAATACCAGACGGGAGGCAGGCAACTCGGTTAATGCAGCGTGAATAGCCTTTATGCTTCCGAACAGACCGCCTGTATCGAAAAAAAGATTTTCAGCGATGTAGTGATCGAATTCTTTTTCTGCTGTGATCGAATGAGGGGATTCTGGTGGAAGTCCCATATGAGCCTTGTCCTGATAGCCGCGAATGCGCGCGATTATGCTCCCGATTCCTCCCCCAAGATGTGACATCACTACTTCAAGACCTGGAAATTTGTCAAACGCACCGCCAGCGATGAGACGATAAGTTGCGAGGATCAGTTCGTGCTCTCTACCAACACACCGATAGAGATCGTACTTGTCGTAGTAACGGTTGATACCTTCCGGAACTGACAATGCTGGATGAATGAAAATAAACATGCCAGCTTCTTCGATAGCTTTGAAAACCGGCGTCAAGATTTCACTGTCCAGATTGTATGTACTAAAACTGCTAGGGAACGCAACTCCCCGAAATCCGTATTCTTGAGAGCATTTCCTGAGTTCGCGTTGCCAGGCCTCACTTGCGGGATCTATATGGGAAAGTGGAGCAAAGCGCTTTGGGTAGCGTTTTTGAATTGTATAGGCAGTAGCATTTATCAATTCGCATGCTTCCTGAGAGCCCCCCATGCCCGCTCCACTCGACAGGACTGCCACGTCTATGCCTGCAGCATCCATGCTTTCGATGTGACGCTCGATAAGGAAAAGAGTGTCATGGTAAGTGTAGGCTGGCAGTCCGTTTTGTATGAGAACATCAATTTTCCCGTCGGGCTTTAGGTGGGGCCGAACGAGTTCTTCGGGAGTGAAGTGAATATGAAAATCAATGACCTCAGTCACCGGGCGTACCTGTCTTTCCATAGTATGGCATACCGCAATACCTTTCCAGCGAAGCTATCACAGCAATAAAAGCCGCGAGGTGGGAATTTATGAATCTGTACGACGGACCCAATCCGTCAGGGTGGGCAGCAATAGCGTCTGAAAGCTCAGACCCGGCTCGGCTGGGGTGACCACTTCCCCTTTTGGACGCCAGATGAGTTGTATTTTGACCTCCAGGCGGCTGACCGTCGAGACCCTAATGGAAAACCCGATCAGCGACAGTGTCCAGTTGGTCAGCCTCTTGACTTCGCCATGGATTCGCGTACTGCCTCCAGTGCCCCTTGTGGGAAGCCGACCGCTCCGCCGATGGCAATTGCGTTAATCTCCGCTTCGGCGCTTTCTTCGAGTGCAGAGATGAGGTTGACGGTGGCTAGAGGTGAGGACCCGAATGCCAAAAGTCCATGGTTGGCCAAAATTATGCAGGAGGTGTTCGGATTTTCACCTAGCGTCGATTCAATGGCGTCAATCGACTGTTTCGAACCTCTCGGCCACCAATGCGCAACTGGCACTCGGTTGCCTGTCCGAACCTGAACAGGGCTTCGTACCTACATGGCAGTGGTTTATTTGCCAGAGCAAAGGCAAGGACATGTGGAGAATGGGTGTGTATGACTGCCTCCGCGTAGTCAACAATCTTGTAAATCGCGCTATGCATACTAAGTATTTCCAGATTTGTCGGGTCCAGATTCCCATCGAGGATTTTTCCGTTCAAATCAACGAGTGCTAGATCTTTGGCAGTCAAATTTCGAACTGTGCCTTTGGCGGTGATTAAGTAGGTATTGATATCTATTCTCGCGCTGAAATTCGCGTGTCCCGAATGCGACATGACTTGATTGGTGAATAGTTGGTCAGTAGCTTCAAGAATCTGTCTTTCTGCACGGCTAATTTCCATGGCTACCTCCTTTGCAAAATTGGGGGAAGTTATTAAGTCCGTACCTGCAGTAACTTTTTGAAATAGCTATGAATATCGAGCAGAACAAGAGTCGTCGATTTTGGATAGCGTGGATATCGGGCAAATATGACGGAGGACTCCGTGGACTACGTATGGATAAACGGTGGTTTGGTGGAAAAGAAGGAGGCCAAGATATCCGTATTCGATCACGGCCTCGTGACGGGGGATGGGGTATTCGAGACTATCGGCGTTTATCGAGGAGCCCCGTTTACTCTGACAAGGCACCTTGAGCGCTTGGAGTGGTCGGCCGAGGGAATTGGTCTCCCCTCCTTAGACATCGCGGCCATTCGGGTCGGAGTCGCTGAATTATTGGATGCCAATGTGTGCCTAGAAGGTAAGTTGCGTATTACCGTCACTGCCGGGGAGTCGGTCCTGGGTTCGGATCGTATTGGTTCGCCTCTGAGCGTAATCATTGCGTCCAGTCCACGGTCTCAGGCGCCTTTGGCGGCGAAGATCCAAGTAGCTCCCTGGCCTCGGAATGAAAGAGGCATTCTGGCTGGACTGAAGACCATATCTTATGCGGAAAATGTCGCGGCTCTGGCTTGGGCGCATTCCAAAGGAGCCGACGAAGTTGTATTTGGCAATACCGTAGGGAATCTCTGCGAGGGTTCAGGTACCAATATCTTTGTAGTCATGGACGGCGAGGCCTTTACCCCTCCTCTATCATCGGGGGCTTTGGGTGGTATCACAAGGGAGCTAATTGTTGAAAATCTAGGCATTAGCGAGAGGGACTTCCCTCTTGAGGTCCTGTATGACTCAGCTTTGCAAGAGTGCTTTCTTTCTTCGAGCATCAGAGAGGCCCAAGGAATCTCCCATATAGATGGCAAGATGACAAGGTCCTCTCCAGGTCCGGTGACTATGGAGATAGAGCGGGAGTTTTCTAAACTTGTTGCAAACAAGTTAGACGAATGATTTCCGGGTTGATGCTTTAAAAATTGGGTCCGTCGATTTCGGGAGCGGACCATTGAACAGGTATTTTACAGGCAGCTTGGTACTAATTCATGGGGGTGTAAATGGACACAATGAAATTCCCCAAATCGGACTTCGTTTTGGCACGTGCAGTAGCCCTTAGGGGATTCGGCGGCAGACGTGCGGGAGAACTGCTGATCGTCGATGCTAATGGTATCTGCCAGGGTTCTTTATTTGGCGGGGCCGCCGACAGCGATATTCTGCAAAGAACTTATGAAATGATTAATTCTGGCAAGCAAGTCGAATTCATGACAGTAAAAGTCGGAGATAGGGATGCTGTGAGTGCAGGACTCGCGTGCGGAGGCGAGGCCGACGTTTTGCTCAATCGAAGTTCCACGTTTTCGGCAGGCTTTACACAACGGCTTTCCCGCAGGGAACCTGTGGCGTTGGCAACTGTTGTTGCCGGTTCGCACAATGGATTGGTCATTGCTATTTCAACCGATTCGGATATCGGAATTCTGGATCCATCTGGCGCCGACGACGGTCTTGCCGGCATTATCAAAACCAGGCTTCGCCAGGCCCTTGAAAGAAGATTTCCGGCCTCTCAGATAGAGGAGCTAGAGGCTGAAGTGGTAGCTTTGGAAGTCTTCAGTCCCTTGACCTTCATGGTTGTTATCGGTGGAGGGGAGCTTGCTCAGGCGATCCTGAATCAGGGCATGCTACTCGGCTGGTCTGGGAGCGTTTTAGATGATTTGGACGAGGGCCTTAGCTTGGTCCAAAGACTTGGAAGCAACGACGCGCTAATTGTGCTTTCTCACGACCACAGCATAGGAGTCCCGATTATTTCGGATATTCTGAAAGGCTCGACGTCCACTTATATTGGCGCACTTGGATCACGCCATACTCAAGAGCGGCGATCTGAGCTGCTGTTGGAAGCGGGATTTTCACACGCTGAAATCAGCCGTATCTATGGTCCCATTGGACTTGATTTGGGATCTCGAACCCCGGAGGAGACTGCTCTCGCGATTTGTGCTGAGATACTTGCGCACATTTCTTCCAGGGATTCCAGGTCCCTCAAGCTTTCAGCCGGTCCTATAAATGGGTAGCTTTCTACTACTGCTGGGTGGCTATGGCCCCTGAAAGAAAGTCGCGATATACCGGAGCATATGCAATTCGGTTAGTTTGTCATGAGAGATGACGCGGTTAGAATCGTTCAAGTGCCAAGATCCGTTGTGGGGAGGTTTTCCTCTAGGCTTTTAGTGGCAAAAACGCAGCCCAGGTTGCATTCGATGACTCGGTCTGTCAACTCAATATAATTTCTAGTGAAAGTTGGAGTATCCGTGGATGGAGATCTGGCTCCCTTGCCGACCGATCTAGACGGTCGCTGCATTGCAACTATTCGTATGCTGAGCCTCGACGCCGTCGAAAAGGCGAAGTCGGGTCACGAAGGGCTTCCGCTCGGTGCTGCAACGATGGCCTGGACGATCTGGAGCCGTTTTCTCAGATTTGATCCAACTGATCCGAAATGGCCAGGCAGGGATCGCTTTGTGCTCTCCGCAGGACACGGATCGATGCTCCTATATTCACTGCTGTATCTGTTCGGCTATGATGTCAGCCTCGATGATCTCAAGAACTTTAGACAGTGGGGGTCTAGGACTCCTGGCCATCCCGAATATGGCCACACGCCTGGAGTTGAAACCACTACCGGACCGCTTGGCCAAGGAATATCCAACGCCGTAGGGATGGCGCTTGGCGAGGCAATGATTGGCGCGAGACTGAACCGGGGCGGAAGGAAAGTTGTTGATCACAGGACCTTTGTGATCGCTTCCGATGGGGATTTGATGGAGGGGGTTTCAAACGAGGCCGCGTCCTTGGCGGGGCATCTGGGTCTGGGGAAACTGATCGTTCTATACGACCACAATTCGATCTCAATTGATGGATCTACAGATCTGGCCTTTACGGAGGATCCGTTGGGCCGGTTCAAAGCCCTTGGTTGGTCAGCATTTTCCGTGAGAGATGGAAATAACATAGAAGAGATCTCGGAAGCGGTCATCAAGGCGATTGATGATACCGATCACCCAAGCATCATTGCTGTGACCAACGTAATCGGTTATGGTGCTCCCCATAAGGAAGGGACGGAGGCTGCTCACGGTGGACCATACGGTCCCGACGAAGCCAAACTAACGAAGGCACGTTTTGGCTGGCCAGAGGAGCCTTCTTTTTTTGTTCCTGAAGATGTCACAAACCATCTTTCCTCTATTATCGAGGCCAAGATTTCCGAAGCCGCTCTGGAAAAGTCAAGAATTGCCAAAATTGCCGATAGCCCGAAAGGGGAGGTTTCGCGTTGGTTGAACGATTCAGTTGGTGTTCTGCCCGACAACCTACGTGATCTAATGCCCAAATTTGATTTGGGGAGTCAGATGGCCACCCGAATTGCATCAGGACAAGTGCTAAAGGCCGTTGCCTCTAAATACACCTCCATAGTCGGTGGATCAGCAGACCTAGTCGAGTCAACCGCGGTGGGATTTACCGAGAATGTGGTTTCAAAAGACAACTATGCAGGATCTCTAATTCATTTTGGGGTGCGCGAGCATGGCATGGCAGCGATACTTAATGGTCTTCAGCTCCACGGTGGATTTCGAGTCTTTGGGTCGACATTTCTCATTTTCTCTGACTATCTGCGACCCTCACTTAGGTTGGCAGCTTTGATGGGTCTGCCCGTCATCTTTGTCATGACCCATGATTCTGTGGGTCTGGGAGAAGATGGACCTACTCATCAGCCCGTGGAACAGCTTGAATCCCTCCGGATGGTCCCCAATCTTGCACTCATTCGGCCAGCGGATTCGAACGAAGTTGTTGAAGCCTGGATAACGGCGCTTGAGCGGGATTCGGGTCCAACGATATTGGCCCTGAGTCGCCAAGGTCTTCCAGTTCTCGAACCAGGAGAGCCAGGCTGGATCAGCCGCAGCGGAGCCCGAACAGTAGTCAAAGAGTCAGGAACATGCCAGGTTGTCCTACTGGCAACCGGTTCTGAAGTTTCTTTGGCAATCCAAGTGGCAGGAGTGCTTTCCGGAGAACATGGCGTGGAAGTGAGGGTGGTTTCCGTTCCATGGCGGGAGAAGTTTTTGGCTCAGGATCAAGGAACTATAGATGCCCTGATTCCTCCGTCGGTCCTGAAGGTTTCCATTGAGGCGGGAGTAACTCACGGCTGGAAGTCTCTCGTTGGACCGGACGGCATCACGATTGGTATCGATCGCTTTGGGGCATCTGCGCCAGGATCGACGGTGATGACGGAACTCGGGCTTTCCAAAGATGCGGTGGCACTCAAGGTACTATCGCTTTTAGGGAGAATTTAGTATCGTTTCATTGATGTGAGCCGCGTTTGAGAAGTCAACACGCTCTGTGTTATCGGCGGTCAAACGGTTGCGTGGGTCAAAACCACGAGGTCGCCGGTTCGAGCCCTGTCCTCGCAACCAGATCATGCACTCATAACACAAGACCGTGTTCAATGACCGGTCTCTATTTAATTATCCCTGTTAAACCGGGCTTATGAGCGGACTGTTTAAATTAATCAGAAGCGGACTGGGCTTCGTTCGAACCGCTAAATTCGTCCTTAGCACACGATTAACTCCTTAAGGCCGTTCGATAACTGGCCGTCTAATACCATCAGAACTGGACAAATCAAAACCAGACCGTATTCAATGACCGGTTCGAATCCTACCGCCCAACCAAGCATAAAAATTTGAATGTTATTTTTTTGGTGCTAATACGACTGCATGAGCAAGAGTAGCTTCAGAGTGGTATTCCAGGTACGGATTGTCATTGATTTATAGATAGGCGTACCCATGATTTTACTTAACCGGCTTTTGGTGCGTTGCTCACCTAGGCGTTGCGAATAAATTACGCCGTCTCCTTGCCAGATTTTGTCAACACCCTCTCTAGGACTAAATGCAGTCATAGCCTGAGCGGAATCAACACCTATTAAAAAGATTACATCACTATGATATTTTTCTGGTTGTTCGCCAAAGCCTACAGGTTTGTTATGAACGATAGCCTGAAGCTGACTCTGCGACAGAACCAAAACTTTAATGAGTTCGCTATCGAGCTTGAAGTTGCTAGGCAATGCTGCCTCAATTTGAGCTTTTATATCTTTACTACCTTGACTCGACTTTAGGATGACATTTCCACTTGTGATGTATGTTGTTACGTCTGAAAACCCAAGTTCCCCCAAGCACTTTTTTAACGCAGCCATTGCAATTATGTTTTTACCGCCGACGTTGATGCCTCGTATAAGAATTAAATAGGTATACATTTGTGTTTTATTATATTTTTAATCAAGTCCTAGGAAAGTTTTCTTCCAAAAGAGCCTTCACTTTTGCCATTGACTCAAGTGTTGTCCCGCCAACTCCAGTGCTACACCTGTTGCGTTTCCACCAAAAGATAGGTTTTCTACCGGCGAAGTGTTGCAGAAATCGAGAAAATGGTTGCAAACGGGCGAAGGGGGCGGTATTCGGGGCTGAATTTTCGGATAACACGCCAGGCAAGGTGAAACCAGCTAAATGTGGAAAAGGCGCGAAGCTGCGTGACCAGACTGACTGATCGGGCAGCCAGGTCCAGACTCGATATGATCCTATCGAAATGGCTTCAGATTCGTCGTAATCATGCTTGGTTGGAGTACCAATATAGTCATTCCCAGCTGGATATAGATGGATTTGTTAGATTTCGATGCCTATGGTAGCTTCATTAGCCAGGCTGACTCAATCTGAAAACGGTAAGTCGCTGTCTTGAGGATAACCATCTGGAGTGAGTGGGCCGGCGATGGTTTGGATCTAACCAGTAGGGGGAATAATGCCTGAACGAGTGGGGACTCGAATGCGTGAGCCAGAACCTTCCGCATTTCCTAAATACTTTTCCTTGATAACCGAAAGAGAGCAGTTCGTAGAGCGCCAACAGACCGCCCCGCTGGTAATCAAGGCCGTAAAACCCGATCAATATGAGCTTTGTCCCCAAGGTCTTATCGGATGGTATTTGCAGCCGCATGATTCCTCGACAGCCTGCCTTCAGGATTGGTGGGTGTTTGTGCACGATATTCGCGGGGTGTCCGGGCGGCATCGCCATCAAGGAGGTCTGGTCCTCTTTATCATCGAAGGCCGGGGCTATTCGACAATGAATGGGGTGCGCTACGACTGGGAGGAGGGCGACATGATTATCATGCCGCTACTTAGGGAAGGCGTCGAGCATCAGCACTTTAATCTTCGCCCTGACGGCAGTTCGAAGTGGCTGGCTTTTATTCACCAACCTACTTGGAATGAGCAGGGGAGCGAACTGGTGCAGTCGGCGCTTGATCCAGAATTCGTGGAGCGCTTTGGTGTGACGGTTTGGAAGGGGGCAACGACCGCGACGGAGAAGGCCGTGCCGCAAAGTGGCGTTGGCGAAGGGGGAAGGAAAGATGCCTGAGGGTAGCAGAGGAGAGCGGTTGGCGGCTCGCAGCTTCTACGACGAGCTGATTTCCCTTAGAGATCAACAACGTATCGACCGGGAGACCGCCGAGAAGCTTGCTGTTGGCTCGGAGCTCCCATGGGAGCTCAATCCCCAGGGAATAATGAAATGGTATATGGCTCCAACCATGACCGATATTGCCATGAACGTCTTTGTCATGTACGTACAGAAGATTCCACCTCGCAGCCGGAGCGGAAAGCAGCTCACACAGGGACATCAGCTGGGTTTTGTCTGGAAAGGCGGGCCTGGCCACACGGTAATTGACGAGGTTCGGTTCGACTGGGGTTACCGGGATCTGGTTCAGGTGCCCCTCCGGGTTCCCGGATGCGTAGCGCAACATTTCAATGATTCAGACGAAGACATTGAAATCATATTCTGTTCGCTCAATACCGCGCATGCAATGTCGGTAGACCGAGGTTCGGGATTCGATCAGGTGGAACCTTGTCCCGAATGGCGGGAGCACGTAAGGGCAAACAGTTGAGTGTCAATTCACAAGATGCTGGGACCCAAGGCCAGGACCGGGCTTCGCGCGCTAGTTTCGCTACCGCGACCGTGGATCGGTCGGTCTTGGAGGCGGCAACGAGTCCACGGCTCTTGGTTTATCTCGATTCCGATCTCATGGAGAGCCTTGGGGCGGAGGTCGGTGATGCTGTAGAAATCACGAGTTGGCATGGCAGGCGGGCTGTAGCCCGACTTGGAGAACCAGTAGAAGGCGATCGAGGTTTAGGCGTTCTTCGCCTTGACCGCTTGGTACGCAAAACTCTGAAGGCAAAACTTGATGACAGGGTCGAAGTCCGCGTGACTCGCCTTTCGCCGGCTCGTCACGTCCTATTGAGGGCTCCCACCGACGTATCGAGGGCCCATGGCCTGCGTGAACATCTGCAGGAACTGCTAGCTGAGAGCTGCACTCCCTGCAGCGTCGGCGGTTTTATTTACGCGACCTTTCACGACTCTCATGTTGGTGCCGTTTATGAAGTCGTTGAACTGGATGATGATCCATGCGAGTTTGCAGCGACGACCCAGCTTGAACTCGAATCTCCGCAACCTGGCAGCTCTGACAACAGCACCGAGGTGAGCTTTGAGGATGTCGGGGGTCTTCGCGACCAGATTGCACTTGTCCGCGAGTTGGTCCAGCTGCCGCTGCAGCTGCCGTTCATTTATCGGCAGCTTGGCATCACTTGCCCGCGGGGCGTAATTTTTTATGGTCCTCCAGGGGTGGGCAAGACCTACCTTGCCAAGGCTATTGCCAACGATGTAAACGCGCATTTTTTCTTCATCAATGGTCCTGCGATTGTTGGAACCATGCAGGGAGAGACCGAGAGCAACTTGAGGAGAATCTTTAGCGAGGCCGCCCATCACGCACCTTCGCTGATCTTTATCGACGAGGTCGATGCGATCGCATCACGACGCGGCGAATCCGGATCACTTAGTGACGTTCGCGCCGTGACCACGCTTCTTTCCTGTATGGATGGTTTGGAATCAGTTGATGGAGTCGTTGTTATTGGGACGACTAACCGCATGGAGTCGATCGACGTCGCGATGCGACGGCCCGGCCGGTTCGACAGGGAGATTTTTATAGGCCCTCCTGGAGAAGAAGGCCGATATGAAATTCTCCAGATCCATACCAGAGAAATGCCGATGAGTCGTTCCGCGCGCGATCATCTTCGCCAAATAGCCGCAATTACGCATGGATTCGTGGGTGCTGACCTGATGGAGCTTTGCAGGGAGGCGGGGCTGAACGCGTTGCGCCGCCATGGTGGAGCGTTAGTGGATTACCGTGACGCCTTCCGCCTCGAAAAAGGAATTGACCTTACGATCGACGCGGTCGACTTCGACGCAGCTGTGACCAGAATTCGTCCCTCTGGCCTGCGCGAAGCCTTGGTTGCGGCTCCTCGAGTTACTTGGGATGATATCGGAGGTCTAGATACGGCGAAGAGGGAGTTGGAGGAGCTTGTGGTCCGGCCACTCCGCCATGCCGATGCCTACAGGGCCATGGGGCTGCCTCCCCGTAACGGAATTCTATTGCATGGTCCCTCAGGCACTGGCAAGACAATGCTCGTACATGCTTTGGCTCAAAGTGCCAAA
>DAHVKW010000129.1 GCA_027320695.1 Actinomycetota bacterium | reverse complement strand
GAGATAGCATCAGTACTCTCGTCTTCTACTTCACGAGCGTCGCTAGTGAGCACCTGGTCGATGAAGTTCTTCTTGCGAGCCAGAGTCTGCCAGAGGAAAACATCAAAGGATCCCTCGTTGACGTAGACCATCACATCAACTTCTTTGTTCTGATTTCCTTGGCGAACCACCCGTCCGTTGCGCTGGGTCAGTTCGTCTGGCCTCCAGGGCGCATCTAGATGGTGTACCGCTATGGCCCTATCTTGGACGTTCACCCCAGTTCCCATCTTTCCAGTTGAGCCAATGAGAACACTAATTGCGCCATTTCTGGCCGATTGAAACAGGCGAGATCTTTCTTCATCGGACTTTGCTTCGTGGATGAAGCGAATGGAGTTTTCTGGCATACCCAATCGCACCAGCTCCTTACGGAGGGAATCATATACATTCCATCTGTCGTCATCATGGGGCGTGGACTGGTCACAGAACACCAGTTGTAACGCGCCAGGACGTGGGTGGGATTTGCCATCAATGTCGTTATAGATGTTGTCCCTGCTGGCCAGATATCGGTTGTAAATCTCTTGCGCAGCAGTCTTGACTTTTGAATTAGCAGGGTCGGCATATCGCCTTCCCACCAGACGCAGGTCAAGTGCGGCTTTGCGACCGTCTGAAGTTATCTTCAAGAAGTTGTCCTCTTCCGGTTCAACCATGCGTGCTTTGACGGCTTTGGCCCGCTCGCCCAGTTGGAGGGTGTACCTGCGTAGTGAGTCGTCACCTGGAATATTTATCGTGGTGATTCCACCGCCTCTCACACCGGGGGTGGGGATCTTGATCTTCTCGGGAGAGATGTAATCCATGAACTCGCTGAACATCATGTGCAACTCGGGCAGGTTGCGGAACTTAGCAATTCTCTCTTTCATTCGGTACTCAGTACCAGCAGGGGAGAGCTCCATTACGCTAACCTTCTCTGTAAAAGTGGCAGCAAAGTCGTCAAAGTGGGCGATTTGGGCGTTAGACAAGGCATCGCTAGCCAGGTAGCGCATCATAACATAGGCTTCGGTTGGGGAGTTGGCCACGGGGGTTGCGGTTGCAAAGGTGGCAACGCGTGGAGAGTGGTCCTCCTCTTTGGATTTACGAAGGTAGTGGAGCTTCATCTCTAAATCGGTTGCACGCTGGGATCCTATAATTGCCAGTTCTGATGACGAAGACAGGGTGGCGAGGTTCTTATACAGGTGAGCTTCATCGACAAAGACATAATCGACTCCCATCTGTTCAAAGGTGTAGGTATCGTCACGGGTGATCGCGTCCATTTTTGACTTCAGCTTGGCAAGTTCTCGCGTCACTTTCTTTTCAATTGACTTGACTGTTATATCACTTGAGCCTGTGACTTTTTTGAGAGCGGTTTCTAGCTCCATGTGACGCTCCATGAGAAAGTTGCGTTCGGTTTCGACCGACAGGGGTATGCGGCCAAACGAACTATGGCTCATGATTACCGCGTCCCAGAATTCGGTGGCACACCGAGAGACGAACTCAGCCCTGGATGCTGGCGTAACTTCGTCTTTGTCCGCAACCAGGATTCTTGCGTTGGGATAGAGTTGCAGGTACTCCCGGGAGAATTGTTCCAGCATGTGATTTGGCACCGCATAGAGTGGCTTGTATATCTTGCCCGACCTGCGAAGTATCTGGCCAGCAATTACCATCTCTGCGGTCTTGCCCGCACCGACTGGATGGGCGGCGAGAGCTGTTGGGGAGTGGAGAATCCTCGCAACCATTTCTCGCTGGTGGTCATGGGGTTTGAAGGAGCGTGAAAGGCTAGCAAGCTGGAGATGGTCTCCGTTGTAGACCCGTGGAACAATAGCGTTGAATCGGTCGTTGTACGTTCGTGCCACTCTTTCAGCCAGGGCAGGAGTGGCAATTATGGCCTCGATCATCTTCTGCTGCAACAGGTCGGCCTTATCACGGGCTTGGGCTGTAAGTTCGGGTTCGATGATCATCTTTTCCCCGACCATGACTCGAATCTGAATCTCACGGTTGTTGAGCAGGTTCTCGAGAATCCTGGTGGCGTCCATATGCCCTGGTACTCCGTATTCGTGAGTGACGGCGGTGGAAGTGCGGCTTCGTCCGGGCGAGGTGGTCTGCCAGTGTCCTAGAGCCTCCACGTAGGTGACCTTGGTCTTGTCCCAAGAGAAACTGCTTGTAATGTCGTTGAAGGTATCTTCTACGACTTCGGGAGCGATCCAGGTTGAACCCAGTCGCAGGCGAATCTCGCTAATGTCCAAATCGGTTGGCAATACTTCTTCAAGAGCGGTTATGTTGCGGGCCTGGGATTCGTCACCATTGGTTAGAGCCTGACGTGCCTGTGCGAGTTTATTTCGCACGTTACCCGAGAGATAACTGGCAGTGTCTATTAGAGCACCAGAAACGGGATCGGTAAAAACCAAATCCTTGATATGGCTCCAGGTTTCGTCCTCTGCTATTCCGAGCAGTCGAGATACCGCTACCAGATCAATGTGGCCGCTTTGCGAAAGTGAGACCGCAATGGCTTCAGCAGGATCATCAACTCCGAGAATGCCGGGATCGTTGCTCAACACCGAGTGGGAAAATATTGCAGCTTTGGTTGCGATGCCACTTTCCTCATCGAAGTATTCGAGCGCGGCTACAGCACGAAACATCTTGTCCTTGCGGAACCCACCGAGCTTTGGATAGACCTTGACCAAGCGTTCTACACCATCATCATCGAGCTGTTTGCGACTTGAGACACTAAAGCGGTTTACCGGGCCATATTTGGCGACATAGGTGTCATAGACCTCATTCAGCACGATACGGACTGGTTCAGGGTCGCCATGTGGCTTGCCCTCCTCAATGAGCAACTTGTCATAGGTGTCACGAATCTTTAGAAGCTGACGCAACTCAGAAGCCGCTGCTGCACCTTTCACTGGGTATGGTTCATTGCGCCCGTGAGAGTGGGTGAGAATGAATTCGCCATTATCGTCCAAATAGATAGAGCCGACTCTTTTGCGGTTGGTAATATCGACCTCTGCTTCGAGGTCGCCCAGTGCCGCCGAATATCCAAGTCCTAGCGCTAGAGCGGCGTTGGTGATTTCGCCCAGGCGTTCACCAAGCAGATAGGAAAGTGCAATATCTGGGTCTGATCCAACTTCGAGAGTGGGCCCAAAACGCCCATTGACAATCAAGGCAGTGCCTAACACCATGCGCGGGTGGGTGAGAAAGTGGCTGTTGGTTCGCACTTCGTCGCCTATGGACTGGGTCTGTATCCATTCCTGGCCAGCAGCTTCGGCAACACTTGCTACCTCCCGGTTGCGGCGGAACAAAATAATATCGGTAAGAACAGTGGTTCCGGCAACGCGACTGTGAGCATTGTTGGGTAGACGGACAGCACCGAGGAATTGCCCATATCGGGCCATTTCGATTCTGGCTGCTGGGTTGCGGGAATTCAGCGTGTAGGACGATGTGACAAATGCTGCTAGACCGCCAGGTTTGGTAAGGCGTAGGGATTTGATGATGAAATAGTTGTGGATGTTGTGGCCAGCGGAGTTGAAGTCGGCATCAGCGACTTTGTAATCACCAAATGGTACATTGCCGATGGCTGCATCGAAGCCGCCNCCCTTTTTGTCCGCAAAGTCTCGGGTAAGAATGTCTGCATCGGGATAGAGCATTTCAGCAATTGTGGCTGATGTGGGGTCGAGTTCCACTCCGACAAACCCGTATCCTTCTCGCAGACCAATGAAGTTTCCAGTTCCACACCCCGGCTCGAGAACTGAAGCGGCTGGTGGAAGGCCAAGACCTTCGAGAGCTGACAGCATTGCATTGGCAATTACGGGATCGGTGTAATGCGCGTTCAGAGTCGAGTGTCGGGCTGCAACGTATTCTTCGTTTGCAAGCAGGCTCTTTAGCTCACTTCGTAGAACCGTGAAGTTATCGTTGTCCTCATCAAAGATTTCCTGACATGCTCCCCAGCCAGAATACCTGGCTAGGACTTCCTGCTCGGCTGTGGAGGCGTATCCCTTGTCGTCAGGGTTTCTCGGGTCGGGTTTTAGGCGATTTAGAACCCTGATGGCTTCAATGTTTGCTTCAGCTCTGGCTTTGGCGCCAGTGGGTACCAGGGTGTGGGTTGATGGAAGCTGGAAGCGTGGAGCGTCTAGTGGGGTTCGAGTAGGGAGTACATGATCTCGTGAAAGGCCACTTCCTCGGCTCTCATCTTCGCCATGTTGGTCACGCCCTCGATCTGTTGCGGTGTCATCTCGGGTTTGATTTCCGGCTCCGCTATGGCCGGGGTTAATATCCTCACCTGAGATTGGATTTGGCCCGCCAGCATCTCCGCCATCTCCCGCTTGACCGCTGGTGTCGATTCCTTGAATAGTCGTGG
>DAHVKW010000128.1 GCA_027320695.1 Actinomycetota bacterium | reverse complement strand
CCAGTACTTCCTTTATTGCTCCAAAGTAACCATCAGGAGCCAGATTGAATCCCCCGACGCCCTGGATTGGCTCGGCAATGAGTGCCGCGACATTGCCGCCAATGCCATTTGTAATCAAGTCCCTAAGATCCTTCACGCCCATGTCGCAATATTGCTTATCCGAAACACCAGCGAGGGGACCTCTCAACCGTGATCCGCCGAGCACGTAGCTGACATTTAACGGATAGTAGGTCGACGGTGAGTATCCTGGATTTCCCGTAACCGCCATCGATACAAGCGAACGCCCATGATAGCTGCCCCGCACAGCGAGAACACTGTTGGAGTTCCTATAGCAGCTAGCCAGGAGTAAAGCGGTGTCGTTCGCCTCTGTGCCAGAGGTGGTGAAAAAGACTTTCGCGTCCTCGATCCCCGATAACTCTGATATTTGCTCAGCCAGCTCGATCATTGGCGATATCAGATATAGCGTCGACGAATGAATCATCTTGGAAGATTGTTCCCTGATGGCATCCACGACCTCCGGTACTGCGTACCCGGTCATCGTAGTTAGTATCCCGCCAAAGAAATCGAGATACTGACGGCCTTCCGCATCGATAACGTGACATCCACTGCCTGACACAAGTTCAATAGGTTCGGAATAATAAAGAGACAGCCATTTCGGCAGCACTTTTTTATGTCGGGCAAATGCTTGTGAATGGTCCATCCGATCCACCTCAAACTAGAACTAATGGCTGTGAAATACGTCCTGCGCCAATGTCAAACCACCCCGATGCAGCAAATCCATGACGGCCGTATTTGATAAACCATCACTGTATCACCACGGCCTCGTAACTCGTCTGGAAAACTATGACTTTCGGGCTAAATCAAAAAAGCGGCGTCGAGGTTGCAGGCATTTCCAGCCCCAGATGCCGCCAGGCGAGAGGACCGGGAATTCTGCCCCGGGCTGTACGCACGATAAGACCACTTTGCATGAGAAACGGCTCGTAGACATCCTCAATCGTTTCCGGCTCCTCGCCGACGGTAATGGCCAGCGTCGACAATCCAATAGGCCTGCCTGCATAGGTTCGACACAGAGCGTTGAGAATGGATCGGTCCACTTTGTCAAGGCCAAGCTCATCTACACCGAAGATGTCAAGCCCTTTGCGGGCGCTTTCACGGGTGATGACGCCATCTGCCTTCACTTCGACGTAGTCACGGACCCTGCGGAGCAGCCGATTGGCCAGGCGAGGCGTCCCGCGCGACCGCGATGCTATTTCGCTCGCGCCCTCCGGATTTGTGTTAACTCCGAGAATACGGCTTGACCTCTCCACAATCTGGCAAAGCTCCTCCGCCTTGTAGTAGTCGAGCCTGGCAACGAAACCGAACCTATCTCGCAGCGGACCGGTGATCATTCCAGTTCGTGTAGTCGCGCCAACCAGCGTAAATTCCGGAAGATCCAGTCTTATCGACCTGGCGGTAGGACCTTCCCCGATGACAATGTCCAATTTGTAATCCTCCATCGCCGGATAAAGTATCTCGGCGACGGCTGTAGACAACCGGTGGATCTCGTCAATGAAGAGCACGTCACCCCCGTGGAGAGAAGTCAGAATAGCCGCAAGGTCACCCCCTCTGACCAGCGCAGGCCCTGAAGTCACCCTGAACCCAGTTCCCATCTCATGGGCGATAATGGATGCCAGCGACGTCTTACCCAACCCAGGGGGTCCGGCAAACAGAAAATGATCTGCCGATTGCCCGCGCCTCTTGGCCGCTTCCAACATTATGCGCAAATGGCTCTTCAGATCCTCTTGGCCGACAAACTCGGCGAGCGAGGCTGGTCGCAAGGAGGTGTCTACCGAAGCTTCTAGTTCCTGCAGCTCCGGACTGACGTTGCGGTCAGGATCGCTCGCCGTGGTCCGGTCAACTTCCGCTGCCCCAGAAAGCACCTCTTTTCTCGGACTCATACCGAAAGCTCCTTCAAGCAGTATTTGACCATCTCTTCGAGGGAGAGTTCAGGGGGGACCTTCTCCACTGCTCCACGAATCTGATCCTGAGAATAGCCAAGCGAACCTAGAGCCAGCCGCAGATCAGCAACCAGACTATCATCCGATGCTCCGAAGCTTCCAGTAAAACCTTCCATTCCAGCAAACTGGGCCAGCCTGCCCTGCATCTCCACAATCAACCTCAAGGCCGTCTTCGGTCCAATTCCTGGGACACTTTTAAGAAGGGCGACGTCGTTGGTGGAAATGGCCCGAACCAGTTCAGACCTCGAAATCGAGGAAAGAACATTGAGCGCCAAAGATGGACCTACACCTTGAGTTGTCCTTAGAGCTTCGAACCAGCTTTTATCGTAACTATTCTCAAATCCGTAAAGCGTTATCGCGTCCTCCCTGACGGAGGTGGACACCACCAGCTTGATTTGTTGACCCAGACTTGACTTAGATAGCAGATCCGTTGGGCAATGCACCAGATACCCGACACCGCCGACGTCGACTACCAGCACATTTGGAAGCATCACCTGATCGATAACGCCACGCAGCGACCCGATCATCTGAGCTCGGATCCCTGAGCAGCCCGCACAACGCTTGCATAGGAGTGGTTTGCCAGGTGGCAAAAAGCCAAACCGAGGGCATCCGCAACGTCAGGAGGACTGGGGATCTGGTCCAGTTTTGCCAGAATCTGAATCATCCGCTGAACTTGCAACTTGTCTGCCGACCCATATCCCGCAACTGCAAGTTTTACCTCGCTAGCCGAATATTCGACTATTTCACAACCAGACTCAAATGCGGCCAAAAGAATCACGCCTGACGCCTGTCCCACGGACATCGCCGTCTTGGCATTGCTCCGAAATAGAATCCTCTCGATCGCCACCACGTCAGGTTTAAGCTCATGCAAGATCTCTCTAATATCGCACAGAAGAATCGAAAGCCGTTCGGCAACCGGAAGCTCCCGCGATGTAGTGATGAGACCAGCCGAAACAACCTCGCTTCCGCGGCGAGTAGACTTCACAGCCCCATAGCCACAGCGCGACAATCCTGGATCAATCCCTAACACGAACACTTGTTCGATATTATCCTATCCGCGCAGGCCCGGCAGGCATATTTGCCAAATAACTAATCTACCTGCGAAACTGCTTTCAAGAGCACTGACGTCGGCGAATAAGTCAATCCTGCCGTGGTTCGACGGACGTAAGTTACGACTCCGGACCTGCTTATGACGAAGATAGACCGCCTGTAGAATCCCAGAGGCCCCAGCACATTGTATTTCTCAGCAACGGATTTGTCCTCGTCTGCAAGAAGTGGAATCCCAATTGCCTGCTCGATGTAAAACTCTTCGTGAGACGCGATCCCTTGAGGTGAAATACCAAGTACTACGGCATCAACGTTTTGGAAGCTCTTTAGGTCAGCGGTGTATGAGCGCAGTTGCGTCGTGCAGATTGGAGACTTGTCGGCTGGATAAAATGCCAGCACAACAATCTTCCCCAGATAATCGCCGAGCGAGTAGTTGCCCTGAGGCACGCCTGGCAAAGTGAAATCTGGCGCCTTGTCGCCAACGCCTATCATGCGTCTTCCCGCACGTCAGATACTCGCGGCTTCCAGAATACTATCGGGTATGTCGAAGTTGGAATATACGTTCTGCACATCGTCATTATCCTCCAGTGCATCAATGAGCTTCAGAACCTTGCGAGCTTCGTTTTCATCGCTGATATCTATGGTCGAAGTGGGCAACATTACTAACTCGGCCTCGGCAACGGCGAATTCCCCTTCCTCCAAACCCGCCCTCAGCGTCGTCAGATCACCAGGCGCGCAAACGACTTGCCATTGATCGCCCAGATCGTTGACGTCCTCGGCCCCAGATTCCAGGGCCACAAGCGTAAGCGAGTCTTCGTCGGCAGTTCGATCCACCGCGACAACACCTTTCCGCTCGAACTGCCAGGAAACAGCACCCGGCTCAGCCATAGAGCCGCCGCTCTTAGAAAATATGCTTCTTACGTCAGCGCCGGTGCGATTCCGATTATCGGTCAGACACTCCACGATTACTGCGATCCCGCCGGGACCATAACCCTCGTAATTTATCGCCTCGTAGCGGACGCCCTCGAGTTCTCCTGTGCCGCGCTTGATAGCCCTCTCGATGGTGTCCAAGGGAACCGACGATTCGCGCGCCTTTGCAAACATCGTCCTGAGGGTAGCGTTGGCATTGATGTCGCCGCCACCTTCTCGCGCAGCCACCTCAACTTGTCTGATCAGTTTCGCAAACAGCTTTCCACGGGCCTTGTCCTGAGCCCCTTTTTTATGTTTAATCGTTGCCCATTTAGAGTGACCAGACATCTGGATATCTCCCTCTACGTATCTATATAAGTCCTAGAAAAACCTTGTGAAGCCTATCCTCACCTACGAGTTCCGGATGAAATGATGAGACGATAACCTTCTCCT
>DAHVKW010000127.1 GCA_027320695.1 Actinomycetota bacterium | reverse complement strand
GGGCGCTTCGGTAGGCCAGGCAAAATTACATCAGGGGAAAAGATATGGATGTCATGCGCAGGGAAATTGCAATATGCACCAGAATGCTGGTCGATGTGGATATTCTCGAGTACAGCGGACACATAAGTGCGCGGTTACCATCCGGAGACGCATTTCTGATCCAGCAGGGTGATGATGTACGTTCCAATCTGGATCCATCTCGATTACTAGTCGTGGGTCTCGATTGTGAGGTGGTTGAAGGGGACGGAATACCGCCTTCCGAAACTCCCATACATGCCGAAATATACAAGGCGCGTCCAGATATCAGAGCGGTCGCGCATTTTCATCACGATCCCACGACGATGTTCTCAATGGTGAAAGGGCGACCGCTGGTGCCAGTAAAGAATCATGCAAGTCGGTGGTCTGATGGCGTGCCAGTACATTCCGATGCTTCCCATATATCAACTATTAGCCAGGGCCAGGAACTCGTTCATACGTTAGGGGAATCAAACGCGGCTCTACTCAGGGGGCATGGCGAAGTTGTGGTTGCCGAGAGCGTTATGGCTCTATTTGCCGATATAGTGCACTTCGTTGAAAATGCGCAAGCTTTGGCTCACGCCGGTCTGCTCGGTGTAGTGGAGCCATTGAACACTGACGATATGGAGAAATTTCGGTCGACTTTCAAGCGTGAAAAGCATGCCAGGAAGCTGTGGTCTTATTACTCGGTTACGGCTGCAAACAAAGGCGTGATCTCTCCCGAGTGGCTGGATGAGTGATTCCCGCCAGTTGCGATTTGGACCGGCGTCTTGGCCACGAGTCGTGGGACCGGCGATAGTTAGCGGTCTAAGACGGGGTGCTCCATATTCATGCGCCCCGCGAGTCATTTTATTGGAGATTGCGGCGAGTTCACGTATGCCTGGACTGGGATCGGATGGTTTGTCCGGGTGTTTGGGATATCAAAAATACCGCATTTCAAGCAGGCTCAAGCAAACCAAAGTTACTGTCTCGGAAGGCTTAACGGATAACCATATAACCATATAATGGACTTGACTAGCTAGCGGTAACCTGCTAGAAATTTGAAGGCGACAAGACGATGTTGTTTTCCTTCGCTGGGGGGTGCGAGGATGTGGATGCGATCTAGGGGACCCTCATCAAAGTTAAGGAAGCAATAGTCTGCTGTCGCAAGCTAAGTTGCATAAAGCAACTGGAGTTAATAACTTTAATATGGGGGGAAGTTGAAGACTAAAATTTCAGGACTTATCTTGCTTTCGGCGCTGTTAGTCAGCGCATGCGGGTCAAGTAGCTCAACAAGTTCTACCGCAACCACTGCCGGAGGTTCGGCAGCCACAACCAGTGCCGCAGGTCAGCCCTCGACGGCAACCCAGCTCAACTTCAATGCAGATGGTACGCCAAATCTTAAGGGTCTGAGCTTTGCAATTGGAAATGCAGCCGGGAGTGCTCACATTGGGGACACCAATGTTTACAGTCTTGTTCAGTTTTTGAAGAAATGGGGTGCTAGTGCAACCCAGACCAACGCTTCTCAAAATGCTCCAGAGCTGGCAGTAGCCAGTGGTTCGCTGGATTCCACGTCCGGTCCGCTTCCAACTGAAGTCGATGCCGGTCTCGTTGTCTTTGGACCAAACCAGGCCCGCCTCGACGATGTTCTGTTAGCAAAGTCGAGTATTGCGGCGTTGTCTGACCTCAAAGGCAAGAAAGTTGCCATATGTTGTGATGCGTCACCTGATGGAGTGCTGCTGACCGCCGCGCTTTCGAAAGGAAACTTGACTTCATCTCAGGTCAGTCTGCTAAAGACCGGAGCCAGTAGTGCATCACTCAACGCGCTGATTGCCGGCCAGGTTGACGCTGCGTTTGTTCACTCGAATGCGGTCCCGAAGGCTGGTAGCAAGTTCCATGTCCTGGCTGTAGGAGCGACGTTGCTGCCTCAATACGCTGACAGTTTCATGGCCGCCGAAGCTTCTTGGATAAAGTCGCATCCTGCCATGGCTGAAGCAATTGATCTGGCTTGGCTCGCATCAGCAAAGCTATTCAATACTGACGAGGCTTCGTGGGTCCAGTTGGCATCTACGTATACCAAGGGTGCGGACACCACGGCGCAATATCAGGCTGCGTGGACCGAACTGCAGAGCATCCAGGGATGGCCTGCCGATTCATCGACAGTCAGCTCTTCAGTGGTTTCTTTCAACCTCAATATTGCGAAGCAACAGAATGCTCTAAAGGGGCCTGGTCTGAATCCAGCGGATCAGCTGATGGACCTCACCCCATGGCAAAGCGCCTGGACGCAATTTAGCGCTCATGAAAGTGCGTACTAAGTGGCGGATCAGGTAACCAACAGGTTTACACCTAGTGAATCTGCGGCTACGGACCTCTCGGGTAATACCCGGGAGGTCCCGGCCGGGATCATTGCGAATTCAGGAAGTGGATCGATGGTGAGTGGCGCTGACTCCGCTGTACGCGAGAAGAAGTCTGCCGGATTATCTCAGGGAAGTAAGCAACGGATCGCGCGGTGGGTCGCAGTTCTTATAGTTCTGGGCCTTTGGCAGCTGTCTGGTCTGGTCCTAAAGCCCATCTTCATATCTACTCCAACAAATGTCTTTACTTCTTTTTTCCGCCTAATCGGTGATGGGCGGCTGCCAAAGGCTTTCCTTCAAAGCTTGCTGGAAATGCTTGGCGGAATAATTATCGCCGCAATTGTCGGCGTTGGCGTTGGCCTGCTCATGGGCAGGATTCGAATCATCGAGCGGGCGTTCGAGCCACTCGTGGCCTTTGGCAATGCGACGCCTTCGATTGCGCTGTTGCCGGTGATGGAAGTGTGGTTTGGCATCGGGACCAAGGCGAGAGTTGCCTTTATTATGGTGATCTGCACCTGACCCTTGCTCGTCAATACATATGCCGGCGTAAAAGCAGTTCGTGGAAATTTCACAGATGTGGGGAAGGCCTTTGGACTGAATGGCTGGAAGCAAACTTGGAAGGTTTATTTCCCGGGGACAATACCATTCATCTTCATTGGAATTCGAATTGCTCTCGCCGTTGGCGCCGTTGGCATGATCCTTGGAGGTCAGGAAATCGGTGACACAGGCCTCGGTGGATTGGCCGAGACCTTCGGTAGTTACAGTCAAACCGCAGATCTTATATCGACGATCGTCGCAACGACAGGTTTGGCGTTAATTTTATTTGCGCTAGCTCGGAAGATTCAAGCGTGGCGTTTTCCGTGGATAGCCGATACATCAGCAGGAAGGCGCATCGCATAATGACGTACGAAGTACAGACTGATACAAGAATAGGTGACCGCACAACTATGGACCAGGTCAATTCAGCACACGACGGCACTCCTATCCTGCAGGTGAAGGACATGTGCAAGACGTTTTTTACCAAAGAGCGAACGGTGATTGCGCTTGATCATGTGGACCTGTCAGTTCATACAGGCGAATTTATTTCTCTGGTTGGTCCGAGCGGTTGTGGGAAGACTACCTTACTGAGAATCATTGATGGTCTCGAACAGGCCGACGCGGGAACGCGAAGCCTCGACGGTGAGCCGCTGTCAGGCATATCTCAAGACATGGCCTACGTCTTTCAAGACATCAACCTTCTTCCCTGGCGCTCCGTTTTGGAGAATGCCGCACTGGGCCTTGAAGCTCGCGGCATGAACAAGAAGGATCGAAGTGAAAGGGCCATGGAAGTACTTGAAATGGTTGGGCTGGCATCTTTCGCGACCTCTCCTCCCTACACCCTTTCTGGAGGAATGCAGCAAAGAGTTGGAGTTGCCAGGGCCTTGGCGGTTCGTCCTAAGGTTTTGCTGATGGATGAGCCTTTTGGCCAATTGGATAACTTCACTCGAGAGGCACTTCAGGTTGAGATCGCCCAGCTCTGGGCAAAATTGGGAATGACCATCGTGTTCGTAACTCACGACGTTGATGAAGCAATATTCTTGTCTGACCGGATTGCTTTGTTTCAGCCGGCTCCCGGTCGGATCACTGAAATTGTTGACGTCGACCTTCCAAGACCAAGAGATGAGTATGACGTTCGAGCCCACCCAAGGGCACTTGAGTTGAGGAGTCACATCATGTCTCATTTGCGCGCCGGCAAGGGGATGCCCGAATGAGCATGAAAGTTATTGAAGTCCCGGTAGGCGAGGATTTGGTGAGCACGATGCCAAGGCCTCCGAAACCGGCGATTTCACAGCGGGGCTGGACCATCGTAGCTGCTCCACTGGCTGTGGTAGCGATTATCTCAGCTCTATGGGAGCTTTCCGCGAGTTTCGTAAGCCCGGTTCTTATACCGTCACCGCAAAGGGTGGCTAGCGATTTCGGAGAGCTCTTCAAAGCGGGCACCGCGCAAGGCGCACTGTCGATTTCGATTCGTGAGCTATATATCGGCTTGTTTATCGGCCTTGTCGCTGGCATACTGCTCGGAATGCTGATACGGCGTTATTCA
>DAHVKW010000126.1 GCA_027320695.1 Actinomycetota bacterium | reverse complement strand
CCGCCGACATTGAGGGCCTGACCTTCCACGACCTGCGGCATGAGGCGACCTCCCGGCTGTTTGAGAAAGGGTTGAACCCTATGCAGGTGGCCGCCATTACAGGGCATAAGACCTTGCAGATGCTGAAGCGGTATACGCACTTAAGAGCAGAGGATTTGGTGGGGATGCTGGGATAGGCCGTTTTGGTCGTTACTAGCGGGAGGCTCCGTTCATATTTTGTGTCTTTAAATATCAAGGTCGAGAAGAAATTCAACGCCATGGAAGATCGCAGCCAGGAATGAACCATCGGGGGATGGTCACCAAAGGCCGGTTCTCGGCCACAGCCGCCGGTGGCGTCGGCACAAATGAATGTCTGATTTTTGGCAGATTGCCGCCGCAAGAAGAGGATGGCACCAACTCCATATCGGTCATCGACAAAGGTGCGCCCCGAAACTGACCCTACATCCCCAACAGAAACGTTTGTCTGAACTAGGCGTAGATCGCGACTTATGGTAAACTTAACAGGACTCACCGGCAGATCTTGTGCCATGTTTCGTGGCATTTGAAACAAATGTGAGGAACTATGCTGGACTTGCGCGAGTATGCGCGATGGCCCAGCGCATCATGTCTATCGCGTAGGAGTGCCGGTGGGTCATCCTCCCCGCCTTACGGATGTCCAGACTTGCAAAACTGAAGGCAGCTGCGTCGTTGAACGACGTCGCCCACTTGCTCGGCTACAAGCCGAAGGCTGTCTCATACATTCTGTACAAGCTGCCAGCAGCTCAGAAGTACACCACCTTTGAGATTCCCAAGAGGAACGGCAGGCAACGCACTATAAGGGCGCCGGTTGACCGGCTGAAGGGTTTGCAGCGGAAACTCGCCGACTTGTTGCAGGATTCCCTCGACGAGATTAACGGTATGAGGCAACTCAAAGACCGGGCCGCACATGGATTCAAGCGCAAGCGGTCGATCATCACGAATGCAAGACAACACCGCAATAGGCGATGGGTTTTCAGTATCGATCTGGTGGACTTCTTTCCGTCGATTAACTTCGGAAGGGTTCGCGGGTTCTTCATTAAGAACCGAGATTTTGAATTACACGAAGACGTCGCCACCGTGTTGGCGCAGATCGCCTGCCACGCCAATTCTCTGCCGCAAGGGAGCCCTTGTTCTCCGGTCATTTCCAATCTGGTGGCTCACCTGCTGGATATGCGCCTCGCGAAGCTCGCGCAAAGCGCTGGCTGCACTTATTCACGATATGCTGACGACCTGACGTTCTCGACTAACAAGAAGCAGTTCCCGCCAGAAATCGCTCGGCCGGCTGGCGATGAGGGGCCAGATTTGCACCTTTGGCTGCCAGGAAATGTGCTGCGCCACACGATCGAACGTGCAGGGTTCAGCATTAACGCCAACAAAACACATATGATGTACCGGACGTCGCGTCAGAAGGTGACCGGCCTGGTGGTCAACCAGAAGATTAATGTCCGATCGGAGTATCGTCACAACGTACGAGCGATGGTCAACAAGCTTGTCACGACGGGCAGTTTCGAGATTGACGGCGCTGTCCACAAGGATGGCGAGGTTCGGATCGAGAAGCGCCCCGGCATGCTGAACGAACTTCACGGGATGCTCGGATTCATCGATAGTATCGACGTCTACAACGGCCTCTATACGGACGACAAAAAAACCGAATTCTCCTCAACGGAACTGATTTATCGCCAGTTCCTGGTTTACAGCATCTTTTACGCATCTCAAATGCCGGTAATCCTCTGCGAGGGACCCACAGATAATGTGTATCTAACGCACGCGATCCGGAGTTTGGCTGCGGAGTTCCCTGATCTGGCAGAGGTGACGAAGGACGAGAAGGTCGTTCTGAGGGTACGGCTTTACAAGTATCCGGAATCGAGTACCGCCCGCCTGCTCGGTCTGGGGGGAGGAGGCAGTGGCGTTCTCTCCAAGTTTATGGCGACGTACAGGAAAGAGATCAGCCACTTCACGGCACCAGGACCGGCGCATCCGGTGATCATCGTCTACGACAACGATGACGGAGCGAAGAGCATTCGGGGTGCTATAAAGCAAATCTCAAAGCTACAACCAGCGGGCACTGAGCCTTTCGTTCACGTTATCAAGAACATGTACGCCGTGCCTACTCCGATTCCGCCCAGTGAAGGGACTTCTAAGATCGAGGATTGTTTCGGCGACGCGATCAAAGCGACGGTTATCGATGGCAAGACATTTAGTGCCGGAAACAACTTCGCCGCTGATAGGCACTACGGCAAAAAAGTCTTCGCGCATAGGGTCGTTCTGCCGAAGGCGGACACGATCGACTTCACCGGCTTCCGTCCGCTTCTGACAAATATTGCCGAGGCGATCCAGCATCACAAAACTGCAAATCCTGCGTAGGCGTATCGGTGGGGGTCAGGCTCTATGAAAAGTATCGCGGGGCGCTTGCCGGGCACAAATGACGAGCCCCTGGCTTAGCACGTTTGGGAGACGCTATCTCAATTCGTCACGCTTCACTTTTTTGGTCCGGGGGGTTAGATATGACTGATTTCACGTGGAAACCCATTGAGCCGCTATCCGACAGGGATCGTGCAATCGACTTGGCGGCAATGAGACCACTTTACGAATCATGGCAGACCTCTAAGGCTCGCCTTAGTGTGTCTAGCGAAGGCAGTCTCCGAGAATTTAATCAACGACTAGTGCGGCGATTGAGCATCGAGACTGGCATTCTCGAACGGCTCTACGACCTTGATTGAGGCACTACAGAAGCTCTCGTCGTAGCAGGTTTTCACGAGGACATAGTATCTAGATCGAGTACTGACATTGAGCCATCGCGTCTAATCGATATCCTTCGAGATCAAGAGGCAGCAATTCAAGTCGTTATGGATTGCGTCTCACGCAACCGTATGCTTACGAAGGGGGTCATTCACGAACTGCACTCGATCCTAACACGACATCAAGATACGACAACAGCAATCGATCAATTTGGTAATCGCCGCGAGATTCCTTTACTGAAAGGAAAATTCAAGGAGCACCCCAATAACCCTCGCCGCGACGATGGTTCCATCCACGAATACTGTCCTCCTGTTCACGTTGATTCCGAGATTGATAACCTACTCTCTTGGCTTCCAAGCTACGAGCAAGACGACCCGATCATTGTAGGTGCTTGGTTTCATCATAGATTCACCCAAATTCATCCATACCAAGATGGGAATGGGCGCTTGGCAAGGGCGCTTACGACATTAATCTTACTTCGCGCCAGACTGTTATCACTGGTTTTAGATCGGGACCTCCGAGCCGCGTACATCACATCGCTGGAGCTTGCTGACGCAAATGACCTTGCCCCGTTGGCCTCGCTATTTGCCCGCCTCGAACGCTCTGCAATCCTCCAGGCACTAAGTGTCGATGTCGACAAGGAGGTCTCTCAGCAACGCAATATTACATCCGCAGTTATTGCCGGACTTGCAGACAAGTTTGGTAAGCGACGCTTGGAGCGCAATGCGGAGCTTCGCCGGGCGAATTCCGTCGCGCGGGAACTTCGGTTGCAAGCGCATACTGCTGTCGGGGTTGTCTTTGATCAGTTGGGTGCAGCCGTGTCGGAGGTTGCCGAGCCCGAGATTCGCGTCATCGATGGTGGTCCGGATTACAAAAATGCGCACTGGTACAGGAACGAGGTGGTCGCATCGGCCAAAGAGGGCAATAAGTTTGCGAATTTTACGGAGGATCACTATTTCCTAAAGGCAACAATTCGTGCCGAGCGAGAGCGATTGGTATTCGTTATATCATTTCATCACGTCGGGCGTGAGCTGTCCGGCATCATGGAAGCAACCGCATTCGCGAAATTGGAGTCGTTCGAGGACTCTGAGGACAGGCAATTGGTGTTGGAAAATTTCTTTGTCTGTTCTCTAGAGCCGCTCGTGTTCACCTACAAGACAGCTATCGGCGATATAGAGGCGGCGTTTTCGCGATGGCTCGATTCGGCGCTCGCGATCGCCGTCAAAGAATATGGGGATCGGTTGTAGATTTTGCGCTTACGGTGCACCGCCCGTGATTCCAACAGACCTCCGCAAAAACGCGTGCAGATTCTGGTATGTCATCTGCAGCACACTGCAGACGTTCTGGAGTCGCGGGATCGGTGGCGGCTTTGGCCGATTATCGGATGTTAGCGGCGGCGCGAAGGCTGCCTGAGAACCGAGTATGGACATTTACCTCTGTCGGGCCCAGAGAGCGCGACAGCAAGGCCGGGAACTCCAACTCCTTGGGAAGCTGCATTGTGCTTTGCATCTGCTTACCCCAGTGGCATTCCTGCCTCCAAATCAGCCCCTAATATTCGGTGTTCCCGGGTTGTTTATGATTCAACCTGTCTCCGATTCGGAGCCATGTCACCCCAGCTTCCGCTTCTCATAGGTCAGCTCTTGCTCTTGTTGTTATGCTGACCGCATCAAGGCGCGAGGCGGGCTACTCACTCTCAAAACCTTGGCTTGTGAATTTGAGGGTTCGGCTGTTTTCCGTAACGGTCCGTACAACGTGCGCCGGTACCCCACCCGGGATCGCCGCCTCGATCTCAAGTGTGACCTTTACGGTCGCCCCCATGAGGCCGGACAGGTGCG
>DAHVKW010000125.1 GCA_027320695.1 Actinomycetota bacterium | reverse complement strand
ACCTTCGCGGAATGTTCGTCAGTCTTAGGGCAGCTGCACGACAGATGGTTGCTGCCGGGTCTGGTGCAATAGTGACAATAGGGTCACTTTCAGGGCATGCACCGCGAGTCGGCCAGAGCGCCTATTCGGTTAGCAAGGCTGGCGTAATTCAGCTGACTCGTGTGCTAGCTCTTGAACTTGCGGAGAAAGGTATTCGGGTCAATACAGTGTGCCCAGGAGTGGTCAATACCGCGATGATGAAGCTATCTCGAGCCCAAGATGGAGAAGACGTGGTGAGTCGTAAGTTATATGGTTCCCTACCTGAATTCAGGGTCGGAATCCCTCTTCGGCGATATGCCGAGCCAGAGGACATTGCGGATGCGGTGGTTTACCTCCTATCACCCGGTGCAAGGCACGTTACGGGGCAGATCTTCTTCGTAGATGGCGGTGAGTCGATAGTCTAACCTTTCTATAGGGCGTTTCTTTAGCTTTGGGTTAAGGGCCCTTATCCCTCAAGACTACTGATTTCACAGATTGGCGTATTGATGTCAAAAGCGATGCTTCGTTTAGGCGAGCCTTTCATGAGTGGTAATCGCATCCTGTTAAAATTCATTATTTGCGCTTTTGATCAATTGCCGGGAGGAGTAAAGATTCCGGCGTTAATTGTGTAATCTGTGGTCTTTCGCAATCCGGCACCATTTGTTTGTTCATAGGATCGCGGGAGAAGCCAGGTTCCACTCAACGAGCAGCGAGTAACCCAAGTGGACGAAGTTCAATGAGTTTTCCTATTCGTCGTGGCCAGCAAGCAGCTAATATTTGCTTGTTGGAGAGCTAGGAGCTGGTTTCAAAGGTGGAGCAGAACAATCATGGCATAGATCCGAAATGGATCGAGGCAATATCCGAGATTCTCGGAGGGCCTGACGGTTACATTGCCGCAGGGCGCTTTGGCAACCGCATGCCATCTGGCTATTTCGAACGCAATTCAATTGTCAGCGCTGGGTTCGACGCTCTGCATATCGCTGAGTTGGAGCTCAGGCACCAAGGCGAGCCGTCACAGAGGTTGGCCAATGAAGGGGTAAGTGAGGCTGGAAGTGTAGTTCGTGACAGCTCTATTTTTGGTGGGACTTACACCTTAGCGGTGCCGTCGCCAGCCCTGGATGACCTGGGACATTTTCAACTTCGGCGATATGGGTTTTCCAGCGTCGAGCTGAGTGAGATGGTACCGGTCTTCGAGAGTTTTGGCTTTAAAGTGGTGGAAGTCCAACCCACACTGTTCCCGGCGGTTGGGCAGCACGATTCTCCGGTTTACCTTGATGACATCAGATTGCGATGGGCTGACACGGCACACCTGGATATTTCGTTGGAATCTGAGGCCGACAGCCAGAGACTGATCGATGCAATAAATGCCGTCGATAGGAGCTGTTGCGAGGTCGACTTGCTAAACCGACTGGTGCTGAGTGCCGGACTTCGGTGGGAACAAGTTGAGCTTCTGCGCGCCTATCGACAGTATCGGCATCAGATCAGTGCGCAATATACCCGTGAAGAACTTGATGAAGCTCTGTTTGCCTTCCCTTCAGCCGCAGCTGCGCTGGTGGCCTGTTTCGAGGGGAAATTCGATCCGGCTGTCTCTTCCCGAGACGAAATCATGGCCGGCTGCGGGAAACAGGTAATTTATGAGCTGAGTTTGGTATCTGATTTCGACCACGACCAGATATTGCGCGGCTACCTAGAGCTAATCGACGCAACCGTGCGAACAAATTATTTCCTTCGCGACTCAAGCGGCAAGGCACTGCCAACTCTGGTCGTCAAGTTGGCCGCTTCTAAGTTGTCGGGCGAGATCTTGTCGCATCCCCTCCTTGAGACTTTTGTCTACAGCCCCGGGATGGAAGCGGTTCACCTACGCGCCGGGTTAGTCGCGCGTGGAGGTATTCGCTGGAGCGAAAGGATTGCCGACTTTCGAACGGAGGTCCTTGGCCTGGCTCAGGCCCAAATCAAAAAGAATGCTGTCATTGTGCCAACCGGTGCCAAAGGCGCCTTTGTTATTCGCCAGAGCGTCAATCCGCAGCCGGATGAGGTGCTGCATGCATATCAGAAATTCATAAGTTCGTTGCTCGATGTTACGGATAACCTTGTGGATGGTCAGGTTGTCACCCCCGAGGGGGTGGTGGCGTTCGACGGGGACGACCACTATTTAGTGGTAGCGGCGGATAAAGGCACCTCCAGCTTTTCTGATGTCGCCAATGCCATCAGCATCGCCAAAAACTTCTGGCTAGGAGATGCATTTGCTTCTGGGGGCACTCATGGATATGACCATAAGGCAATGCGTATTACCGCCCGCGGAGCCTGGATCGCGGTCCGGCGCCATTTTGAACAATTGGAAATGAATATTCAGAGCGACACGATAAAGGTTGTCGGCGTCGGCGACATGTCGGGGGATGTTTTCGGCAATGGCATGCTGCAGAGTCAGTCCATAGCGTTGGTCGCAGCGTTTGACCACCGTCATATATTCATCGATCCGGATCCTGATCCCCTTGTCTCATTTGGTGAGAGGCAACGTTTGGCCGCGCTTGAGAGATCGTCGTGGAAGGACTATGATCCCAAAATCCTTTCACCGGGAGGCGGGGTGTGGTCCCGCGACTCCAAAGAGATCCCTCTTCATTCTCGGACGAAAGCTTTGCTAGGACTGTCGGCAGAGTCGCTGAGCCCGCCAGAGCTGATTTCCGCGATCTTACAGGCTCCGGTCGACCTGATCTGGTTTGGTGGTATCGGCACCTATTTGAAGGATCGGGACGAGTCAGATGCAGATATAGGCGATCCAGCTAACAATTCGGTCAGAATAACCGCAGACAAGGTGCGAGCCCGAGTGGTAGCCGAAGGTGCAAATCTCGCTGCCACTCAAAGAGCCAGAATGCGGTATGCCCGCCGCGGTGGCCGCATCAACACGGATTTCATCGACAATGCTGCAGGCGTAGCCATATCAGACCGGGAGGTCAACCTAAAGATTCTCCTTGATCTCGCCATCAAGGAGAAGTTGCTGGACCAGGCGGACCGGAACTCGATCCTGGCTGAAGCTTCGGATGAGGTTGCTGCGGGAGTTTTGAGACAAGTCGACCTCAGTCTCAGCGCGATTACCAACGCCGTGCCGGCAAGCGTCAGGGAACTCGATGCATTTGAGGCCCTTATTGACGGTCTAGCGAGCTCGAATCATTTGGATAGAGATGGCGAGTCGCTTCCCAGCGTCGAGGAGTTCGCTAGGCGAAGGGAGCACGGAGCAGGGCTAGTCCGTCCCGAGCTAGCAATTCTCCTGTCCTATTCCAAGCTGGATCTAAAGGCGGCCTTAGCAGACAAGCCGCTTGTAGATGACCCAACTTTGGTAGACCTGGCTTGCGCCTATTTTCCAAATTCCGTTACTCAACGTTTTTCTGCCCTGATTACGAGGCATGCGCTGTATCGCCAACTTATTGCGACCAGTCTTGCGAGCGAGATAGTTGATCGCATGGGCATAGTCTGGGCACGAGAGACCGCAGCGGAGTTCAACTGCACCTTGGCTGAGGTGGGGGGCGCATTCTGGGCGAGTTGCAAGGTACTGGATGCTCCGGGGCTCTGGCTTTTGGCTGAGAATCAGGATCCGGCATTTGGACATGAGACAAAACTCAGGTTCAGCGAGGCTGTCGCGAAGGCTGTCGACGAGTTGGCCAGAATCTATCTTTGCCGTGGCGAGGCTGTGGCGCCCGCCGAAGTCATTTCGCGTGACACGGCACCGATTGCATCCATGTCGAGTTTCGGTAGTCGGTCGAGCCTGGAAGTAGAGCCAAGCGTGTCAGGTTTGTTGGGTGACGCTCGTTTTGGCCCCGAAGTTTCCGCCAAGCTGGCGAATCTATCCAAGCTTCCCCGGCTAGTCGAGGCCTTGGAGGTGAGCCGCGATACGGGAAGGTCCGTCGACGAGGCAAGCGTCGCTTTCGAGGAGATTGATCAAGCGGTACATACTGCTGCACTTAAACATCTTCTGGATGATGCCCCGGCAAATGGGCGCTGGATGTCATGGCAGATTCGCGGACTGCGCGACGACCTTGCCCGCTGGCGGGTGAGGATAGCCAGTTCGGCCATGGCTGCTAATTCGTCAGCTGGCCCTAAAGATGCAATCCAGAGCTGGCAGATTGCGCGATCGGGAGCTGTGGCGCAGGCCAACAGGCTCATAGATGAAGCTGTTAGGTATTCGAATGACCGCATCACTCTTGCATCGCTGGCGCTTAGAGCGTTGCACGAGGCTGTTTGACCCTGGCTTTCCTGACCTTCTAGGCAGGACAATTTAGATATGGGAAACGAGCAGGTGCCTGGTCCGGAGGTTTGGGAGTGCAGGGCTCTCCTTAGCGCGGAGGCCTATTTTGCCGCTCTAGATAGCGGCGTTTCCCGCTTCAGGAGAAGTTTGCACTCCTGCGCATGATTGTGTTGCCGCTCTCCAGTTTCAAAGTGTGCCCGATTTTCGCCACCAGGATCAGGCTCTGAAGAGTCGATAGCGTCTTCGGCGCCTTCTTCCTCTTGAAGGTTTGGCCTGGGTCAGTTCTCCTGGCCAGCCGCGCGTACCTGAGCTGATGCCAGGCGAAGGCAGACCCCTGTTTTCAAGTTGGAGCGGTTCAATTCCTACAACGGGGTAACCAGGAAGGTGGCGTGCCTA
>DAHVKW010000124.1 GCA_027320695.1 Actinomycetota bacterium | reverse complement strand
AACGTGATCCGGCCAGATTGCGCTGGGTGTCTCCAATTAGGACAAGGCTTGCCGGCTTGACAAATCCGATACCAGGAGGTCTCCTAGTAAGGGTGGGAACAACCCCCAAGGTCGTCACGACCGGAGCAGGATCGATGTCGCTGCCGTTTACCTCGTTGTAAAAAGAGACGTTTCCACCAACCACCGGTATCTCAAGCGCCCGGCAGGCCTGTGCTATGCCGTCGATGGCCTCAGAAAGCTGCCACATGACCACCGGATGCTCGGGATTGCCGAAGTTCAGGCAGTCGACGAGACACGCCGGATCTGCCCCAACAAGAGCAACGTTCAGTGCGGATTCGGCAACAACCATTGCCGCCCCGCCCTTTGGATCAACCGAACACCACCGCGAATTCCCATCGGCGGAGACTCCAATACCTTTACCGGTAAAACCAACACCGGGCCCGGCAGCTTTGAGAAGCGTGGCATCCTGACCAGGCTTCACCACTGTATTCAAAAACAGCTGATGGTCATATTGGGAATAGATCCAGCGCGGATCGAAAAGCATGCTCTTCAGATCGTTTCCAAGGTTGGAACTGTCCGCCCCTGATCCCGCCTCCAGTGACCACCGCGCTTGCAAATCCGGCGGCTCGCTCATCTCCCTGTGGTACTTGGGAGCTTCGTCAGCCAATGACGCTGCGGGCACCTCGGCCAGCAGCTCGCCGCTTGGCTTATCGTAAACCCGCAGCATCCCTACTGATTTTCCTGATGGCAATACAACCGGATCCGTAACAATGCCGACCACGGAGGCCGAAATCTCCCATTTCTTGGCAACTGTGAGAACCTTCTGCAAAGACGCCGGGCTCACAATGGCGAGCATCCGCTCCTGGCTTTCGGAGGTCATAATCTCGAAAGGCTCCATATCCGATTCACGAACCGGAATTTTCGAGACGTAGACGTCCATTCCCATCCCTGCGTTTGCCGCCGTTTCTGAAGTGGCGCAGCTGATGCCCGCACCGCCGAGATCCTGAATCCCGACGACAACTTTCAAATCAAGCAGTTCAAGGCATGCCTCTATCAGACGCTTTTCCTCGAAAGGGTCCCCCACCTGCACGCTGGGCCTCTTTCCCGCACTGGAATCGTCAAAGCCGCTGGAAGCCAGGACCGAAACCCCTCCGATCCCATCCCTCCCGGTGGACGAACCTAAGAGAACCGCAAGATTCCCGACCCCGGAAGCCTTGGCCAGGACCAACCGGTCTTTGGGAAGGATTCCGATGGCCGCGACATTTACCAACGGATTTGAGCTAAAAGTCTTGTCGAAAACAATTTCGCCGCCGACAGTTGGCACGCCGACCGCATTGCCATATCCGGAGATTCCGCTCACGACTCCTGAAAATATCCAGCGATTCTTTGCATCGTCAATGGGACCCATTCGAAGCGAATCGAGCAAGGCTATAGGACGTGCTCCCATGGTGAAAATATCCCTCAAAATGCCGCCCACTCCGGTAGCCGCGCCCTGATAGGGCTCAATAGCCGAGGGATGGTTGTGGCTCTCCATCCGGACGGCCACGGCGATGCCGTCACCAATATCGATAACGCCCGCATTCTCGCCCGGGCCAACAAGCACGTTGTCTCCCTTTGACGGCAATCGACCCAAATGTATCCTGGAAGATTTGTATGAGCAATGCTCGCTCCACATCACCGAGTACATAGCAAGCTCAAGATGATTGGGAGATCGACCCAGGACTTCAATTATCATCTCATACTCAGAATCGGTCAATCCCAGCGAGCGGTGCAGCGACATTTCCATGCCTACAAACTAGAGGTAATTCTCCATCTTCTCCAACATTGCGGGTGTCAGCTAGCATTTAATTGCCCGTCAACGTAAGAGCGAGGTTCAGGCGATTCCTCGAGTCAACTCATTTCACTTTCGCGAATTTAGACCGAATCCATTAAGCGAATTCACCGTATTGCGCCAATTGATATCGGCCTGATTTATCTAGATAGTTGGTTAAGTGGTACTACTTAATACATGGCCACAAATCCTTCTCGAAAACGGCAGCCTTTCTCACCTGAACAAAAGGAATCTCTTTCGCACGGACGAGAACAAAGCAAGGTTGTCCGGAAATATCTCGAGGCTATCGAGCTTTCTAAACCTAAGCGGGGACGCAAGAGAACTATCGAATCAATTACTAAGCAACTCAACGCAATTGACGCCAGCATCAAAGCGACGCATCCTCTAAATCGCCTCAATTTGACGCAAAAGAAACTCGAACTAACCCAGGAGCTTGAACGGATTAAAAATGGCCCGGATATAGGCGATCTGGAGGTTCAGTTCATCAAGGTGGCCATGGATTATTCCAAGCGAAAGGGCATTTCATTTCCAGCCTGGAAGGAATTGGGCGTCGCCCCGGATGTGCTTGCTAAAGCTGGAATTTTTCCGATAGGCAAGCTCGAACGCAAGCCACAAATCCCGAAGTAGCGAACTGGCTTCTATCTGTATCTCCAGCCGGAAAAAACGGCTTCTTCTAAAGATTCGAAGCGAACGACTTAAAAATTTGAAGACCATCTACTGACCCCAATAAGTCATCACAAGCGCGCTCGGGATGCGGCATCATTCCAACGACATTTCTTTCTTTTGAACAAATGCCGGCTATTGAATTCATTGATCCGTTTGGATTTTCTACATACCTCAGGACCACCTGATCATTTGATTCAAGCTCATTCAGCGTATCGGCATCGCATGTATAGTTGCCTTCAAAATGATTGATCGGCAAGCGCAGTCTTTGGCCGGTTTCGGCAAGCGAGGTCGACGAAGATCTCGCAGATGCCACTTCAAGTTCCACCTCCTCGCACAGGAACTTCAGGAGCGCATTCTTTTGAAGGGCGCCCGCCAGTAGGCCGGCTTCAGTCAAGACCTGGAACCCGTTGCAAATTCCAAGCACAGGCCTGCCGCTGTTGGCGAATTCCACGACTGAAGACATAACTGGCGAAAACCTGGCTATCGCGCCCGGCCTAAGGTAGTCTCCATGGGCAAATC
Organism: Actinomycetota bacterium; assembly: GCA_027320695.1. Lineage (GTDB taxonomy): Bacteria > Actinomycetota > Acidimicrobiia > Acidimicrobiales > Acidimicrobiaceae > SCQM01. The sequence goes on along the minus strand of DAHVKW010000124.1, from coordinate 1,664 downwards.
CGCCGGGGAGGATTAATCCGGAGACGCCCTCCAGGTCGCGTTGCCCGTGCCATATGAATTGCGTTTTCACGCCAATTGCCTCGAGCACGGCGGCGACATCATACTCACAGTTCGAACCCGGAAAAACCACGATACCAACGCTTTTTGCCGTCACTTACGCCTCATTAATTTGAATTTCCGCGTTCTCAAGCACGGGGTTGGAAAGCAGGGACGTTGCAATTTCCGAAACTCTCCTTTCCGCGCTTTCCTTCGAGTCTGCCTCCACGTTCATAGAAATGATCTTGCCCATTCGCACGTCGTCAATTCCCGGATATCCGAGTGCGTTAATAGCCTCGGAAACAGTGTTTCCCTCGGGGTCCGCAATACCGGAACGCAACCAAACTTGAACCTTTGCTTGAAATCTCATGGACTTCCCATTCATTTGTACTCGGTAACGCAAGTTACATGTCGAGTGCTAACTTAAAAACTCTCTCCCGCTAATCCGCTCATATACGGCAATATATCTGTTTCTCAAAGATTCCTGGACAGCAACCGGCAAACTCGGCGGAGGCGGCATCTTGTTCCAGCCCACCGATTCCAACCAATCCCTTAGCGGCTGCTTGTCATAAGCAGTGGGCTCTCCACCGGCCAGCAATTCGCTGGCTTCCCAGATCCGCGATGAATCTGGAGTCAAAACCTCGTCGCAGAGCGCGACTTCGCCATCGATGATTCCAAACTCGAACTTTGTGTCGGCAATAATTACGCCAGCCTCCTCAGCCTTGCGGGCGCCAATATCATAGATCTGAATCGACATGTCACGGACTTTGGCTGCCGTCTCGGCGCCAACTATCCGAGCAGCCGCGTCAAAGGAAATATTGACGTCATGCCCGCTCTCAGCCTTTGTCGAAGGCGTAAAAAGGGGCTCTGGAAATCTCATTCCGCCCGTCATCCCGTGCGGAATCTTTTGGCCGTGCACGGTCTGAGACTTTTGATATTCCTTCAGGGCAGATCCAGCGAGATAGCCGCGTACAATGCATTCAATAGGCAGCATCTCCGCCTCTCTTACCAGCATCGCCCTACCCTGAAACTCATCGGGAAGTTCCTCGCCGAGATCTTTGAGCGTGGGATTGGCTGCGACAATGTGGTTTGGAATACGGTCGCCGAGATAATCGAACCAGAACTCGGCCATTGCCGTGAGAACTTTTCCCTTGTCCCTTATTTCCTCTGCCATGACTACATCGAAAGCGGAAACCCGGTCTGAGGCCACCATGAGAAGGAGTTTTTCCTCGGGATCGCCAAGCACATAAAGATCTCTGACTTTCCCGCTGTGTATAAGTTTGAGTTTCAAAGCTGTTCCCATATCTCTATAATCAGCCCAACTCAACTCTACCTTGACATTGATGGACACGGATCGGGATTTAGCTGTCCAGCCCGATCAATGTGCAATCTGAAGTGCCCGAACACCAAGAGAGATCCTAGACGCTCCCGCATGACACAGTTGCTCATCAAAAAAATCCGCACTCATTTGCCAGTCCTATCCTTGACATTAAAAGCTGTGCCAATCCAGTCGGGTGCGACGCGTCGGCTCGTGCCGGCGCAGCAAAGCCGATTAGCGGTTCAAAGGATTATTGACCGATATTTATATAGATACAGCTATGCTTTTTTCAATGCCCGAGGACCAGCGA
>DAHVKW010000123.1 GCA_027320695.1 Actinomycetota bacterium | reverse complement strand
GCTCGCCGCCACCGGATGGGTGCCTCCTTTTAGACAGGCTCAATATCCGGTGACAACGCTAGTTGAAGAAGGGCTGGTCAGGTCCGAGTGGGCGGAAAGTGAGAGCTGCGAATACCTTGAGGATATCCAAGGTTCGCGCTTGACCAGTTTGGTGGAGATGAGGGGACTCGAACCCCTGACCCCCTGCGTGCAAAGCAGGTGCTCTACCAGCTGAGCTACATCCCCAGACTTTCGACTGGTGGGGCTAGCTGGAATCGAACCAGCGACCTCAGCATTATCAGTGCTGCGCTCTAACCGGCTGAGCTATAGCCCCAATCGCCCTAGACAGACTAGATGACGATTCTAGAGATTCGTGTCATCTAAACCAACGAGGACAGAGATACCTCCGATGTATTCTGAAGCAAGATTAAAAAGCATTGCGCCAATAAAAGTCAAAATCGTCGCAATAAGCGCCCAGACGACACCGAAAGCACCTAGAAGAATAAGGATGCTCGTCCCAGACACGTGATAGGTACTGGACCCGATCAGTTGGTCAATGAAATTATTCAACTTAATTATCAGGCCAGCAGACGCAGCAAAGTTCCACATCACTGCCCCCGCTATAAGAAGCACAATCAGTAACGCTATATAGAACAAAAATGCCACCTTGGCAAGAGATACCGCAGAAACAGCGAGAACCTTCCGTCTCTGGACCCCTCTCACGGATCTGCCACTTACCGTTTTCCCCAAAGCTTTTTTTCGTACCCCGGATCGGAAAGCCGAACCATTCCGAGATGGCCTTCTTCCAATCGTCCTTCCAGCTGATGAAGCGCCCATATAAATCCAGCTAAACCTTTCTGTCAGCCGATTTGCCCCCATTTCAAGCGAGCACATCGCCTCTCGTCAAATTAATGACTTTCGGAAATCATAGCCAATGATTCATAACCAGAGGTATGTCACTCGTCAATATCAACTCCAGTAAGCACTGGTGCAACCGAAGCTACTGTCTCGCCAGCCGCAAGATTGATGATGTGAACTCCCGTGGCATCCCTTCCCTGTAGTGCAACCTCGTGCACATTCGTTCGTATTGTTATCCCAGACGACGATACCAAGAGAACTTCGTCATCTTCAGAAACGGTAAACGCAGAAATAAGCTCGCCTTTTGCCTGCGTCAATCGAATGGCCCTGACCCCCTGGCCGCCCCTGCTCTGCGCTGTAAATAGGTTTACCTTGGTCCTCTTGCCATATCCGCCCTCCGTTACAAGCAATACCTGGAGGTCGTCTTGTGCAACCAGACAATCGACAACTTCGTCTCTAAACCTCAGCTTCATTCCCCGGACACCCGATGCGTCTCGGCCTACTGACCTAACCTCCTCGAGTGAAAAACGAATTGCTGAACCCATCCTTGAAAACATCAGCAGATCGACAACCTTGGGGGCAACGATGACCCTCACCAATTCATCGCCATCTCTCAGGGAAAGCGCAATGAAACCATCGCGGCGGGATTTGTCATACTCCGAAAACACCGTTTTCTTGACCAACCCAGCCTTGGTGACGAATACCAGAAAGGTCTCGTCGTCGTACGACCTCGTGTCGAGCACGGTTGCAATTGTTTCACCCGGCGAGAGTGGCAACAGGTTTACAATCGCCGTTCCTCGCGCTATTCGATCTTTGACTGGGATTTCATGAACCTTGAGACGGTATACCTTCCCCAAGTTGGAAAAGAACAGAAGATACGAGTGAGTCATCGTATTTATAACCTGGGTCACCAGATCTTCCTCTTTGACTTTGGCGCCCTTCACTCCCTTGCCGCCGCGGCCTTGGGTTCTAAAAGCGTCCGAGGACATGGCTTTGATATAACCAGACCTGGTCATCATCACAACCATCGGCTCATCTTCAATCAAATCCTCGAGGCCGATTTCACCAATATCGTTGGTGACCTCCGTACGTCTCGGCTCGGCGAATTCCTCCTTGATGGCTCTCAATTCAGTCTTGATGACTTCATGGAGCCTCGCAGGATCCCCGAGAATGGCTTCAAGTTCGGCAATTGTCACCAAAAGGGCAGCCATTTCATTCTCGAGTTCGGATCGTCCAAGCCTGGTCAAACGCCCAAGGGTCATATCGAGGATATGGTTGGCCTGGATTTCAGAAAACAGAAATGGCGCGGCCATTAGGCCGCTTCGCGCTGCCGCTCGATCATCTGATCCTCTGATCAAAGCAATCACGGCATCCAGTTGATCTATACAACGGAGAAGGCCCTCAACTATGTGCGCACGTTCCCTAGCTTTGCGCAGCCGCGTCTGAGTCCGGCGGGTAACTACTTCCACCTGATGAATTACATACGCCGTGAGTGCCTGCGAAAGATTGAGGGTTCGCGGGATCCCGTCGACCAGCGCGAGCATGTTGACTGCGAACGATCCTTGCATCGGCGTGTATTTGAAGAGATTGTTCAGTACAACGTTGGGATTGGCATCACGCTTCAGGTCGATGACAAGCTTGTTGACTCGGCCAGCTGAGTCGTTTTGAGTCTCCCTGATTCCGTCAAGATCCTTGGAGTTCACAAGTTCGGCAATCTTGCGTTCGATCTGTTCCACAGAGGTCTGATATGGAATCTCGGTTACCACTATTCGGTGGCCGCCGGTTTTGGTGGCCTCGATATTGGCCACTGCCCGAGTTCTGATTGACCCTCGGCCCGTCCGATAGGCGTCGTGGATTCCCTGCCGTCCAAATATCTGACCGCCGGTTGGAAAATCCGGGCCGTGAACAAATGCCATCAGCTCATCTGGCGTGGCCGTTGGATTGTCGATCAAATGGATCGTCGCATCTATGACTTCAGCGAGGTTGTGGGGCGGGATATTTGTCGCCATGCCAACGGCTATTCCTTGCGAGCCGTTCACCAGGAGGTTTGGAAATCTCGATGGAAGCACTTCCGGCTCTTGTTCAGAACCGTCGTAGTTGGCAACAAAATCAACCGTGCCTTCATCAATGCCAGCCATCAGCTGAAGGCTTATCGGCGCCAGCCGGCATTCCGTGTATCTCGAAGCCGCTGGACCGGTGTCCGGATCCGGCGAGCCGAAGTTTCCATGGCCGTCAATCAGGGGGTGCCTAAGCGAAAAGTCCTGCACCATTCGGGCGAGCGCGTCGTAAATCGCCGAATCGCCGTGCGGGTGGAACTTTCCCATTACGTCGCCGACTACTTTGGAACACTTGACGTGTGGCCGGTCTGGCCTCATGCCTTCCGAGAACATCGAGTACAGAATCCGCCTGTGGACGGGCTTTAGTCCGTCACGGGCATCCGGAAGAGCTCTGGAGACGATCACCGACATGGAGTACTCCAAGAAAGAGCGCTCCATTTCCTCTTGTATTTCAATTGGTTCGATTACCCCAACAAATAGCCCGTTGGGATCATTTCTGTTATCAGGGCTCAATTCGTTTCCTCTTTATTGCGAGTTAAATATCTAGGAATCGTACGTCTTTCGCGTTGGTCTGGATAAAACGCCTCCGGGACTCTACATCCTCCCCCATCAGGACTGAACATACGTCATCGGCGAGAGCCGCTTGATCGACGCTGATTTGCAGCAGCGATCGCTTCGATACATCCATCGTCGTATCTCTGAGCTCGTCGAAGTCCATTTCACCAAGCCCTTTCAGACGTTGAAACTCGGCTCTATGGTTTGGATGTTCCGCTAGAAAGGCGGCTTTGGCGTTCTCGTCTTTGAGATACACTTTTTCTTTCCCTACAAGGGTGGAAAAAAGCGGCGGCTGAGCGACATACACAAATCCTCCCTCCACAAGCGGCTTCATTTGGCGGAAGAAAAATGTCAGAAGAAGAGTGCGAATGTGGGATCCATCAACATCGGCATCTGCCAGAATGATGATTTTATGATAGCGAATCTTAGTCAGATCAAAATCGTCCGCCAAACCCGCCCCTATTGCTGAAATCAGGGCCTGGATTTCCGTGTTCTTCAACATCTTGTCGACTCGAGCGCGCTCGACATTGAGGATCTTGCCGCGAATTGGAAGTATCGCCTGGGTTCTTGGGTCCCTGGCATCTTTTGCCGAACCCCCGGCAGAGTTTCCTTCCACGATGAAAATCTCCGATTCGCGAGGATCCTTGGATGAACAGTCAACGAGCTTCCCTGGCAACCCAGCTCCCTCGAGAGCCGATTTGCGCCTTGTCAAATCCCTGGCCTGGCGGGCGGCAACTCTGGCTCTTGCCGCGACGATCGCTTTTTGGACTATCTGAGATGCTTCGCGGGGATTCTCTTCCAGCCACTCCGCAAGTTTGTCGTTAGTTGTCCTCTCGACTAATGACCTGATCGAAACGTTTCCCAGCTTCCCCTTTGTTTGCCCTTCAAACTGAGGATTCTGGAGCCGTACCGCGATGATCGCAGTCAGCCCTTCTCTTATGTCTTCACCCTGCAGATTTTCCTCTTTTTCCTTCAGCAGATTCTTGCCTCTGGCATATTTGTTGAAGACGTTGGTTAGAGCCTTGCGAAAGCCCTCCTCGTGCATTCCTCCGTCAATAGTGGCGATTCCGTTTGCATAGGAGTGAATCGACTCGTAAAATCCCGTATTCCATTGAAATGAAACTTCTACTTCTTGTAAATCCTCACTCTGTGAGAAATAGCCTACTTTTCTAAAAAGAGACTCTTTGGAATGATTCAAATGGCGCACATAGTCGACAATTCCGCCGTCGTATTTGAAAACTACGGTCTGCTCTCTGCCGGCTCTTTGATCTTCAAACTGGATCTCCAAGCTCTTATTCAGAAAGGCCATCGTCTGCAGTCTTTCTGTGATCGTCTGAGCACGAAATTCTATCTCTTCGAAGATTGTCGGATCTGGCCAGAAGGTTACAGTTGTTCCGTGCTTGATTGTCTTTGACTTCCCAACCATTTCCAGCGGCGCAATGGGCGTGCCGCCATTCTTGAACTCCATCTGATA
>DAHVKW010000122.1 GCA_027320695.1 Actinomycetota bacterium | reverse complement strand
AGCATCTGAATGACCCATCAGGCCAAAACCCGCCGACACCTCAACTCCCCCTAGGATCAGCGGTCTGGAATGATCGGAAGATACTGGATGGATATCGAATCCAGTCCCAATTCTTAGACCTGGCGGCTTAGAGAATTCCACGATCACGCACCAAATCTCTTGCCTGCTGGAGGTCAGCAGAGGTTGTAATCTTGAAGTTGTTCTCGTCCCCCAATATCGCTTCCACGGCAATGCCGATCTCTTCTACCAACTGTGCGTCATCGGTGGTAATTGCGTGAGACTGGTAGGCGAGCTCCAGAACGGAACGCTGAAAACCTTGCGGGGTCTGCGCGCGAAACAGCCTGGACCTGTCGAGGGTGGAAACTACCTTGTTCCCAACCACTTCCTTGACTGTGTCGGTTATGCCGAGTACGGGGACAACAGCAGGTGCGCCATCTTCCAGCCTGCTCAGGATTCGCTCATAGAGGCCGATCGAGGCGAGTGGCCTCGCAGCATCATGTATCAGCACCCACTTGACTTGGTCTGGAAGCTTCGCAATGCCAGCCCTAACCGATTCGGACCGTGTCGTGCCACCTTCAACGATGATGTCCGCCTCCAGCTCGCCGAAATCTACTCCAGGGACTTTGACGCAAACGACGTAATCGACGCATTTATTTGCGATTGAAAGGGAAATATCGACAATTCTGCGGTCTTCAATAAGCGCCAGCTGCTTGAGTCCGCCAAACCTGACACCTTTCCCTGCTGAAACCACTATTGCGGCGCTTCTAATGCTCACGCAGACTAGCTCCTAGCGAAATAATGCTCCCGGTTTGGGCCTTGACCTCGTCCGAGTCTAATCAACCAAGGGCTTAAGGCAACGCTGAATTCAGCTTTGCTTCCGCCTCTTCCTCGCTTACACTGCATGCAAAGGTCAGCTCAGAAATCAGAATCTGACGTGCACGCGCCAACATTCGCTTTTCCCCGGCAGACAATCCTTTGTCTTTGTCCCTGATGGATAAATTTCGCACTACTTCCGCGACTTGATAGATATCGCCCGACTTTAGCTTTTCGACATGGTTCTTATAACGGCGGGACCAGTTGGTAGGCATTCTTGCTTCCTTCTTTCTAAGGACAGCAAACACCTCTTCAACTTCCTCATCGTTGATCACCTCACGAAGCCCAACCTCATCGGTATTGTCCGCAGGAACCATAAGGGTCAGGTCACCATACGCCAGCTTGAGTACAAGGTATTCGCGCTTCTCGCCAAATGCCTCTTTGGTCTCTCGTCGCTCTATCACGGCCGCGCCGTGATGAGGATACACTACCTTGTCGCCAACCTCGAAAGCCATCTCTCTCCTGCCAATGGGAAACGCCCATTACTAGAGTAAAACCAAACCACAGCATTCACAAGTATGAAGGCCTTTCCAGCCTAGTTGAATATGATCAGACTCTAGACCTTCGAATTTTGCTTGATCTCCAACTAGTTTGGATAACTATGGATCCAAAACTACTTTTGCGCCAGACTGCACTTTTCAGCATGCTGGATGAAGATACCCTCGATGAAGTACTTCAAGTACTCACGGTGATCAAGCTCAAGCGTGGAACCGATCTGTTCCTGGAAAACGACGAGGCTAACACCCTCTACATTGTGGCTGACGGCCGAATAGCCATAATCAAATCATTCGTAGATCGAAAAGATTCGATGGTGGCTCTCATTGAGCCGGGGGATCTATTTGGCGAAATGGGACTGTTCGAGGACCAGCTTAGGTCGGCCACCGCTAGGGCAGTGGAAAACTCAGAGCTGATCGAGGTGCCTTATCCGCCCATCCGCAAAGCGTTAGAGGCCCGACCTTCCCTGCTCTGGAGCCTGGTATCACTCCTGGCGCAACGCCTTCGCTCAACTGATTCCGCCCTGGCCGACGCCATGTTTTTGGATGTGACCGGCAGAACCGCGAAGCGGATACTTGAAATCGCTGGCATCTCCGATGAATTCGTCATTCCACTTACACAGGAAGAGCTGGCAGGGCTCGTAGGCGCGTCACGTGAAAGGGTGAACAAAACCCTTGCAAGTTTCGTGAAATCCGGACTCCTGGACATAAGCGACCGCCGATACACCATACTCAAGCGCGAAAAGCTGGAACAGATCTCTTCCTAGAACCCACATTAACAGGTCGGGATTATCTCAATTACCGGAGACGGTGGCTTCAGCTCATTTGGCTGAAAAGGTCTTTCACTGCTTTCGCCCAATGGTTTCCAACCCCGGCAACAGAAGCGATATCAGATTCTGAGGCCTCGACGACTGGGAAAAGTGAACCGAAGCTGGATATGATGTTGCTCTTGATAACTTCGGGCATGCGGGTCACCTTGCCAAGCATCCTGCATCCCTTTGGCTCCATCCACGTTCCGAGAATTGCCTGCAGGGCTTCGTTGGTTCCGTCGTCATGGCGCCTGGCTAGCGATGCAGGCGCGGTTAGCTCTTTTAAACCAAGGCCGACAACGGACGTATCTAGCAGCTCGTCCGTTTCAAGTGATCCAAGATAGGCCTTGATTTTGTCGAGATCCGCCGCGCTACAGGGACCCAAGTAGTCCTCGATCACGTTGTTGTAATCGGATTCAACTCCGAAGCAAAGTTCTTCCAGTTGAAGCGATATCAGCCGCCCCTGGTCGCCAAGTTCGATTAGGTAACCTTCGATCTCTTCGTCGATTCGCCTGACCATTTCTGATCGTTGAACAGCTATGATAACGTCCCTGAAAGTGACCTGGTTCCTAATTTCCAAGGTGTCCAGACTAGACATGACAGCACTTAGCCGATCGCGATAGCGCTCCAAAGTAGCAAGACCCTGGTTGGCCCGTGACAGCAGGACAGAGGTCGGTGCTATCACGCTTTTAGATCCCAATCTGTACACGGTTATAACTGACAACTCTTCTGAAACCGCGAAAACGGAAACGTCGACGCTCTTGGCAACCCTCTCCGCTGTTCGGTGCCTTGTGCCTGTTTCAGAGGTAGGCACCATGGCATCTGGCACAAGATGCACATTGGCGCGCGCGATGCGAGAACCATCCACGGAAAGAACGATAGCGCCATCCATTTTGGCGAGTTCATAAAGTTTCTGCGGCGAAAATTCGGCGTCCACCAAAAAACCACCGGAGCAAATCGATAGGACCTCATGCGTGTCGCCGAGAATCACCAGTGCGCCCATGTGAGCTTGAAGGATTCTATCGAGGCCTTCCCGGAGAGCACTCCCTGGAGAAATCTGCCGTATCGCCTCGATAATCGCTGGTGATTTTGTCATGCAAATATTCTAATTGCTACACGGTCAACAAAAAGTTAGAGAGGCGTACCCTAAGGCGCTGCGCACGTCTTTAACTCTCAAAGTTAACATTCCAGCGACCGAATCGGAAAAGGTCGAGCCGACTATGCCAGTAGTGAAGCCCAACCTCGAGGCTTCGGCCAGCCGTTGCCTGGCATTAGATGCTGACCGAATCTCCCCTCCAAGGCCGACTTCGCCAACAACTACAAACGAAGGGTCGACGGGCTGGTCATTCAGCGATGACACAACCGCCGTGATGGTCGCCAAGTCGGCCGCGGGATCGGTCAAGCGAATGCCACCGGCTACAGACAAAAAGACATCCTTGTTGTAAAGGCGGAGACCGATCTTCTTCTCCAACACTGCCAGAAGAAGCAGAACCCGGTTCATTTCAAGACCGGTCGCCACCCGCCTTGGCTGCTCCGATGATGTTGGAACAACCAGCGCCTGGACTTCGGTGAGTATAACGCGCCTTCCGTCGAGCGCCGGAAACACGACGCTGCCGGCCTGCCCCTCGACCCGATCGACAAGATGCACGCCGGTAGCGTTCTCCAAATCAACTAATCCGAAACTGCCCATCTCAAACATTCCAAGGTCTCCAACCGGGCCAAAACGATGCTTGATCACCCTCAGCACCCTCAGGTAGGAGTCGCGATCACCCTCGAAATAAACCACTGTGTCCACCAAATGTTCGAGTACCCGCGGACCAGCGAGCGTCCCATCTTTAGTCACGTGGCCTACAAGCACCATCGCTATGTTTCCAGATTTGGCCAGGTCACTCAGCCTCGTTGCGCACTCCCTTACCTGAGTTACGCTTCCTGCAGGCGAAGGCGCCAAATAGTCGTAAACGGTTTGTATGGAATCGATCACGACAATTTGCGGCTTGTAGCTCAAGATCTGTTCCTCTATGTCTTGGAGTTCGCTAGCAATCAAAATGCCAATCGAAATCTCCGATCCGCCCAGCCGGCAAATCCTCCCCGCAATTTGAGATCGCGACTCCTCGGCGCTCACATACAGGCATCTATGTCCATCACTGCCGGCACTGGCAAGGAACTGTGTCAACAGGGTGGATTTTCCGATGCCAGGTTCGCCGCCGATCAACGTCACCGAACCTGGGGTGAGACCGCCCCCAAGAGCCCTGTCAAACTCAAACGAGCCCGTTGAAATAGCCTGCTGGCTAAGATCGACCGATCCGAGATCCAGGGAGTCGCAAATTGAGGACTTGCTTTTGGACTTTCCGGCACTACGAGTTCCCCCGGAATTGGATGCAGCCGCTTGTTCGTAAAGTGTGTTCCACTCGCCGCACGAGTTGCAACGACCGCTCCACTGTATATGAACAGTCCCGCATCTTTCGCATATGTACTGAGTTCTAATCTTTGCCACGCCAACACCCCAACAGACCTATCGTGCGCCGCAGCGCATAATTACCAGACGCTTCTAGAACACCGCAATTCGAGCAACCCATCTTCTAGGCAATCGATCCATATAGCGCGGTTTCGCTTTAAAATTCGACAGAGCGACCTGCTGCTTCATTCGCCCCGCGGATGCCAGAAACTGGCTCCGAAACAACGGCCAAGAGAGCTGAAAGATGTAAGCTCTTCCTTCTCGCACCCTTCATTCGCCAGATCCTATCCTCCGGATGTGACGCTCCATGGAAACCGTTGGACCCTCTGCCACAACCACTACGGAGAACCGGTCAGAATCGGGTCATTCAACCGTGGAGGCAAGCGGGAAATTCGGGGCTAGGCAC
>DAHVKW010000121.1 GCA_027320695.1 Actinomycetota bacterium | reverse complement strand
AGCTCGTGACTGCCAACGACTTATTCTAACACCGCCCCAAATGCCGCGATTCGGATCCTCCGCGACAACCAGCGCCGGTGACTCCTGTTTCGCGGTGCTCGGTTTGTGATCGGCGAATGAAGTCTTGCTCGGCTGTCATCAGCGGGTTTGCAGCCAGTCTTGGAGGGCCGCAAGATAGCGAGGTCTTTCCCGGGCATTTGAGCTCCGAAATGCGAACCGGAGCGGGTGGTTCCACAAAGCGGAAATGGATGCCGGTCTTTTTCAATGCGTATCTTGCAGTCCGAATGATGAAGATATTTTTGCTATTTCATTATGGCGCGACTTGAGTCAGAATGGATGGGTGAGAGAGATGTGAGGGCGCAGATGCATCACGAATTGGATTGCGCTTTTTGTCAGTGCGATCGCTCCAAGGCCATAGTTGAAAACGAATTCGGGTTCTCCATCTTCGACTTGCATCCTGTCTCGAACGGGCACTGCCTGATTATTCCTGACGAGCATAACTGGGATTATTTTTCTCTCTCTCTGGCTACAAGAAAAGGCCTCGACGAGCTGCTCATGGCGGCTAAGGAACATCTGGACGACTGTTTCAGCCCAGATGGATATAACATTGGTATAAATAACGGAAACTCTGCGGGGCAGACCGTGATGCATGCGCACATACACCTCATTCCGAGGTATTTGGGCGATACCGATGATCCTCGGGGCGGGATCAGATGGATTTTCCCTAGGCGTGCCAGCTTCTGGGGAGGCTGAAAGGCGCTTCGGCGAAACCCAGTTTTTGGTTGCGCGCCGAAATGGTCTAATGTGCTAGTAGCGGGCTTCACCCTTGGAAGTTTTATTTACGCTCGGCTGCGCCGATGTGGGCGGCTTTGAATCAGGGGCTTGTCGGTGATTTGGAGATTGTATGAGAATTATTAATCGGGCTGAGAAGAGACAAATTAACCAGGACCGCTACAACGGTGAGGCACTTGTTGAGACGCTGCGCTCCGCCACCAGTCCAAAGGATCCCGACGTTCTTCATTGTCATTATGAGGCAGGCGTGGTTACCAATTGGCACTCGCATCCGGGCGGCCAACTGATCTACGTTCTGTCGGACGAAGGAGTGATTGGCAACGAGACGGACGGGGAGGTATATCTGGCGCGCGGAGAGCTAGTCAGCGTGCCACCTGTCGAAAGGCACTATCACGGCTCTACTCGAGAGGAAGAGTCCGATTTCTTAGTGCTGACATGGGGTGTGACCAATTGGGAGGATGTCTCGCCCAGGCCGAGCAGTCTCGCAATGTAGCTTCTGGTTTCCCTGGCAACTGAGCCTGATCACTCTGGATTTGCCGGGCGCTGTTCACGAGTCGAATTCACGGATCCGCGGGGAACTCAAGGTCTGAGTTATTCTATGGAAACCAGTGGTGCCAAGCTCATCTAGTCTTAGCTCTGTGATGGCGGAGTTTTCAATGGCGTGCAAAATCCGGGGGCGTCGGCCGCGCTATGTACTCGTGTCGAGCTGGTATCTTGTGAAACAAGCTGATTTTGGTACTGGCAAGGTCTCGAAACTTAGTGATATTGGAGCAAACAATGGCACGGGCATTTCCTGAGGGCAGCTCAGCGGACTTGATACAGGCGGAAAAGGACGTACAGGCTCGTGTTGGTGATGATCCGATAGATTTCGTCGCCTATGGGGTCATATCAAATGTCTACCGTGTGGCTTCCACTATGAGAAATCATATGGAACGGGAAGTGTTGGCGAATTACGATCTGTCCTTTACCGCATTCGTGGTTCTATTCACCCTTTGGGTTTGGGGGGATTCCGAATCCCACAAGGTTGCCTCGAGGGCAGGCATCACCAAGGGTACGCTGACGGGAGTGGTCAAAACGCTGGAGAAAAGGGAACTCTGCATCAGGGTGCCACACGGCTCCGACAGGCGCAGGGTGATCGTCGAAATCACCCCACTGGGGGAGTCGACAATCGAGAAAGTGTTTCCGCTCTATAACCGCGAAGAAACCAGGCTGGTGGAAAGATTGAGCGAGGATGAGCGGCTCTCGATGGGCCATTCTCTCAGGACGGTTCTGCGAACGGCGTTCGATCTCAAGCCTACGAAATAGCAGGCCGCTGGCTGGCCGGCTGGCCTATTCGAAACCGAGTTTTTTTCTGATGCGAGCAGTTTTGAATCCGGTGGGCTGGTTGCTTTTGGTGCTCTCCAGCCGAGCCTCGTTTCTTTCGAATTCGTTGAGCAAGCGAACTAGGTCTTCTTTTCTCGTCGGATCGGTCATCGCTTGGCGTGGAGTGAGACCCCCAAGCGCCGGTATCGATTCATCAAGCCAACGATCCTCCATCAACTCGATGTGCGACTCTATGACATTCCTGACTTCTTCCTCCATGTCCTGATCGGGTTCGATCCCAACATGGCCGGTGAAATTTTCTGCGATCGAACTGATTGTCTTCTGGGTATTTTCGACCACTTCAAACTCCCCGATCAGCTCCTCGAGCGTTTGTAGCGTCTGCTCCAGCCTTTCCGACGAGTTGGTTTCCACGATCAGCAGTTCGTTCTCTATTGTCAAGGTGGCGATGCTTATCGAGTGTGCGTCGGATGAGGGACTTGATATCGTCCATCGTCCGTCGGACATTTCGCCGAGCTTTTCAGTAAGAATCGCTTCGATCCCAGAAGCGTTGCGGGGCTTAAGCACCGCTTTGGTGAAGACGATCTCTTCGCCCCCAAAATTCAGTATCTTCAGTGGCTTCAGCGTCGACGCGAACCAGCCCAGGAAGTCAAAGGGTTCGGGTTGGTGCCGGAGCAGCTTCAAAAGATCGTCCCGTTGCCTCAGCGTGATTCTCAAACTCTGGCCGATGAGAATCAGCCCTTGGAGGGAGTCGATTGCCCTGGAGAGGATGTAGTCGCCCATTTTGCAGTCCAGCGAGGCAAGCTGGTCGTTTACCGTGATATATTCACCGGTCAAGGTGTCCCGGAGTGTCAGCGATTGGCCGCGGTTGATTTCGATTACCTCGAATAGCTCTCGCTTGGAATTCTTCATGGTTTCGAGAAGATGGCGGTCCACCGGTGACAGCAGTTCTCCCCGAAGTCCCATGTACTCGTCGAGTCCGCCGCCCTCAAAAACGGCTACATCGAAAATGAAATTGTCGTAGTCATCCTCGATGGGTTCGCCAAGCATCTCGTTGAAGGTAAGAAAGTAGTCGGAAAGGTTCTCCTGGCGTTCAGGACGCGCCATCCAGCGCGTGACCCTTTGAAAGAGCCAGTTGATCCGAGTCGCGGTCGAGAGCTTTGGAGTCTTCAGGCAGCAGGCTTTGTATTTGAGCCTCGAACCGCAGGGGCACGGCTGGTTGCGGTCGGTTGGCGCGTAAGGAGGAAGAAGTGCTTCGGCTTCCTTGATTTGTCCCAGAACACGGGCTGGATCGCACTGCCTGAGGGCACTTATGTAGGCCTGGATGTCACCCCGGTCTGCCAGAGAGCTCGCCATCTCGATCTTGGCCATCTCGAACTTCGGGTCGTGCCGGAGCGCCATCTGGAGGTCTTTTTCCGCTGTGACCGCTTTGCCCTCGAGCGCGCGCGATATCGCGCGGACGTAGTATCCCGCCGCCGCCTTGGATCCTCCGGATGAGACGAGATCGGTCATGAAGGCTTCTACCGACCGATACGGCGAGCTCTCGTACTGGAACACCCAGGACGTGAAGCCCGTGGCCACCATGTCGTGGGAAAGCGCGTTGAGCACAGCCTTGTAGTCGATGTTTGCCTGCTTGGTTCCTCTCCAGGTCTTCCAAGCGGCCAGAGCAAATTCGAACTCTCTTGTGCAGCATGGCGCAAAGCCTAGGTCCTCGGCTAATTTATTCCTTTTTTCGGTGTACCAGGCTCCTCCAGGCGTATCCCACTCTTCGACAATGGGCCCAAGCCATATGCCTTTGGGCTCAAGTAGAAGGTTGCGGGAAAGCTCTTGAATCGGCGGAACCGGCTCGCGGAACAACGAGGAATCTATGCAAAGGGCGTCTAGGAGCATTTCCATTGGCTCCACGCCCCGCGCATCGGTGTAAAGGTTTGTAAACGAGCTCAGCAGAGCCTGCTGTTCCGCCTGGCCTGAGCCTAACTCTTCGGGTCGAAATATGGCGTAGGTGTCAGCGACTCGGCGGAAAGCGACGAGGTCTCCAGGTGAGAATTCATTCAGCCACCCTGGCGGACCGAGGTACGATCCGTGCTCGGATGCGTGTTCTATATTGTCTAAGTCCCTGTAGACAATTCTCACCTCGTCCGTTGCGGAAATATAGATCGTGCCGAGGTTGAAGTCCAGCCCGTCAAGATCGGGGACGATGTGGACAAGATCATTTTCTATCTCTGAACTCGTAATCCTGTGTGTCAAACAGACGCCATTGAGCATATGGTCGGTTCTGTTGTAGAGACCGTTAGCCGAAGCCCAGATGGCGTCGGATTCATCGAGAATCCTCGAGAGGTCATCCGAGGGTGAGTCGAGATTGCTGACTATCCCCATTGAAGCGAGTCTGTGGACGATCTCGACGAGCGGCTTTGGCTCATCCTCAAGGATGTCCAAGACGAGTCCGAGAAGAAATTCCGATGGATTCACATACTGTAGGTTATTGGACCCAGCGCTTTAGCGCAACGCTATGTTTGCTCGAATCTGTCGGCTTCTTTGCCAAAGCCTTGGAGCCTCGGCTTTTCCATGGCTAGCTGTCATTTGATGTATCATCGAACTCCACGGTGACATGTTCAGACGTTGAACGATCCTGCTGCTCGCTGAGCGCAGCCATGACGCTTTGGTCTGCCTGTGTCCAAGGGGGCCCCTCAATGGACCTGGGCCAAAGCCGCCTTGCTGCCACAACATTGATCTCGGCGCAGTAGATGAAAATCCGGGCGCCAAGGTAAATCCAAGAAAGAAGCCCTAGCACCACCGCGAAGAAGCCGTATACCTGGCTGGCATGCTTCAGCTCATGGCTGACCAGGTAACCTCCAAGCAGCTGAAGAAGCGTCCATGCGACTCCCCCGATGGCCGCGCCAATCAATAGCTTGATGCTTGCGACCTGTTTGGGAGTGAGGATGCGAAAGGCTAGGAGATAGAGAGCGAGGTTCACCGCAGATCGG
>DAHVKW010000120.1 GCA_027320695.1 Actinomycetota bacterium | reverse complement strand
CGCTACCCCAAGATGTATGTCATCCGCCCGCAGTTCTTTCTGCCCATGATCACCCTGCTGCGCAATGCCGCCCTGAACAGCTTGCGCTACCGGCAGGAGCTCGCCTTGGTCAAAGCCCAAAATATCGATATCACCAACTTCGAGGCCGAACTGGAAGGCTTCAAGGACGCCTTCGCCAAAAACTACGACTTGGCCGCGCGCCGCTTTCAAACGGCCATCGACGAGATCGACAAGTCCATCGATCATTTGCAGAAGACCAAGGACGCCCTGTTGGGCGCCGACCGCAATCTGCGCCTAGCCAACGACAAGGCGCAGAATGTGACCATCAAACGCCTCACTCGGGGAAACCCAACCATGAAGGCGAAGTTCGATGAACTTTCAGAATAAGTTGCCTACCATCCTTCATTACGAAGGGGGGTGCGGTACTGCCGGCAGAACTACTGGATCGGCCTGTTCCCCAGGACGTATACGTGCGTGCGCCCGCCCGGGATCACCGTGAGCGATCTCATCCACGCCCAGGCGGCGAGCCGGGCGATACACCAGGCGAGATTGATGGACGAAATCCTCAACCAGCAGTAAAAATATGACCGGAACATGGTCGGTGATGCAGAAGGCGTCATTAACCAAAGGAATTGTTTGCGCCCGACCGGAACTCCTGCCACCATTTACAGGCAGATTGTTATACCTTTAACTAATTCCAGATTTTGGAGCCTTTTATGAGGGTCAGCAGTGTTGAAATTCGGAATTTCCGGCGACTAGAGAATATTCAGATCGACATCGAAGAACGCGAATCAATATTTGTTGGACCCAACAACAGCGGCAAGACGTCTGCAACTGCAATCTTTCGCTGCTTTCTTGGCGGTCGCGACTTCAAAATTCACGATTTCTCGGTCGCCAGAATGGCTGATTTCGACGCCTTTGCGACCACCGAAGATTCCGGACTGCTTCCTGAGATTAGCCTTGACCTATGGTTCACTATCGACCCCGAAAGCATCGCATTCGGCAGGGTGTTCACACTGCTTCCCAAGCTTTCGGATTTTACGCGCGTCGGTATCCGACTGTCGTATGAGGTCGAGGACGCAAAGAAGCTACGCCAGCATTACGACGCCGCCTATCCGGTAAAGGAGGACGGAACACGTGCCAGGGCCTTGTCGCAATATCTGGCGCTCGACGGAAATCTTGGTCGGCACTATGCGGTTCGCTACTTTTCACTTGACGCGGAATCGCATGACGAAGCCCTACCCGAGATCGTTACGAGCGAACTCGATCCTGACGAAGGAAAACGGCTTCTAAAACATCTCATACGGGTGGAGTTTGTCGACGCGCAGCGCAACATCAACGACGACGACAGCAGCCGCAGTAACCGGCTTTCGTCGGCTTTCGCTGCCTTTTACCGGAAGAATCTTGAGCAGGTCGACCATGCTGCCGATGCTCATAGCGTGATCGATGCGAATAACAAACAGCTGACCGATCACTACGCCAAGCAGTTTGACCCACTGATCAAGCTTATCAAGCACCTTGGCGTGCCATCGATTAATGATCGAGAACTACGGATCATCTCCTCGCTCAGCCCTGAAACTGCGCTCCGCGGGAGCACTGAGTTGCTCTACATTGACCCCAGCCAGCAGCATGAACTGCCCGAGCTATATAACGGTCTTGGCTTCAAAAATCTCATATATATGGCCATCCAGGCACGGCATTTTCATTCACAGTGGGTGATGACCGTTGAGAACCGGCCGCTATGTTTGATGATCTTTATCGAGGAGCCAGAGGTTCACCTTCACGCTCAGGTGCAGCAGACCTTCATTTCCAACATCTGGCAGGTGGTCAACCAATCCGCCGAAGCGGCCGGTGAACCTAGCCTTGTGCCGCAACTCATTGTCACCACTCACTCCTCTCATATCCTGGATGCCGTGGACTTCGAGAAGGTTCGCTATTTCCAGCGTTGCCATATTGCTGGCGAGACGGCAGCGAGTGGAATCAGAAACGCGTCGGAGGTCCGCAGCCTTCGTGCCTTCCAGCCGGAAGTGGATGCGATGGATGACAAGCTGGCCACAGCCTCTGAGTCGCTGGCCTTCCTCAAGCGCTATCTACGGCTAACGCACTGTGACCTATTTTTTGCCGATGCTGCGATTCTCGTTGAAGGCGCAGTTGAGAAGCTTCTAATGCCGTCCATGATCGAGCGTGTTGCAATGCGATTACAGACCACATACCTCACGATCCTCGAGGTGGGTGGAGCCTATGCCCATCGCTTCGAGGGTCTGCTCAGTTTCCTCCACATCCCCTACCTCGTTATTACGGATCTCGATTCCGTGTCACCAAACGGCCACTCGAGCGCCTGTCGGGCGGATACCGTCGATGCAATAACCTCCAATGCTTCTCTTAAGAAACTGTGCGGAAAAACCACTGTCGCCGAATTGATCGCGCTGACCCCAGCTGACAAGCAGCATGTCGCGAAGGACTGCTGCATTGCTTTCCAGACGGATGTTCTGGTGACCGATGGCACTGCCAACGCGTCGCTCCGCCCGCGCACTTTGGAGGAGGCGATCGTCTATGTGAATTTCGGACTGTTTCGTTCCAGCGCTCTGTCCATCGGCATTGCCATCCCGGCATCTCTCGCCGACGCTTATCAGCGCATCTACGAACGGATTAAGTCTGATAGTTTCAAGAAGACCGACTTTGCCATGGACATCTTGGCTTGCCCCCTAGATTGGACCGTCCCGGGCTACATCGCCGAGGGGTTGGGATGGCTTGAGGCACGTCTATCGCCCCCTCCTGCCGCGGTGGCCGAGGCGGAAGACGCTGTTGCGACGAGGGTATAGCATGATTGCTTGGGTGGAAAGCGAAGCGGATTCCCTGGTCCGAAAATGCCTAGATGGCCATCGCAGCTTTGCAATGATCGCCGGCGCTGGCTCGGGCAAGACGAGTTCGCTGGTCGATGCTCTTGGCCGAGTGCGCGACCACGAGGGCATCAACCTTAGAAGACATGGTCAGCGTATCGCCTGTATCACCTTCACCAACCGCGCGGTTGAGGTCATCAAGGCACGGCTGGGGTTCGACGACCTATACCTAGTCTCAACGCTTCATGGATTTCTGTGGGGACAGATCAGCCACTTTCATGAAGATATTCGGCAAGCCCTGCGCGAAAGCCGCATTCCGACCCTAATAGAAAAGGCCAAGGCAAACGACAACGGCGGCAAGAGCAAAAAGGCCCAGATGGCCCGCGCAAAGATCGATCGGCTGACGGAGCAACTTGCTGCAATCGAATCAGTTGAGCGCTTTGAGTATGCTGACACGAGCTTCAGTGATTACGGCAAAGGCCAGATTGGCCATGATGATGTCATAGAAATTGCAACCTACCTGTTTGCAGAAAACGCCACCTTCAGGCGGATCACGGGTCTACGTTTCCCTTATATCTTCGTCGACGAAGCGCAGGACACATTCGAAGGCATCGTCGCAGGGCTCAATCTCGTCTGTTCCGGCGCCGGCCTCCCGATGATCGGTTATTTCGGCGATCCATGGCAGCAGATTTATGACCGGAATGTTGGGGATTTTGCACCACCCGCCGGTGGTGAGATCGTCAAGAAGGCCGAGAATTTTCGCTGTTCGAGGAGTGTCATCCGGCTTCTTAACTCCTATCGTAGGGACGTTGAGCAATATGCCGCTGGCGAAAATTCGGCATGCGAAGGCAGTGTCGAATTCCTGCTAGTCAAAGCTGAAGAGCCAACGGAACCGCGTAATCGCTATTCAGAGGAACAGATTGAGCGCGCGCTGGCACGAATGGATGCCGCGGTCGAGTCCTGGGGCTGGGCAGGGTGTAGTGATGTCATAAAGCTCTTTCTCACACGTCAGATGATCGCGCGGCGGCTGGGCTTCGCTGATCTCAACCGTCTCTTCACGGGCGAATATGCATCGTCTCGTGCGCAAGATGACTTCGAGAAAGGTGAACATTTCCTTCTCAAGCCGTTTCTCACAACGATTTGCCCTCTGATCAATGCCCAGGACCAAGGCAACGATCGAAAGATCATCAATTTGCTTCGCAGCAATAGTCCGGCTTTCGCGGTCGATGGATCAAACGCAGAACAGTCACTGAAATTGATGATCGAGATGTCGAATGCTTTGGTTGGCAAGCTACGTGATTTGTGGGACACCGAGACGATCGGGGCGATCCTCCGCTTTTGTGTGGATAACCAAATCATCCGACCTTCCGAAAGGTTGTTAGAACACCTTAATCGCGCCCCTCGGGCTGAGGCGTTCGATGAGCACCTGCATGGACACGATAAAGGAGATTGGCTCGCAGATTCGCTTTTCCAAATGACGCCCCAGCCAGTCTCCCGCTATGCCGACTATCTTATCAACAACACGGCCTACAGCACCCAGCATGGAGTCAAAGGCGAGGAGTATGAAAAGGTAATTGTCGTCTATGACGATGTCGAAGCCGCGTGGAGCCAGTACAGCTTTAGTAAGACCCTGACACCCCAGACTTCCGGCGATCCCAAAGCCCGGCAGCGCTCTGTAACGCAGAAGCTCGCGTATGTCTCGTTCTCGCGTGCGAGGGAGGACCTACGTGTCTTGCTGTTCACCGCCGATCCGGAAGGGGCACGAGCCGAGCTCGTTAGCAGCGAGCTGCTAGTGCCAAGTCAAATCCGCATCTTGACTTGACGTGAACCTCATGCGTAGCCTCTTGATTTCCGAATGGCGACGCTAGCATTAGGCTGACGGCCTATCTCCGCGATGGACGTGACAAGCACCGAAGGCCAGCGCGGAATTCAATGACCTGTTTTCGCCATCAATTTGGATTGCGCGGAATGTCGCCGATGGGTCGGATGATGCCATTTGCTTTCCGCTGTTGAATGGCCGCAATCAGTCTTGAAGTTGCCGCTCCTCACCCTCGAACAATTTACTGCCCCGCGTCGTTTGTGGGTAATACTCGCGTGGATGCGATGCGGACAGGGACTAGCCGTGCATGCCTAGGCCACGACTGCCAGGATAGCCCGTTTTCCCTCTGAGGTTGGATATAGGTTGGATCAAAAAACTGAAGGCACTTAGGAGAACTTCCTAAGTGCCTGATTTATTTGGTGGGTTGTGAGGGGATCGAACCCACGACCCGCTGATTAAGAGTCAGCTGCTCTACCAACTGAGCTAAC
>DAHVKW010000011.1 GCA_027320695.1 Actinomycetota bacterium | reverse complement strand
CGTCGTCGCAGAACGTGTCGGCCTGGTCGGGCCTGCCGGCTGACGGCGGCATGTCCGCCGCTACCCCGGGACGGCTGTACTCGGGATCGGCGACGGTGACCGCCACCGGCACGCCAGTGGAGGTCGCCCCGGTGCTGGCCTTCTCCGACGCGTCGGGGACGGTGCTGTCCACCGCCTGGGGCCAAGGGTCGAAAGCCACCAGCACCCCGCTGCCGCTGGCGCCCGCCGCCGCCTTGGCCCCACCGGGCACGGTGGGGGTGAGCCTGGGCCTGATCGTCTACAGCACCACGGCGGGCCCGGCCGTGGCGGTCCACGGCCCCTGGCTGACCGGCCGCCCGCCGGCCGCGCCGGCGCCTCTCGACGGCCCGCTGCACGTGGTCGGCAACCAGATCCTCGACGCCCGGGGCCGGCCCGTCGACCTGCGGGGCGTGGTGCTCAACGGGCTGCAGTCGAGCGCCGACCCCGCCGGGGTGGACGGCGCCGCCATCGCCGACGTCTGGTATCCGAAGTTTTGGAGAGAACTATGCTGAGGAGCTCTTGGAAAAGGCGTCAAGTCCTTTGCTCGCAAATGATGAAGATCCAATAAGGTGGCACTTTATTGGCGCGATTCAGTCCAGGAAAATTGCGAAACTCGCTAGATATGTCTCGGTTTGGCATTCGGTGGCGAGGGCAAAGGAGATCGACCGAATCGCCGAGTCAGCTCCGAAATCTGAGATATTTATTCAGGTGAATTTCTCAGCGAAGCGCGAAGGAAAAAGAAATGGCGTGCCTATTGGCGCCGCGGAGGAACTGGTTAATCTGGGGAAGGCAAGCGGGTTGCATGTGCTGGGTCTCATGGTGGTGCCTCCTCAAGTGGATCAAAATTCATTAGGGGATATTTTTACAGCAGTAAATGATGAGAGACTTAGACTTGGGTTGCAAGGCTGTTCCATGGGAATGTCGCAAGATTTTGAGTTGGCGCTGGCAAAGGGATCGACCCACATTCGGCTAGGGCGGGTTTTATTTGGTGATAGAAGCGCTTTGGGCATCTTGGAGTCAAAAGAACATTTAGGTCAAGGAGGACCCGGGTAGAAATGTCAAGGTTTCAAAAGGCAATGGTCTGGCTCGGATTGACCGACGCTGAAGATGATGACGAGGGCTATGACGAGTTCGACGACTCGGGCTCCCGAAGGGCCCGCCACTACAGGCCGGATTCTTCAACTTCGCAGTCTCCTCCCAGAGTCCAGGTATATCAGGCCCCGCAGGAGCTCTCGAGGGAAGAGCGGGACAATATAAGGCATCTCGTCAATGAGAAACACATTTCGACGACTTATTCGGATGACATCGCGTCGGCCCGGCCAGGCAGCGCCGAGGTTCGCCAGCGTGAGCCAAGGATTGGGTTTGTGAAGCCAGTTCCCGCAGACAAGCCCAAACTGCATCTGTCCCAACCGCTCAAGTTTTCCGATGTTCAAGAGATAGGCGACAGGTTCAAGGAACGGCAGCTTGTCCTAGTCGATATGACTGATTTGCCGAAGGACCTCTCTAGACGGATTATCGACTTCTGCGCCGGAAGCACCTATGCCCTCGAGGGCAGGATCGAGAAACTTTCTGAGACAGTTTTATTACTTAGCCCAGCAAATACTGAACTTAGTCCTCAGGATAGGGATAAGTTGTTAGAACGTTTAAGATCGAGGGCAGATAACCGATGAGGGTAATAATCTATGATTTGCTGCAGTTTTACGTCCTTTTGATTTTCGTTCGCGTAATCCTGAGCTACTTTCCCACCCATTACGGGTCTGGGCTTCACAAAATTATCGTATTGCTTGACCGCGTCGTAGAGCCAGTCGTCGGAAGAGTTCGCAGAGTGTTGCCGCGGTCGAGCATTGGCGGCATGGGTCTCGACTTCTCGCCGATGATAGTGCTGCTGGTCATCGAATTGATACTGCTTCCCCTTGTCCGTTCGCTGCCATGAGGCAAGGCCGTTAATTTTTAGAATCATCAAGTTTTTATTTATATCCGAGAAATTTAGGGATACGATCTAGCTATGGAAATAGATGCCCGGACAATCAGAGAAGTTGAGTTTCGTGAGAAGATTCGCGGCTACAACCCCGATGATGTAGATGACTTCTTGGAGCAGGTTGCCGTTGCTTTTGAGGTGATGGAGGATCGGCTTTCAAGTGCTCCAAATCAGCCCTCAGCTGTCCAGTTCCCGACCCCAGGCCAGGTGGATACCAGGGATGCGCGCAGCGGAACCTCAGTTGCGCCTACTCCGGTGGATCGTTCGAGAGGCGTTACCGCGGCAGCGCCCGAGTTTGACGCCGATACCATTCAGAGGACTTTGCTGTTGGCGCAAAAGACCGCCGACGCTACTGTAAAAGCAGCGGAGGAGCAGGCCGAGACAAGCCTAGGCGAGGCGAAGGCCAAGGCCGAGGTGCTGATCAACCAGGCTATGCACAGGGCGCGCGAAATAGTCGATGACGCCGTGAATCAGGCCCGCGACGAAGTGCTCGACTTGGCTAAATCCAAAGACAAGTTGCTTGGCGAACTGCATCATCTCAATTCGCGCCTGGCTTCGGCAAAGGACCAGATGAAGCACCTCCTTGAAGGCGTGATGGAGCAGATCGACGGTTCATTCACGCCGGTGCTGCGTTCGACCGAGAATGCGCCGGCCCAGGCGGAGCAATCACCTCAGCCCAATCGTGGTGAGCCGCCGGCCTCTTCTCCTGAGAGACTGTTCGACGATGCCCCTGGCAGCAACGGATCGGGAGTTTTCGACGACGAACTGGAGTAAATGCCATTGACGCCCGCGTTAACCGGCGCCAATGTGTTTAACTCCTAACTTGGCCCGCCTCTGCTAGCGCGACATCGCCAGCGTCATAGTTCCAACATCTCCGACTTGAAGATCGAAAACAGACTCCGCTTGCGGTTCTTCGAGCTCAGTGCGCACATCGAGGCTGCGGGCAAGTATTGAAGACGAGATCAACTCGCCATGGCTCTGGAGTGCCTGGGTGATTTTCAATTCAGGATCGCTTCGCACCATTACCAGTACGTCGATTCTGTCGGATACGTGAAAACCGCTGTCTTTGCGCGCGTTTTGGATCAGGCGGATGATATCGCGGGCAATGCCCTCGATCTCGAGGTCGTGCGTAACCGAAACATCCAGTACCACAAGGCTTTTGAGGTCCGAGAGTACTCTTGACGACTCGGAGGCGTTTGGCCTTATCCGCAATTCAAACTCTTCGGGTAGCAGTTCGATGCCGGCTGCCGTCACCTTTCCAGATTCACCCAGGCTCCAATCGCCAGATTTGGAGGCACGAATGACCGCTTGGGTTTCTTGGCCCAGCCTTGGACCGATGATTCCTGGGATAACTCCAAGCGTTTTGGTAGCGTACGCATCGGTATCTGTGCTGAGGGTAACCTTTTTGACGTTAACTTCGTCGGCTATTAGCTCGATATAGGGCTCGAGCCTCGATGCTTGCGGAGCGGCCACAATCAGCTCAGCCAGGGGGAGGCGCGCTCTGATTCCTAATGACTTTCTGATCGAGTGGGCATTCGAACAGACCTCGCGCACCAAATCCATCTCGAAAACCAATCCAGGCTCGGATAGCAGCTCATCCGGGGACATCCAATCCTTGAGGTGTACGCTTCGCTCGCCGGACAGGCCTTTAAAGATTTCCTCCGACAGCAGGGGAAGCAGAGGTGCCGCAATTCGCACAAGCGCGCTTAGCACGGTGTGCAAAGTGTTGTACGCATCAGTTTTGTCCTCGTTTTGGGCAGGATCGTCGGAGACTTCCTTCCAAAATCGGTCTCGCGACCGTCTGATGTACCAGTTGTTCAGTGCGTCAAGATAGCTCTCGATTAGCGCAGCTGCGCTGTAAAGATCGTAGAGGTCCATCCTTTTCGTCACCTGGTCGAGCAGCTCACGGGTTTTGGCCAGGATGTAGCGGTCCAAAACGTTGGTGGCGGATCGGATGATTTCACCCTTGATTTGATCGACATTTCCATACAGGCTGAGGAAGTAATAGGCGTTCCAAATCGGATTGATGACGCGCTTTACGGCGTCCTGTATTCCGGAACGGTCAACCACCGTGTCGTTTCCGCGAAGGACGGAGGACGACAGCAGAAACCACCGCATCGCGTCAGCTCCGATTGTCTCGAACACGTCCCATGGGTCAGGATAGTTTCCAAGCCTTTTGGACAGCTTTCGTCCGTCGGTTCCCAGCAAGATCCCGTGGGCCATGCAGTTCGAGAACGGCGGCTCGTCAAACAATGCCACCGAGAGGACGTGCAAGGTATAGAACCATCCCCGTGTCTGGCCGATGTATTCGACGATGAAATCGGCAGGGAAGTGCGTTTCGAAATTGGTCTTGTTCTCAAATGGATAGTGCAGCTGCGCCCAGGGCATGGACCCGGACTCGAACCAGCAGTCCAAGACGTCCGATACCCTACGCATCATCGATTTGCCGGTGGGGTCGTCTGGGTTGGCCCTTACCAACTCGTCGATATAAGGACGGTGCAGGTCGGCTGGTCTAACGCCGAAATCGGCCTCGAGATCGTCAAGGGATCCGTAAACGTCGATGCGGGGATAGTCGGGATTGTCGCTTTTCCATACGGGGATTGGAGCGCCCCAGAATCGGTTCCGGGTGAGCGACCAGTCGCGGGCTCCATCGAGCCATTTTCCGAACGAGCCCTCTTTGACATGCTCGGGAACCCAGTTGATCTTCTGATTGTTGGACAGCAACTTCTCCTTGATGGAGGTTACGCTCACAAACCAGGAGCTCACGGCTTTATAGATTAGGGGAGTGTCGGTTCTCCAGCAGTGCGGGTAGCTGTGTTCGTACCCCTCGCGCTTTATTAGGGAGCCTTGTGCCTTGAGGTCGGCGATTATCGCAGGATTCGCGTCGAATACCTGCAGGCCGGCATATTTGTAGATTACGGGATCGAACCTTGCTCTGTCGTCAACGGGGCATACGGTCTCAATTCCATTGGCCTCACAGATTCTCTGGTCATCCTCGCCAAATCCGGGCGACATGTGAACCACGCCCGTTCCTTCGTCGGTAGCTACGAAATCGCCGACAAGAATGCGGAATGCGTTCTTGGCATTCTTGTAGAAGTCGAAAAGGGGTTGATATGTGCGGTTTGCCAAGTATGTGCCGGATACTGTTTCTATCTTTCGAAATTCTCCCAATTCCTTAGCGTACGCATCTAGGCGCGAGGCCGCGAGGATGAGCCGTCTGCCGCTCTCGGTTTCGACGAGCGCATATTCGATCTCCGGGCCGACCGCAATGGCCATGTTGGAAGGAAGGGTCCAGGGGGTGGTAGTCCAAACAACCAGTTCGGCTTCCTTGTCAATCTCGCGGGGGCCCCCTGAGGGATTGAGCTTAAAAGCGACGGTCACCGCGGGATCCATTCGCATACGGTAAGAGTCGTCTTGCCGGGTTTCAAAGTTGGACAGCGGTGTTTCGCACTCCCAGCAATAGGGGAGGACCCTGTAACCCTCGTAGATGAGCCCCTTTTCGAATAGCTGCGAAAATGTCCAAATGACGGATTCCATAAACGATGAGTCCATGGTTTTGTAGTCGTCCTGGAAGTCAACCCATCTGGCTTGTCTCGTGACGTATCGGTGCCAGTCGCTCGTAGTCCTTTGAACCAATGTGCGGCAGTAACCGTTGAATTTGTCAATTCCAAATTCCTCGATTTCCTGGCGTCCCGTCACGCTGAGTTCTTTTTCCGCTGCCATTTCTGCTGGAAGGCCATGGCAATCCCAGCCGAATCGGCGTTCAACCCTTCGCCCCTTCATCGTCTGGTAGCGAGGGATTGCGTCTTTTACGAATCCGGTCAGGAGGTGGCCATAGTGGGGCAATCCATTGGCGAACGGTGGCCCATCGTAGAAAACAAACTCGGTGCCGTCTTTAGGCCTCTGTGCGATTGAAGCCAGAAACGTCCCATCTTGTTCCCAGAACTCTAAAATTTTCTCCTCAATTCCGGGAAGATTTAGTTGCTGGGAGACGTTGCTATATTGCATGGCTTTTTTGGTCGAGCTATCTGTCGGTTGCGGCATAGATCCAAACTAGTGACCGGAGGTGGTGTGCAATGTTCCTGTGTGGTGCATTTGAGACTTTGGGCGGTATATCTGGGCGCAGTTGGACGGTTAGTATTAGCGAATCGAATAGTGTATGGGCGCGGCTTTTTGCAAAAGGTTTATATTAACGGCGCTGATAAAAGCAATGAATTGCCAGTACCTATATAGTTATTTGATTTCCTTGAAAACTTGTTGCACGTATCGTGTTGGCGACGTTGGGAGCTGAAGTGAATCAAACTGAAAAAAGCAAGTCAACGACTACTAAAAGGACGCGCAATGAGCTAGCGTCCAGTGACGATTCGGGGTCGTACCTAGGCTTGGATGATGCAGCTTATGAGAAACTGAGCCATGACGAGTTTCTGACCGCCCAAAAGGCGCTCCTTGAACAGGAAAAGGCGATCTACATCGAGCAGGCGGAATCTTTAAAGGCGGAAGCCGATTATCTGGCCCAAGAGGCGGAGCCCGGCGACGTCCAGTTTGACGAAGAGTCTGGAGAAGGCGGCACCACCACTATTGACCGGGAGCGTGATCTGGCTCTAGCCGCATCGGCGCTGGCTGCGGTAGAGGAAATCGACGACGCAATGAGGAAGATCGAGCACGGAACGTACGGGTTATGCGAGAACTGCCATCAGGAGATACCCCGCGTGAGGCTGCGGGCGCTGCCGTTTGCACGCCTGTGCGTGAAATGTAAAAGTGGTGGATTGTCACGGCGATAGACTCAGCAAATAACGCTCCGGAAAGAAGCAAGTTCCGGTTTGTGAGATCTCCGAGAACCGTTGTCGCCTTCGTGGCGATATGCGTAATAGTCATCGATCAAATTTCCAAGTCCCTCGCCGAGAGCAATTTGGCGTCGCACTCGGTCAAGCTGGTTGGCCCGCTTTCTTTGCAACTGGTATACAATTCCGGTGTGGCATTCTCGATCGGCACGGGAAATACTGTGCTGGTGACCGTAGTTGAGATCCTGGTCATTCTTGGAATCATCCTCTACGTTCGCACCATCAAAGCCACCGGCCTCGCGGTTGGTTTTGGGCTTGTCATTGGCGGAGCGCTTGGAAACATCGGCGACCGTCTTTTCCGGCACAACGGCGGCTCGGTAATAGACTTCATTCACACGGGTTTTTGGCCTACGTTCAACCTTGCCGATTCGGCGGTGGTCATCGGATTAGTGGTTATTCTCCTGGGTTCGCGCTCGAGGAGAGCACGCATCATTTAGGCGGGTCTGGCAGGAGTTCTACATGGCGATCACTGAGAAAATACCCGAACCGCTCATCGGCGAGCGGCTCGATCGCGTTGTTTCGATGATCGCGTTCTGTTCCCGTTCCCAGGCTGTATGGCTCATTGAATCGGGAAAAGTGACGCTGTCCGGGAAAGCAATGACATCGAAGAGCGCCAAAGTGCAAATGAACCAAAAGATCGTGATTGACAACGAGATTCTTGGCTTCAAGGATGAATTGGCGAGAGACGAAGCCGTGGAGTTTCGGATTGTCTACGAGGATGACGATCTCCTTGTCGTCGACAAGCCGTCAGGACTCGTGGTACACCCCGGAACCGGCAATGAAACTGGAACACTGGTAAACGGGCTATTGGCACGATATCCCGAAATCGCAAATGTTGGCCAGCCCGGAAGACCCGGGATTGTCCACCGCTTGGATAAAGGTACATCCGGGTTAATGGTCGTCGCCAAGAGTGAAAGAGCATATGAGGCGCTAGTCACAATGATGGCCG
Source organism: Actinomycetota bacterium (assembly GCA_027320695.1). Taxonomy (GTDB): domain Bacteria; phylum Actinomycetota; class Acidimicrobiia; order Acidimicrobiales; family Acidimicrobiaceae; genus SCQM01. The sequence goes on along the minus strand of DAHVKW010000011.1, from coordinate 19,418 downwards.
GTCACGAAGTGAACCGAACATACTTAGCACTCGTGTTCGGCCATTTCGAAACTACGAGAGGGATCATCGACGCCCCTATCGGAAGATCGGCGACTCATGCGACTCAGATGGCCTTGAGCTCCTCAGGTAAAGATGCGGTAACGAATTACGAAGTAAAGGCTAGCTTCACGACTCCGGAGGCCGCAACACTGGTAGAGCTTCGACTTGAGACCGGCAGAACGCATCAGATACGGATTCACATGCGGGCCATAGGGCATTCGGTATTCGGAGACGAGGCCTATTCCAAGCATGGAGCGCTGGGTTTGAAGCGGATGTTTCTTCACTCATCCATTCTTGGCATTCGTCATCCTGTCAGCGGGAAGGAAATGACTTTCAACTCCGAGTTGCCTTTGGAACTTTCGGCATTTCTTGGGAGATTTAAATAGCGAAGGAGACCACATGGTCTCCTTCGTGAACGCGCCTCTCGGTTAGGCTGCTGGTGATTTGAGGCCTGGGTGGTCGGCCAGGCGATCGAGAGCGGCAGCTTCCAGCCTTCGTGCACGGCGAGGCCCGATACCTAACAAGCGCGCCGTAGCCTCGAGCGAAGCGGGACGCTCTCCATCCAAACCGAATCTCAGGATAACTACTGCTCTTTCCAGCGGGTCCAGCTCTTCCACGGCTTTTCTCAGCTGGACTCGGGCCAAGGCCTCGTCGACTTCGTCCTCGAACGAGCCTTCGCTTCCAACGACGAGATCGCCGAGTGAAGTTTCACCTTCCGGTCCAACGGATTGGTCAAGGCTGGCAACGACTCTCGCCGCGTGCCTGACATCTGCCAGCTGGGCGGCGGAAAGGTTTGACGCCTCTGCAACTTCATATTCCGTCGGCGAACGGCCGAGGTCGTTTGCCAGTTCCCTGGCAACATTGTCGACTCGCCTGGAGCGTTCTGCGGCCTCCATGGGCAAGCGGATGGCCTGGCCATGGTTGTGAACGGCTCGCTGCAAAGATTGACGGACCCACCAGGTTGCATAGGTGGAGAATTTGAATCCGCGCCTCCAGTCAAACTTCTCGACTGCTCTGATGAGACCGAATGTACCTTCTTGGATCAGGTCGGAGAGTTCTACGCCTCGATCTTGATAGCGCCTGGCCCAGTGAACGACAAGCCGCAGGTTGGCCGCAACCATTTCGGTCTTGGCTAGTTCGTCCCCAGAACGGACCTTCTTTGCCAATTCCACTTGCTCGGCCGGTGAAGGTAGCGGGTGACGCGCCAAATCATCCAAAAACAGCCGTACTGAATCTGCGCCAAGGCCCGCACTGTTTATTGCTGCCTCGACAATGGCTTCCGCACTGCCCTTTCGACGTCTGGTGCGCTGCTCAGGTGCTATTTGTGATTCCTCTTTTCGTTTCGGGGACATAATCTCTCAGATCTCTTTCGTGGTCTTTTCTCAAAAAATGTGAATGCGTAGTCTACCGCTCTCAAAAAATAAATGCTAACAGAAAAGCTAGGTTTTTGCAAATATACCTGCTAGCTCCACTTTCTCATTTTCTCATATTGCGCCGCATAATAAGAATTCGCTGTGGGTGCACTGGCTCGAAATCTTGGCTACCGGTTAAAATTGGTTTTAATCCCAAACTGTTGGAGGCTTCAATGAATCATCCCAACATAAAAGCCCGCATCAAACTCCTTTATGCCGCACCCCTTGCCATCGCATCCACAGCTTTAGCTGTTTCTGTAGTCGCTCCTCAAATTGCTAGGGCCTCAACGCCAAACCTTGCTCCAGTATCGCCGAATCAGTTAGTTAGTTGGATCAAGTCCACTTCACCGATTCCATTAAATGGAACAGTTTCGGGAACGACTTCATTCCCGGTTCCCTCAGCTTCGTTGCTAAATTCTTCGAATCCGGAAAGTGCGCTGAGCGGGTCGACCACGGAGTCTTTCAACGTTTGGACCAACGGTTCGGGATCATTCCGCGCTCAGCAAGTAAGCCAAGCAGACGAGACCGATCTCTATGTGACCCCAGGTTCTGCGTGGCTGTGGAATTCCGCGACCCTTACGGCGACTAACGAGGCGCATTCTGGGTCTGGGGCCAACGGATACAGTCTTGGCTCGAATCCAGGGGCGACCGCTAGCGAGATAGTTTCACGGCTTTCCGCATACTCAACCTTGAGCGTTTCGGGCAATACGATGGTTGCCGGGCGGCCGGCCTATACTTTATCTATCGTTCCGACGGCAGGCGACAGCCTGATTGGCTCGATTCAAATCGCGGTCGACGGGCAAACCCATATACCGGTTCAGGTGCAGGTATTTCCAAACGGATCCGCTGCGCCGGCCGCGTCGCTTGGATATGTGACTTTGCAGTTCGCATCCCAGCCCTCGTCCATATTTAGCTTTTCTCCTCCTGTAGGTGCACGAGTAGTCAACCCCACCCAAAATGCTGCCCAAAATGGCAACAAGCCAGGATCAGTTGGAAGTGCCAAGGTGGTCGGCAGTGGATTCGACTCCGTAATGGTCGCAACAGGTTTTTCGAAGGTGACGTCAACTTTGGGTGGCCTTGAAAAGTCGCTCCCGGTAATTTCAACTCCGCTCGGATCTGGGCATCTATATTCTACGCCAATCTTCGAAGCGATCATTTTACCAAGTGGAGCGGTGGTTGCAGGTGCTGTGGACACATCACGGCTTCTCCAGGTTGTCGCGGGACTTTAAAGCCGAGTGAAGTCTGAACAAGAGACGAGCCAAATCAATACGCTTGAAAATGCAAGTCATTGTGCTATTTCGACTAAAGGCTTGACCAAGGCTCTTGGCGGCGCAAAGGTCGTAAACCAAGTGTCGCTAGAGGTGCCGACCAGCTCTATATACGGTTTTCTCGGTCCGAACGGGTCGGGCAAGACCACGACGATAAGGATGATCCTCGGTCTCGTTGCTCCGGATGCCGGGGAGATGGAGATTCTCGGAGCAAGCGAGCCCAAGCACCGCCAGCTGCAGCTTTCGCGGGTAGGCGCAGTTGTCGAGGGCCCGGGATTCTATCCATATCTGAGCGGCTTCGACAATCTCAAGAGATTTGCTCAGGTTGCCTTTGCAGCTCAAAGGAAAGCCAATCCGACGATAATTAAGCTGTCCGACGCCGAAATATCATCCCGTCTTGAGCTGGTAGGTTTGTTGGATGCCAAGAATAAGTCCTACCGAGCGTATTCTTTGGGAATGAAGCAACGGCTGGCAATCGCGGCGGCCCTGCTTTGGCAGCGCGCACTGCTGGTGTTGGATGAACCTACAAACGGGCTTGATCCACAGGGAATAGTTGAAGTCCGTGATCTGCTGACCTCCCTCAATCAGAGTGGGCTGACGATCTTCGTCTCGTCACACATTCTTAGCGAGGTCGAGATTATCTGCAGCGACGTGGGGATCATGGGAAACGGAAGGTTATTGTTCCAGGGTTCTACAAAGGCCTTCAGGAACTCTCTCGGCGAGGAATTTGTGGTTGAGACTGCGGATCCAGGCCTGGCCAAGTCGATTCTTCTCCAATTTGGTTTTGCAGAGCCGGATTCCGTAAAAATCCAAACGGGAAGATTGAGCGCCACCCTCACCACCGACGAGATTGAGCGCGTAGTCGCTGCGCTGGTCAACGGCGGTGTAGGAATACGGGCGGTCGCTAGGAACTCACCCTCGCTCGAGGATGCCTTCGTGGCCTTGACCGGAAGGAGCGGGCATGCTCGCTAGCGAGCTTTCTCTTCTTTTTCGTCGGCGCAGAACCAAGGTGCTTTTGATTCTTCTTTATCTAGCCCCCTGGTTGATGGGTTACGTGATATTCCAGTTCGGGGGTGGCAGAGGAGGCCACGGTCCTAATTTTTTGAACTTGGTCACGCACAATGCAATATTCCTGGTGTTGGCCTCCTTGTCGTCGTTGCTGCCATTGCTGCTTCCGCTTGCAGTTTCACTGACGGCATCGGATTCAATTGCGGGCGAAGCTTCGCTCGGAACGTTGAGATATTTATTGATAGCGCCAGTATCTAGATTGAAACTTCTCACATGCAAGCTGGCGACTTCTCTAATCTTCGTTCTTGTAGCCAGCGTTGGCGCGGCGGTATCGGCCCTGATAGCCGGAATGATACTGTTTCCCACTGGAAAGGTACTGCTTCTTTCAGGCCAAACGGAATCGTTCGCGCATGGAGTGCTTCTGGCCCTGCTGGTTTCAGCGCTTGTGTCTGTATCGCTAATCTCTGTGGTCGGTATCGGCCTGGCAATCTCTACGTTCACCGACATACCAGCTGGGGCCGCCCTGGGCACCATTGGAATCGTGATACTGTCGGAGATTCTTTCCAACATCACTCAGTTGAGGGGAATCTGGCCCTTGCTCCCAACCAATTATTGGTTCAGTTTCGGCGGTATCTTCAGGGATCCGATTCTTCTCAGCGCGGTTTGGAAAGACTTCATCAATCAGGGAATTTGGATTGTGTTCGCCTTCAGCCTTGCGACAGCCCGTTTTTTGAACAAAGACGTCACCTCCTGAAATCCAGCGTCCATGTTTCACGCTGAGCCTGGTGGAGGGTTGCGGACGAATCGTCGCGCAAGTCGCACCAAAAAAAGAACTTAGCTTAACCCGCGCATCAGGTAATTTGCTTGGGCCGCCCAATCCACTAGGCGTATTTGCGCTGATTCGATGCGATACCCATCGGCGCCGAGGATAATCGGGTTGAGCGTTATGTTCGCGATGGCGAAGTGATTTTCCACAAATTGTCCAAGCTTTGACAACAGGTCTGTCAGGGCTTGGACATCGAGTCTGGGGACCGTCCTGTAGCCGTTGAATATCTTCGATCCGGGGATTGACGCGATTAGTTCTTGGGCGTCAAGGTCGTGCAACGGGAGTACCCGAGTGGCCTTCGAATCCAACAGGTCTGCCAGCAGTCCGCCCAGCTGCATAGTTACAAAAGGTCCGAACACCCTGTCGTGCACCACCGACAGCTTTATCTCTGCTGTAAGAGGACTGCCATTTTCGTCGGTCTTTTGGATCTGGCCTACTCCGTGGATATCGTAAAAGCCGAGCAATTCGAGACTTTGGACGTTGTCCAAATAGACTTCGCGCGAAATTAGATACTTAGATAGCGCGCCAGCGGGCAGTTCGTCAGCGCTGCTCAAATAGTTCGCAATTGCGCTGCCGGCCGCTGCTCGGTCGATGCCGGCGTGCACTAAAAATTCTCCATTTGGCTTGGTTTTCCACTGGTAATACTCCCACATGCGTCCTAGGGCCTGACCTGCCAACTCAGGGAACGCAAAAAGTGGCACTTCGTAGCCGTCGTGTTTCAGGGCCGGAATGGTGCTCGGCAGCGCCAGGAAGTTCGCCAAAACTGTCTTAGCGGTGTCCTTACCTTGGAAGCTGCCTACTTTTGTGATTCTGAGAGCCACCTCGGTAGCGTTAGCGACGCTGATGTCGGTCAACAGGGTTGTTCCAAACGTTACCGATTGTCCCGCGATGGCCTCAGCGGAAGGTTTTTTCCAAGTCACGGTGGGTACGTACAGGGTGAGAACTGAATCGACATTTGGGTCGGAGATAATCGCTTTCAGGGCAGCTTCGTAGAACTTTGGATCCGAATTGACTGGCAGTTCGACTGGATTGGTCGTTTTGGCTCCGCGAGGCAGGTTCTTTTCCAGGTGGGCAACGGTTCCTGGCGTCAGCTTTGCGAGCTGAAGCCCGGCGCGTTCGATGGAATCTTGAGCAATAGAAGCCGGCCCGCCCGTATTCGATAGGATCACGACGTTGGGCCCACGGGGTGGAGGCTGGGTTTCCAGCGCATGGCCTAGAGAAAACAGCTCCGAAAGGCTGCTTACCCTGAGCACGCCGGTGTGGGCAAACATCGCGTCCACGGCCTCGTCTACGCTGATTGATTCGATTTGCGGGTCCGAATCACTGAGTTGTGGAATTCCCAGGACGCCTTCTGACGCGGACGGGACCGACTGATCTTGGACTGGGTTGCCGCCACGGAAGATTGACATGGTAGGCGGTACGGTGGCTACCCGTTTGGCCTTTACCGCAACTATGGGCTTATTTTTAGAGAGCCGGCGCGCAATGCGGACAAAGGATCTTGGGTTCCCAAAACTTTCGAGATAGAGCAGAACGACATCTGTGGTATCGTCCTGCTCCCAGTAGTGCATCAGGTCATTTCCTGAAACGTCGGCGCGGTTTCCCGAGGAGACAAAGTTCGCCAGTCCAATCCCTCGCCTCCTTGCTTCCTCGACTATTGCGAGTCCTAACGCCCCGGAGTGGGCGATCAGGGAGGCGCGGCCGGGAATGATGCCATGGGGCCCCAGCGTGGCGTTCAAAGCGATCCGAGGATCAGTATTTGCCACTCCCATGCAGTTTGGACCCACCAAGCGCATGCCATTTTGCCGGGCGAAGCGAACCAGCTCGCGTTCCTTGATGGTGCCTTCGGCCCCCGTTTCAGAAAACCCAGACGAGATTATGACAAGCCCGCTGACCCCCTTATCGGCCGCTTGGTCAACAACTGAAAGCACTTCGTTGGCGGGAACCACAATGACGGCAAGATCGATCTCGTCTGGGATGGCCAAGAGGGACGGGTACGCTTTCACGCTGGAAACTGAAAGGGCGTGCTGGTTGACGGGATATACCGTGCCAGAAAAGCTGCTTTCCAAAATATTTCTGAAAATCACGTTGCCAACCGAACCAGCGGTTGTGCTAGCTCCGACCACGGCGATTGACCTTGGCGAGAGAATCTTGCCAATCGATTTGGCGACCGCCGCCCTTTCTCGCCCCTGCATCTTCTCGACGGACTCGGCGGTTGGCTCGATATCAAAAACCACCCTAACCACGCCATCTTGGTACGATCGGGAGTCTTTGTATCCGGCGCCATGAAATACCCTCAGCATTTTCTGGTTTTCAGGCAAGGTTTCTGCAATGAATCTGGTGATTCCGGCCTCGCTTGCGCGTGCGGCCAGCATCTCGAGCATTATAGATCCAAGGCCCCGGCCTTGGTGTGCATCGCTGACCAGGAAGGCGACTTCAGCCTCGGATCTGCCAGGCAGACGTTCGTACCTGGATACGGCTATTATCTCCTCGCGCAAAATGGCTACAAAGGCCATGCGGTCGGAATAATCGACATTCACGAACCTGTAAAGCATGGTCTCGCTTAATTTTTTTACCGGTGAAAAGAAACGGAAGTAGATTGTTTCAGCTGACAGCGAGGCGTGCAAACTTTCGATCAGCGGGGCATCGTCGGGGACTATGGGTCTGATCTTGACTGTTCCGCCATCCGACAGGACCACATCTGTTTCCCAACGTGAAATCAGCCTCTCGGTGTTCTCCTCATTCTTGGGTTCATTAGTGATGGGAGAATTCGTCATCAATGACGCCGTTTACATCCTCAGACACCGATTCGTCGCCGCGTGCCCGCTTGACCATGTCTTCCAGAGTGAAGGAGTTGAGGTGTTTCCTCATATGTTCGCCAACGCTTTCCCACACCGTGAGAAGCACGCATTGTCCCTCGTGCTCGCAAGCTCCGTTTTCATGAGGCAATCCAAAATCTCCGGCGACGATGGGACCGTCTACCGCCGACACGATCTGCGCGAGGGTGATCTCGATTGGTTTTCGCGCCAATACGTAGCCGCCGCCCACTCCGCGCTTCGATCTGACAAGCCCGGCGCCTTTAAGGGCCAGCAAAATCTGTTCGAGGTATGGCTGAGGTAAGCCTGTCCTGTCCGCAACGTCCTTTACGGAAGTCGGTCCAGGATCATCCGAGTGCAAAGCTAAAGATAATAGAGCTCTGGAGGCGTAGTCGCCTCGTGTCGAGACTTTCACGATTCCATAGTAGTCACTTGAAATGGTCCTATAGTGGTTAATAGACCTAATCTGTAATTAGATCACCCAAGCTAGAGCATTGGCCAGGAAATAACGACAATTTGCGGGGTTGGAATTGGAATCAACTGCGAAGAAGAGGGTTATTTGACTTTCGACATGCCGCCACTTCCAAACTATGCGGATGCTGGAATATCGAATGTTGTTCCGTCGGTTTTCCTGCATCTTGCTAGGAACCGAGGCTCATTGTTTGGGCGAAGTCTCGCAGAGATCGAGGAGAAGGTTTTTACAATCAATTCCGGTCTAACTCCCGACCTGGAATCCTGGTTTCCTAAAGATGCCAACGAGGCATCGCAGATTGTTCTGCTTGTTTTGGACGGCCTAGGCTTCAACCAGCTGGTCAGATTCTCTGACCAAATGCCGAGCCTCTCGGTATTTTCCGTCGGCCATATCTCGTCCGTCGCTCCCACCACTACCGCTACGGCATTGACTTCCATCAGCACGGGAGCAACTCCGGCAACGCACGGGCTACTCGGCTACCGCATGCCCGTTGACACGCAGAAGGTGATGAACACGCTTTCGTGGTCGTACCCGCCGGACGCTGACAAAGCTGCGCCGAGACCGGAAGATGTGCAGCCTGCGATACCATTCCTAAATTTTGAGCCCAAGGTGGTAACCAAGGCGCAGTTTAAGAATTCCGGGTTCACCAAGGCGCATTTGCGCGGCACTTCAATCTATGACTACCGCCTTCCGTCGACAATGGTAGATCACGTGTCGGATCTGCTAAGCAGGGATGAAGCGTTCGTTTACGCCTATTACGAAGGGGTTGACACCGTTGCCCATGAGTACGGCCTTAGCGCCTGCTATAGGGAAGAGCTGCGGGCGGTTGACTATTTTCTAAGCAGATTGGTTTCATCTCTCCCTTCCGGCGCCATGTTGCTGGTGATCTCCGATCACGGACAGGTAGAGGTTCCCGGGGCGCCAATTGAATTGGATCCAAGAATTCTCCAGTGCACCAGCTTTCTTAGCGGGGAGGGAAGGTTTCGCTGGCTTCACCTGAAGGATGGCACCGAGAAAAAGGTGCTCGAGACTGCTCGCGAGCTTTACTCCGGCCAAGCCTGGATAGCGAGCAAAGACGAATTGATTGCCGGCGGATATTACGGGTCCTCTGCCAGGAACGTGTTCGAAGAGGCAAGGCTCGGAGATGTCGCCCTGATCGCGAAATCAGATGTCGCTTTTTATGATCCGAATGACACCGGACCATACAATCTCGTCTGTCGGCACGGTTCGCTTACGGCCGATGAATTAGAGGTTCCTTTACTTAGCTATCTTGTTTAGAGCTTGCCCGGTCTGCGCGACCGGTGCGTCTGCGAGGGCGGCCTACCTGAATTGTTGACCGCGCTGCAGCTTCTCAGACATCGGCCGCGCCCTTGCGGCAAATGCCTCGACGGCACAGGGATTCCAGGATTCGCGTCGCCTCAAATTCTCTAACCGTTCTGTTCGGACTCCCAAGCCGAGTGGTGCGCAAGGAGCGTAGCCGTTATACTGCCCCGTGTACCGACCAGTTAGAATCAAAGGGTATGCGTTTGTCTGATAGCGCGCTAAGGAGGAGTATGTCTGGATCTACCAACGATTCCGAAAGAATCTTGCTAATTCCGGAGACAACTGGACAACAGGAAGAAGACGATGCAGAGCTTCAGAATCGGGAATCCGTGTCATCCCCTTCGAAAGTTCTCCGCATCGGCTCGATGATAAAGACGCTGTTGGACGAGGTGCGAGGCGTTGAGCTTGATGAGGCTAGCCGCAACAGGTTGGCTGAAATTTACCATGTTTCAATCGATGAACTTAAGCAGGGCTTGTCGCCTGACTTAGGTTCCGAGTTGGAAAAAATGAGTCTGCCCTTTTCTGACGACAAACCGCCATCGGAGGCGGAACTCCGGGTAGCCCAGGCCCAGCTCGTAGGTTGGCTGGAGGGTCTGTTCCATGGGATCCAGGCAACCTTGTTTGCCCAGCAGAATGCCGCTCGGTCCCAGCTTGAAGACATGCGCAGAAGAGGATTGCCCTCAGGCGACGACTCTTCCGCACACATGCCCGGCACCTATTTGTAGCATTGTTGCGAGTGCCAAGCGGAAGGATCTGATTTGAGGGCGTCTTTAGGTTGCGATCACGCAGGATACGAACTGAAAGAGTTTTTGAAAGCCGAGCTGATCTTGCTCGGCCATGAGGTTATCGATCACGGCACCAATTCCACGGATCCAGTCGATTATCCGGATTTCTGTGCCGCGGCCGCTGAATCTGTCATCTCGGGTGACGCGGACTTCGGAGTTGTAATTGGCGGATCCGGCCAAGGGGAGCAGATATCCGCGAACAAGGTACGCGGAATTCGTGCCGCCCTCTGCGTCAATGAATACTTGGCTCGGATGGCCAGAGCGCACAACGACGCCAATGTCGTTTCTTTTGGCGCGCGGGTTCTCGCCCGGGAATACGCGCTTGAAATTCTCAAAGTTTTCATATCGACTCCATTCGAGGGTGGCCGCCACGTTGCGAGGCTCGACAAGATTGCTGAGATCGAGAAAGTCCAGTCGGGTAAGGCATAGTTGCAGCAAAATCGTCGCAGACACAGGGCGCGGAGGTCACGAGCTCCGCTGGCGCCGGCACTGGCCATGGGATTAGTTGCGGTCGGGCTGCTGGCCTTCGTCGGCTTTATCGTTACGAAGGGGCCTTCGCCAGCAAAGAAGCCGCAAGTTACGGTGCCCACCACCACGACGCCGACCACGGTGGCGCAAGAGACTACCACCACCACCACGGAACCAGTTCCCTCGACCACCGCAGCGCCACCTGCGGAAACTCGGCCAATTTACGCCGTAAGCGATTCCGTGGTCACACTTTCAGAGCCCGGAAAATACCTTTGCGCACCGTACGGGTCGGCCTCTGGGTGCATAGTAAGGTCGATGCCTCTTTACATTTACTATCCGGCGGCGGGCAGCCCGGGAGGTGTGGTCAATAACGCCGCGCCAATTCGCAAGGGCGGGCCTTTTCCGCTGGTAATTTTTGGAAATGGCTATCTTGAATCGGTTGGCAGTTATTCCGTCATTCTCGATTTTTGGGCTTCTCGTGGCTACATAGTTGCCGCACCTCAGTTTCCTCTTTCGCAGACCGATTCGGTTGGAGGACCCTGGGAAGCGGATATTTTGAACCAGCCATCCGATATGTCTGCGGCAGTCACCTACATGGTGAACCAAGATCATGCCAGGTCGTCAGAGTTCTTTGGACTGGTCAACACTCAAGAAATTGCCGCAACTGGTCAAAGCGACGGAGCCGATGCCGCATTGGCCGTGGGTTACAACAGCTGCTGCACGGATACAAGGATAAAAGCGGTGATCAGCCTTTCGGGGGCCGAACTCAGCTCGTATCCGGGCAAGTATTTCGTAACAGCTGGTCCGCCATTGTTGGTGGTCCAAGGTACTGCGGACGAGATCAACCAGCCTTCCGGTTCTCAGGAGGTATTCGCCTCGGCTCATCCCCCTAAATACTTTGAAACTTTGATCGGGGCAGACCATCTCGACGGCTATCAGCAAGTTGACCCGTATTCTGATGTGGTGCGCGTAGTAACCGGAACGTTTCTTGATTACTATCTCAAGGGTGAATCAGGCGCCTTGAAGACAATGAATAACGCCGGCAATGTTGCTGGGGTAGCCAGTTTGAGCTGATCGATCTGCAGGATAGGCGACTTTCGCAGGGCAATGATGCCTCCAGCGGCAAGGCCGTTGGATGGTTTGGACAGGCGAAAAATGCCGCACCCGAATGATAGGCTGGCGCTGTGAGTACCCGCCTGAGATTGAGCCTGGCTATTAGTCCCGCCGGGGTGCTTTCACGGCGCTGTTTCGCCGCCAACTTTGTTCGGAGCCTCGGTCTTGAAATGCGAAATGTCCAACGATCCTGGCGGTTTAGAAGATGGCGCCCCACTAAATGCCAGATGCTAGAAATAGATGCTGCGGGAGCAAAAGTCGCACCCTGGGGATCTTCTTGGGCAAACGTGGAGGTCAATAGATTCCAATGCGTGAATGGGCGGTAACTTTTCTTGAAGCCAAGGGAGACGGATTGCGTCTCGGTGTCAAGGATCTCATCGATATCGAGGGCACCAAGACCTCCGCCGGGTCGCGCCTGGTACTTTCAAGGGCAAAAGTTGCCGAACGTGACGCTCTTTTGATGGATGGCGCGCGAAGATCGAACGTGCAGATTGTCGCCAAGACTAATCTCCATGAGTTAGCGTTTGGGGCGACCGGGATCAATCCCTGGTTTGGAACCCCGCTTAATCCTCTCAACCGGGAGCTGATACCCGGAGGATCTAGTTCAGGTTCCGCAGTTGGCATTGCAACGGGTGAGCTTGATGTTGCATTTGGCTCGGACTCCGGCGGTTCGATCAGAATTCCTGCCGCCTGTTGCGGCATCTATGGCCTTAAAACGACATTTGGGCGCATTCCTCTTGACGGTGTTTGGGCCCTAGCGCCCTCAATGGACACGGTGGGGCCGATGGCCGCCAACATACACATGTTGGGCCTAGGCATGCAGCTGCTTGAGCCGAATTTCGCCCAAAGGCTGATCTCAAATCCTAAGGTGGCGATTCTCGAAGGTTCCGGGTCTTTGGAGGTTCTTCGGATAATTGAGGGGATTCTGGGTTTGGTCACTTCGACGATCGCATGGGTTAGAGACCCTGGACTTTCCGAGGCCTGGGATGCCGGTATACGCCTGATGTTTACGGAGGCTCTTGAAAGCAATAAGGAGCTGCTGATCGAATCGCACCGTCTTGACCCCGCAATTGTGAGCAGATTCGTCAAAGCGGCGAGCTACACGGAACAAGATCGCCGGTTTGCAATGGAAACCAAACACGCTTTTCAAGCTCGTCTTGACGAGCTCTTCGAACAATACGATTTTCTTGTTCTGCCCACCCTACGGATCCCGGTTCCTTCTTTGATTGGCGCAGGCGCAGCTCCGCTCAACGCCAACACCATTCCGTTCAATCTGGTTGGGTTGCCTGCGCTTTCAGTTCCGGTATCGCTTGAACCGTCTCTGGTGAACCACCTCAAGGTTGACGGGTCCTACGCTCCGGCAGGACTGAGGGAAAACGGCACCAGCCCTATGCCGCTGTCGATCGAGGTAGTGGGACGGCGCGATTCCGAAGCGGAACTGATGGGGCTAGCCCACAGTCTCGAAGGGGCCATCGGCAATCTTGGCGGTGCCTAGGCCTTGAGTATCAGTTTTCCGATAGTCGCCCGTGACTCCAAATCTCTGTGGGCTCGAGCCACGTCATAAAGGCTGTATTCGGTGACCCTGTCAAACTTGACAGCTCCATTGACGAAAAAGGGGAGCGCCTGCTCCATGATTCGTTTTGCAGCTTTGGGATCGGTACGCCGCAACTGCCCGAACGAGAATCCCGAGATCGTCCTTGAGGAGTGATGGAGCTGGTCAGACCTGGCGATTCCGGGTTCGCCCGACGCCATGCCGAACACTATAATTTGCCCGCCGGGCCCAAGGATTTCGAGATCCTGCTGAATAGTGCTTCCTGCTACTGAATTCAAGATTAAGTTGACGCCTTCGGGGATGATGTTCTTGACGACCTCGGGATATCCGGGACTCTCGTGCGTCACGACAACATGAGTAGCGCCATGCTCCAACACCGCATCGGCTTTCAACGGGGAACTTACCAGCGCAATGATGAATCCAGCGCCAAGATGTTTTGCCATCTGGATTGCGGTGAGTCCAATTCCTCCTCCGGCGGCATGGATTACGAGGCTGTCGCCCGGTTTAATCCCGCCTCCTCTATGCAAAAGGGCATAGGTTGTGCCAAGGAGCAAGGGACAGGCAGCGGCCGCAGTCGCGGGAATCTCCTCGGGTATTTCGAAGAGCAGGTCAACGTTGGCTAAAACCTCTGTTGCATACGATCCGGTATCGCTGAAACCCAAGACTCTCCTGCCAACGAGCGGTTCGCCTATGTTAGAGCCAGCCTTGACCACTCTTCCCACAAAGTCCAGGCCCGGTATGTACGGCGGCCCCGGTATGGGGTATTTGCCTTGCCTAGCCATTGCGTCGGCGAAGTTAACCGATGAAGCCTCAACCGTCGCCACCACCTGGGAAGCGTTTGGCTCAGGCAGATCCAAATCCATTTTGGAAAAAACTTCAGGAGCGCCAAAAATTTCAAATCCCATTGCACTGTATTTCATGTGGACATTCCTTTCTAGCTGTCCCGATTTTACACTTTGGAGCGGTTATTGAAAACGAGCGGCACGAGTCTGTAAGCCCTGGTCGCCCTGAAGCATGAAGTATTTCAGAACTAGGGGCTTTTAGATGTTTATTTTCCATGCTTCACCATATGAACGGATGACGTCGTGGTAAAAGGGGATCCTGCTGGAAGTGATGGCGGGCGGGGTAGAGCTTGGTGCGTGGCGCCCATGGCGAGCGGGCAAAAGTTGCTCAGGACGGGCCTGCCCGCACGGGCCAGTTCCCAATGCCGCCCGGCCTTAGGATGGCGTAGCTTACAAATATGTAATTTTCTTTTCGAGTTTAAGTTTTCGTTAGCCCAGCCCCGATATGCAGAGTAAGTTTGTTATGCGGCTTGGAAGTTTGAAATCAGTATATCTAGAGTTGATTAGTGGTGTTTTATGAGGAGTTTTATGTTTGAGCAAGGGCAAGCGCAATGAAATCCTTTGTTCATTTGCACACCCACACCGAGTTCTCGATGCTCGACGGCGCCGCCCGGATCAAAGAGGCCGTCGCCAAAGTCAAAGCGGATTCTCAGCCCGCTTTGGCAATCACTGATCACGGAAATATGTACGGCGTTTTGGATTTTTATAAGGAATGCCGGGCACAGAAGATAAATCCAATTATCGGTTTGGAAGCATATATGTCAGGCGGGTCCCGATTCGACCGTCCGACGCGACGCGGCCGAGTTGACGACACTGGAGGCGACTCAGACGGGGGAGAGAAGCTTTACTACCACATAATTCTTCTGGCCGAGAATAACCAGGGATACAAGAATCTGATGAAGCTGTCCTCCGATGCATATTTGGAGGGCTACTACTACAAACCCAGGGTTGATTTCGAACTGCTAGACAGATATCACGAAGGCATAATCGCCACCACCGGGTGCCTGGGAGGATTGGTCTTGCAGTCGCTGCTCAAGGGTAACACCGACCAGGCATATAGGATTGCTGGCAATCTACAGGACATTTTCGGACGCGACAGCTTGTTCGTTGAGTTGCAGGATCACGGAATCCCTGAGCAAAAGCGTACCAACCCCCTGTTGATTGAAATGGCCCGCAAGCTTGAGGCTCCGCTCCTTGCAACCAATGATTCCCATTACAACTCGCGCAGCGATTCTGTTTCCCATGACGCGCTGTTGTGCGTGCAGACCGGCGCGACTCTCGCCGATGAGAATCGATTTAGGTTCCATGGCGATCAGCATTATCTCAAGAGCGCGGTTGAGATGCGGGAGCTTTTTTCGGAGGTGGAGGAAGCCTGCGACAATACCTTGTGGATTGCCGAGCGTGCCCACGTGGAAATCGAATTTGGCAAGCCCAAACTGCCCGAGTTCCCGGTGCCAATCGAGTTTCAAAGTGAGGAATCATATGAAGATTCTTCAGCGCAGTATCTTAGGCACCTCACCTATGCAGGTGCTGCAAGGCGGTATGGCGCCGACTTGGGAGACGAAGTGCAATCGAGACTGGACTTCGAGCTTTCGGTCATATCCGAGATGGGTTTCTCGGCATATTTTTTAGTGGTCTGGGACTTGATCAGGTATGCAAAGGATAACCACATTCGGGTGGGCCCGGGCAGAGGATCGGCAGCAGGATGCTGCGTAGCCTACTGTCTGGGAATTGTTGATCTCGACCCCATAAAATACGGCTTGATTTTTGAGAGATTTCTCAATCCGGGCAGAATCCAGATGCCTGATATCGACATGGATTTCGACGAGCGATATCGTTCCGATATGATCCGCTATGCCGCCGAGCGCTATGGCTGGGATCGCGTGGCTCAGATCGTGACCTTTTCTACGATCAAGGCCCGAGCCGCTGTTCGCGATGCCGCCAGGGTCCTTGGCTATCCGTATGGAATCGGCGACAAGATTGCGAAAGCGATGCCTCCGCTGATAATGGGTAGAGACACCCCCCTTAGCGCATGCCTCGAACGTGTCGAAGGGTACGACGATGGCTTTAACATGGCCTCCGATTTAAGGGAAATGTACGAAAGCGATCCCGATGTCAAGCGCGTGATCGAGGTGGCGAAGGGGCTCGAAGGGTTGCGCCGCCAGGACGGGATACACGCTGCCGCGGTCGTAATTACACATGAGCCGCTCACGGAGTATCTTCCGATTCAACGTAAGCCGGATCCGGGAAGCCCAATCGACCAGGCGCCGATTGTCACTCAATATGAGATGCATGGCGTCGAGGAATTAGGGCTGCTGAAGATGGATTTCCTGGGCCTGAGGACTCTTTCCATCATCGAGAGGGCGCTTGATCTCATAAATGAAACCACCAACGAACGACCCGATATCGATAGCGTACCTCTGGACGATGGCAAGACGCTGGAAATGCTGCGCGAAGGCGACTCAATCGGAGTGTTCCAGCTGGAAGGTCGCCCGATGAGAGCATTGATGCGCTCGCTGGCCCCCACCAGCTTTGACGATGTTGCCGCGCTTGTGGCCCTCTATCGGCCTGGTCCGATGGCGGCAAATATGCACAATGACTACGCCGACAGGAAAAATGCGCGGAAATCAATCGACTATCTGCACCCGGATTTGAAGGAGATTCTCGGCGACACCTACGGACTCATGATCTATCAGGAGTCGGTGATGAGAGTGGCGCAAAAATTTGCCGGCTATACCTTGGCCGAGGCCGATAACCTGCGAAAGGCCTGCGGAAAGAAGATTCGGTCGCTGATTCAGGCAGAACGCGAAAAATTCGTCGAGGGCTGCAAGAACTCAGGATATGGCGAGTCGATCGGCACCGCGCTCTTCGATATTATCGAGCCATTTGCAGACTACGCGTTCAATAAGAGCCACTCATATGGGTACGGACTCATTGCGTACCAGACTGCTTGGTTGAAAGCCAATTATCCTGTCGAATTTCTTGCTGCGATCTTGACATCGGTCAAAGATGACAAAGACAAGACCGCAGTGTATCTTTCGGACGCCCGAGATCATCAGATTCAGGTGATGGTTCCAGATATTAATGTTTCCCGCTCCGATTTTACGGCCGTCCCGTCTGACGAGGGCAGTGGTGCGATTCGATTTGGCTTGGCGGCGGTGCGCAATGTGGGCGAAGCCGTGGTAGGCCAGATCGTCTCCGAGCGCGAAAAGAATGGATTGTTCACCTCGTTTGCGGATTATTGCATGAGGGTTGACCCGGTGGCGCTCAATAAGAGAAGCGTAGAGGCATTGATCAGGTCGGGGGCATTCGATTCTTTGGGGCATCCGAGGAAGGGGCTTTTGGAGGTATATGAAACCTCGATTGACCGCGCGATTATCAAGCGCAGGGAGACTGAAGCCGGAATCATGGGACTGTTCGATGCTCCGTTAGGGGACCCTAGCGATTCTCCAACTATTGAAATAACGATTCCTGACACCGAGTTTGAAAAATCTGAACTCCTGGCTTCAGAAAAAGAGATGCTTGGCCTTTACGTGTCTGACCACCCCTTGATGGGGCTGGAGAAAGCGCTGTCCAGGTTTGCCGACTATGTGATTTCTGACGTGCTGGAATTGCCATCGACGCAGCGTGCCGACGAAATGATTACCGTTGGTGGGGTTGCGACCTCAGTCAGCCGTAGATACACAAAGCGCGGCGACCTCATGGGTAATTTCATTTTGGAGGATTTGACTTCGTCGATAGAGGTCTTTCTGTTCCCAAAACAGATGGCTGAATTCGGGGCGTTGCTTGAAGAAGATACGATCTTCATCGTCAAGGGACGAGTCGATACCAGGGACGATCAGCCGAAGATTGTAGCCCATTCGATTTCGAGGCCGAACCTCACCGAGGGGTCGGGCCAGCCGCTCGGAATCAGAATCGCGTTGACACAGGTGACCAGAAGTAATCTAACTCGGTTGAAAAGTCTGATTTTAGAGCATCACGGAGCAGTTCCGGTCCGCCTTCATATTGGAGAGGACATCTATCAACTGCCTCTGGAATTCAAGGTAAATGACAGGGGAGGTCTGATCGGGGAACTGAGGGTATTGTTTGGGGCAAATGCGATCTTCGACCCGAGCAGGATGACGAGCCTCAGTGCATAGCTGATGCCGCATGGTTCTAAGTCGACGCAAGAACGACTAAACTGATCTGAGGTAGATACTCGGGAGATTCTGTATTACGATGCCGATTGTTGTTTCGACCAAAGACTGTACTGCGTTAGGTGATGCCGAGCTGGCCGCAATGGCCGATATGGCAGAAAAGGGCGGATCCGGTTTCGATCTCGGCTTTTTGTCCAAACAACAGGAAGACTGGGTTCTTGTTACCGATGCACATATAGGTGACGAGCTGGTGGGGTACGCGTTTTATACGCTTGAGAGAATTGGCGGCACGCCGGCGATTCTCATGGGAATCCTCACAATCAGTGCAGGTGGAGATACCTCTGCCGTCTTAAACGCGATACTTCACGATCAATACAGGAAGGCCGTTCTTGCGTTCCCCGATGAGGATGTTCTCATTGGCTGCAGGTTGGTCTCTCACCACGGTTATGCGCTTCTTGAGAACCTTGTGGATATAGTTCCCCGGCCTGGATATAAACCAACCGGCGAGGAGCGCGCATGGGGACGCCGTTTAGCAAAGAGATTTGGTGCCGAGCATCGTCTCGATGATCGGACCTTTGTGCTGTCGGGAACTGGATGTGTTGACGGATATATTGATTTCGCCGATCCAGGCCTGAATGGAAAGTTTGACGAGTTCAAACATTTTTTTGAGCCTCTCGATGCCGGCCGCCTTGACTGTGTATGCGCGTTTGGCTGGGTTATGGCTGAAGATCTCGCCCTAGTTGGCAAAGTGGAAGAGGATTAGAAGATCCGCCACGGCAATCATTCAGGCGCGTTTTTGCTTGGTGCTGGCTTTTGTGAAGCGGGGATTCAGTTCCGGCCATATCACGTCGGCTTTCTATTGGCCTTCAAGCTCTTTTTAGTCCCGGGGGCTAAGGGGTTGTGTCAGCGGCGCTTTTCTCGGGCGGAATTCCTCCAACGACCGGCCGAAATGGTGGAGGGTCCGACGCAGCCGTTGCTTATGAAACGACCATTTTCGCCGTCCCAGGAATCAAATGCAGTGGCTCGGACGGTAGGCTCGGCGCGAACTGCTGCATGAATTGGCATTTGATCCTTGGTTGTTGCAAATAACTGGAATAAAATCATAAGGTTTACAACAACTAGGAGGTCGCACCAATGCTTAGCACGGTAGTAAGTCTCCAATCATCGGCATTTCCCCCTCTTGCGCTTGGGTTCATGGGCCTAGGAACGGGCTATCTCATCTATGGACCCCAGGAGCTATTCCATTATCCTAAACGAAACACTGATGTTGACGCGGCGACTGGCGTATGGGGAGTCTGGCTGCCCGGTTTTTGCCAGTTCGTAACCGGCATCGTTTTATTTTTAGGGCTAATGCTCGGAAC
>DAHVKW010000119.1 GCA_027320695.1 Actinomycetota bacterium | reverse complement strand
CATCGTGACAAAACAGCAGATGGGTAGCATTTTTAGCGCTGTGCGCGCCAATGTTGCAGGCCGCGCCAAATCCCGTAGTCGGATCGGCTTTGATTATCGTTGCAGCTGGAATCGTAGTCAAAATGGCGCTAGTGACGTCGACATCACTAGAGGTGTCGACAAAAATACTTGAAATGTTGGGGTAATCGCAGTCGCGCAGCGAGCCGAGCATCTCCTGGAACCAGGTTCCCGGATTATGAACCACTACAACAGCTACGACATGAGGCGCTTTAGGCATCAGAGTATTCAGGGTACCCTCAATCGGTCTAGTCTTGCGCAGTAAAAACTCACTGTTCTAATGGAAAGTGGCTTATCCTGCATAAACTTCAAAGGTGCACATTAGTTGATATTACGATCTCTTGCCGACCTGGATTTATACGGACCTTTTTTCGGATCACCCAGGAATTCCCGTCAATCTACCGCCACCTGCGCTTGGAAGCGGTGCCGGGGCCCGATTACCGCCAAATGGAGAATCTAGCCAGCTGATCCAGTTGACGTGGCGCAGCCTGGGCGGCCAGCTTCCCCTCGTACGCGCGACAAGCCTCTTCTACATGGAAATATAATAAACTAACTTTGTGGCAAACGACGAAGTAAACAATTCACAGTCGGTGAGGGATCTTGCCTATACAGTGGTTGGACTTTCAATCCTGACATTCCAACGTTCCATGGTTGCAAAAAATGACCTGCGGCGCAAGTTCAATAGGCTGTTAGGCGAGCTGACCACCACGCTAGAACATCTCTCAAACTTGTCTCGATAGGAATCTGAGGCCTCCAGTTCAGCTCCGATCGGCACCTGGTGGAGTCTCCCGCGATATCGGTCACCTCCACGTCGCGGCGCAGACCCGGATCACTGACGAATTTCACATCCGCTCCGGCAAGCGTAATTAATTTTTCTGCCAGGTCAGCTATCGTTTCGGCTTTCCCGGAGCAAACGTTGTAAACGACTCCAGGTACGCCAAATTCCGCCATCTTCCGATAGGCATCTACGACGTCTCGAACATCCGTGAAGTCCCTCTTGGACTGTAAATTCCCGGCGACGATTGAACGGCTTCCATTCATCTTCGCCATGACCACCCTCCTGGCGATCGCAGAGACAACGTAGCTATCCGATTGCCCAGGACCGATGTGATTGAATGGACGCGCGATTATGACTCGCTGTCCATAGGCACGAAAAGCCTGCAAGGCCACGTGCTCGGCCGCTGCCTTCGAGGCCGCATATGGCGACAATGGAGCCAGAGGGGCGTCTTCGTCGACAGGAAGATATCTCGGGTCCACCCTTCCATAGACCTCGGACGATGACACGACAATGATCTTTGCCTCCGGAGACATTTTTCGTGACGACTCCAAAAGATTCAGAGTCCCGATGACATTGACTCCAAAAACCTTGACTGACGACCCAAAGGAATCTCCAACGTGGGCAAGCGCTGCAAGATGATAGATGACATCCACGCGCTCAGAAGCGAAGGCGGCCATTGCCTCGAAAAGAGCCGATTCATCGGAGATATCCACCGAAGGATCCAACGCCAGTACTTCATCTCCGCTCGAAAACAAGTGCTTCGCCAGATGTCCGCCTACGAACCCACTGGCGCCTGTTATCAAGGCCTTCATGAGTTGGTGCTAGCTTTCCAGACCAAGGCCGAGTTTGTTATAGATTTCAAGATGCTTCCTTGCTGTATCAAGCCAATTGAACTGGTCGGATCGCGCTATGCCATTGGCAACCCTTAACCTTGAATCATCAGAGCGAGAAATCGCTTCCAAAATCTGCCCAGAAATACTAATTGGGTCTCGAGGATCGCAAAGCCAGGCACAATCGCCCGCTACTTCCTCCATGACTGAGCCAGCCGACGTTACAATCGGAATACCTGCTGCCATTGCCTCCAGCACGGGCAATCCAAATCCCTCCGCAAATGAAGGATAGACGACGCACGACGAGCCATAAAGCGTCGCCAACAGATCAGTATCGGAAAGGTACCCAATGACATGAATTCGCTCCCGGTGCTTGGACCGTCCGATCAGATCGAATACCGGACCGGACTGCCAACCTTTTTGTCCAACGAGCACGAGGTGAACGCTTGGGTCTCCCCCGGCAACGATCTCAAAGGCTTTCACGAGATTCTCAATATTTTTCCTGGGCTCGATGGTGCCAATGTGCAGCACAACCCTGTCTTGATGCGATAACCCGGGCACCGGGCATACCGGTTTCTCTCCCAAGTCGCCTTCCATGGGCTTAAAGCGAAGATGATCGACCCCGTGATAGACCACATGCACCTTTGCAAGCGCGCCAAAGTGCGACTCAAGGCGGCTCTTCGTAAAGCGGCTTGGAACCACAATCGCGTCGGCATTTTCCACTGCATAACGAATTGCCCGGGAAAAGTAGTTGACCTTAACCCTTTCATGCCACTCGGGATGCTCGATCATGGTCAAATCATGCACCGTGGAAACTCTCAACCCGCGATACGCCCCGGGTATGGTGTAGTGAATCCCGTGATAAATTCGTTCCCCGCGCCTATTGAGTTTCCGCGCCAGAATTTCCTGCTCCCAAAGAACCCTCAAAGGCTTGCTATTTGGAGCCCTTAAAATTACACTCTCTGCGGCTATATCCTCCCAAAACTCGACGTCACCCGATTTGGAGATCAGGTCAAAGCCTTTAGTGATTTTTCGAAGGTTCGAAACTAGCTCAATGGCGTACCGACCTGCGCCAGCCGGCCTGGGTGGGACGCTAGATACATCTATCACCAGTCCTCGCCCCGGCACTACATCTGCTCCCAAAGTTTCATGTGATTTCTAGCAGCGCTTGCCCAGGTCAGACTCTTGACACGCTCCAAACCTTTAGCCTTCAGGTCCAGGCGCCGGTCCTGATCTTTGGCCAGTCGGGATATGCCCTTAGCAATCGAGTCCACGTCGTTGGGATCCACCAGTTCAACGCTGTCCGCAGCTGCCGGAACGCCCGAGGCAACCACAGGCAGCCCGTGGCCCATCGCCTCTACAACCGGAAGCCCAAATCCCTCCTCGAAGGGGACGTATATTAGGAATTCAGCAAGCTGGTAGAGTGCGACCAGAACCCCCTCCGGGACATGACCCAGATAATGCGCGCCAGGAATCCGATTGGTTTCCGTGCCCCATCCCTGAGTACCCACCACCAACAGTTCGGGACTAGTCGGATCGGAACTCCTGCTCAGCTCAAAAGCCCGTATCAGTCCATTCAGATTTTTTCTCGGTTCCTGAGTCGAAACACTGAGAATAAACCGCTCGCCCACCCCTAGTGATTTCAGCAGCTTCCGGCAGCCAGTGATATCTGCCGGACCAAGGTGATCAGCGCCAGATTCGATGACCCGAATCCTCCCCCCATCAATCCCGCGGGATAAAAGCTCGTCGCTTGTGCGCTCGGATACCGCTACGACTGGAAAGTTGCCCTTGACGATAGCGCTCAGCTGCCTGGAGTGCCACGCGACCCCGCGCCTGGTGAAAAATTCGGGATGATTGGCAAAGGCCAAATCGTGCACAGTGCAAACCCGCTGCTGGCCGCGCCTGTTAGACGGTGGCATAAACATGGAGAAACTGTGATAAATCCCAGCTCCCTGATTTAGCACAGGGACCTTGAAATCACTGAGCCGCATAAAGACCTCGTGGCTAAAGGCCAGGTAACGGATCGGGATGCCGAATCTATCCAAGGTCTCGGGCTCTTTGGCCCTGGTTACAAGGATCTCCAACTCTAACCCGGGAAACTCCCCCCTTATATTTGAAAGCGATCCCAAAAGCGCTGTGGTATGGGTACCGATGCCGCCAGGGACTTTGCTGCGCATTTGCTCTGCCAGCAGAAACACGCGTTTGATAACAGTTCGACCCATTTTCATTTGCCACCAGCGAGCCGGTAAAGAGAGGCTAGCCCATCCGCGCACTTGTCCCAGGAAAATCTCCCCACGTGCTCCAGCCCGGCTTGCGCGAGCCTTGACGCCTCCGAAATATCGGACACGACTTTTAGGATTCCGCCTGCCATTGCATCCGTGTCGCCAGACTCAACCATGATCGCGCAATCTGGAGAGAGAACCTCCTCCAGTGCACCGGAATTCGTAGAAACCACGGGGGTGCCCAACGTCATGGCCTCAAGAGGCGGGAAACCGAAGCCTTCATAGATCGAGGGGTATGCGAAGACTGCCGCGTTTTTCAACAGCCACCGTCTTGTTGATGGACTTACATAGCCAAGGCGAATGATCCTTGACCTCGATTTCGCTCTGGCAATCGCGCTTGTCAGGCTTTGAGTACCCCACCCGTCCTTGCCAGCAATCACAAGAATCAAGTCCGAAATCTCGCTGGATATCTCATCAAAGGCACGAACCAGCAGAGGAAAGTCCTTTCTGGGCTCAACGGTCCCCAGCGCCAGAACAAATTTCTTTCCCTCCAAAGGATGAACGTGGACATTTTCTAAATCCATTTCAGGATCAATTCTTGGTATTCCGTGGTGTATCGCGACAACCTTGTCCGGGCTGACACGAAAATTTTCGATCACCTCGTCAGCCACGAACTGCGAGGGCGTATGTACAAAGGCCCCAGCGTCGATGGCCCTTTGAACCATTTTTGGAAAGATCAGCGTGGCCGAATCGCACAGCTCTGGAAAGCGCACAGTTGTGAGGTCGTGCACCGTTACAACTTTCCCGGCGTGCCTTGCTGGCGGAACCACAAAATTGGTTCCATGAACGACATCTATGGTTCTATCCCAAAGTTCCATATTAGGAAAGTTATATCTACCCCACATGGCGTGAAGCGGCCTGGCAGGCAATATCCAGTCGCTGAAACCCACGCCACTGGGAAGTTCGCTTTTCAGGAGGTGGCGGCGACGGAAACTAATCGCAAACGCGTTTACATCAAGTGAATGGATTCGGCTCAGTGCCTCCAAGGCGCCATAACAAAACTCGCCAACGCCGGTTCGCCTGCCGAGTAGCGCAGTAGCCTCATATGCAATCTTCAATTGTGGCCGGCTTTCCACCAGAGTCCTCGCAATTCCTTCTCAATGATCATAGAGCCTGGCCAGCTTTGCCTTGAACTAAAGATTGCAAGTAAACCCCGATTCAGAATCGACCTGCCAGGCAAGCCGCGAATACTAAGGTGCCCTGTGTGATCGCAATACTTTCCGGAGGAGTCGGGGCCG
>DAHVKW010000118.1 GCA_027320695.1 Actinomycetota bacterium | reverse complement strand
AGCGCGCTATCCACATGGGAGCTGACAGTGGCGATACAGCACTAGCGCAGCAACGTTGCCTCCCGCTTTTTTCCCAAAATAGCAACAACCCTTCTGGCGATGAATTTTTGATACCCATTTTTTTCATAACCTGGAATCAACTTCACCGTGATTACTGATTGGCGTACTCTGGGTGGTGAGGCGTATCACGCTGCGACACGTTGTCGTTTCGGATAAATCAGCTTTCGCTACCCTGCGAAAATCGGCGCAAACACACTTAATTGGTATTGACAGCGCCGCCTGGATAGGTTTCGAGGGGTGTTGGAAAACCGGCCAGCCCAAGACCTGCCCGTCGCCCGCCCGAATTTGTTGCCGCCGGGACTGCTGGCCAATTGCTTGAAAATGCCGGCTTCCAGCTTCCATTGAGCTGGCGTTCCTCGCACAGAAAGCTGCCCGATGATAGACGGATCATGGGTCGCATCCACCGTCAATCTAATTAGCGTCAAGCTCAATGCCATGGCCTCTGACCTGGAGCAAAACTTCGCAACCTATGAGGAATCACAAACAACGAGCCTCTAAGCCAAGCCCGCTATATCAGATTTTTAGACCCAACCAACTGGAGTATGCGGCGCGAAGGTTAATACAGTTCATGAGATTCTTCGCCTCCTACCGAGGAATTGCAAACGGAAATAATTTACGATCCACCCCTTCAATGCCTCTACGTATCATCACGGAAATTTCGATTCCGCGAATCAAAGGGCCAGGTCCGAGAGGCACCGAAAATGGCTCACCCAAAAGGCTGGGAACAGGGACAAATAGATCTGAAGTGCTTGACTTAGCATTTTAAAGATTATATGTTTAGACCCCAGGGGGGATAGCCAAGGTCAGCCTGAGCTGGCCATTGGTATCTGTTATTAGCAAGGTTTCGCGAACATGTCTTCCGCGCATATTTCTAGGCCGCGTCGATCCGCACGGGGGATCTATTTCCTCACCAAATCCAAATCCGGTCCCGGCCTAATCATGGGTGCAGCTTCGCTTGTCGTCTTCCTTGCACTCTGGCAATTGAGCGGCAACTTCGTCAAACCGATCTATTTCTCAACTCCCTCCCGGGTTGTGAGCGCCCTTGGTTCGATGTTGGCAAAGGGAGAACTTTTGCCAGCCATGTGGCAAACAGCGGTGATCGTGGTGCTGGGTTTTGGTGCATCAGCAATTGTCGGCATTGTGACCGGCTTGGCACTTGGACGGTCCATCAAACTGCGAACCGCAATTTCGCCCCTGATAAGCATGGCGATTGCAGCTCCTTTTGTCGCGCTTTTGCCGCTGATGGAAATCTGGTTCGGCCTGGGACTGCTCGCGAGAGTCGCATTCACCTTCATCCTTTGCATTTGGCTTGTCGTAATTAATACCTACATAGGCGTCGCATCGCTCTCGGCCGCCTACAGGGAACTCTCAGAGTCAATGAGCTTGAGCAAATACGAAACCATCAGATACATAATTCTCCCAGGAGCCTCGCCGTATATCTTCGCAGGCCTGCGCATATCAGCAGCTCAGGCGATTGTGGGCGCGGTGCTGGCTGGACAAGAGGTGGGAGCAAGCGGGCTTGGAGGGCTGGCAGGCGCCTACGGCTCGTTCTTCCAGACCTCGCACCTGATCGTAACTATCATCAGCTCCACAATCTTGGCGTTCATACTTTTTGGCCTCTTGCGCTTCTACCAGTCGGTTCGCAGTCCTTGGATTCACGCCACCGGCCAAGGATAGTCAATTAGCAAAGAAATGCAGATTTCCCAACTATAAGGAGAAAAAATCGAAGTGACTCTAAATGATGATCAATGCCTGCTGGAAGTGAGAGGAGTGAGCAAGGCCTTTTCCGACAGACGTCATAACCGCAAAGTTGTCCTTGACAATGTTTCTCTTAAAGTGCAGCAGGGAGAATTCGTCAGCATCCTGGGAAAGAGCGGATGCGGCAAAACAACGCTTCTAAGAATAATCGACAGCCTCATTGAGTGGGATGAGGGCGAAGTACTTCTTGAAAACCAGTTGGTTGGTAAAGCTCAACGTCAACGCATGGCATTTGTGTTTCAGGATTCAAACCTGCTCCCCTGGCGGTCTGTAAAAGAGAATGTCGAGCTCAATCTCGAATCCATGAAAGAGCTCTCATCTCAAGAACGGTCCGACCGGGCTATTGAAGCTCTGCGGCTTGTCGGACTCGAAGATGCGGCCGACCACGCACCCTATCAGCTCTCGGGAGGCATGCAGCAAAGGGTTGGCGTTGCGCGGGCACTTGCCCGCCAGCCTGCGGTGTTCCTGATGGACGAACCCTTCGGCCACTTGGACAACTTCACCCGCGAAAGGCTCCAGCAGGAAATCGGGGCACTGATTGAACGCCTGCACGCGACGGTTGTGTTTGTCACTCACGATATTGACGAGGCAATCCTGCTCTCAGACAAAATCATACTCATGGAGTCAGACCCAGGCCGTGTCTCAAAGGTCTTCAACGTTGATCTTCCCCGTCCGAGGTGGCGATACAATGTCCGAGCGCATCCAGAAGCCATGCGCCTGCGTGAAGAAATCGTCACAGACTTGCACCTTAAGATCGCGGACTGGGTCCAGCCGGAGGAGGCGATGCTTAATGGCAGTGAGTCTTGAAGAAGGATTCAGTGATGCAACCGAGCTCCAGGCAATAGACAATGCCTTACAACGTTCCCGCCTTCGAACAGGTTTCAAATACTCGGGGACGTTGTACCTTATTTTGGTTCTCCTCGTACTGTGGCAGATCATCGGCTCATTCCTTGATCCGATCTATATTTCAAAGCCGACAATCGTAGCCAACAACCTTTGGAACATGCTCTTCGGGAAGACTCAGATATGGCACGATATCGCTGTATCGGCATTCGAGATGTACATTGGCCTTGCGATCGCGCTCGTCATCGGCTCAGTGTTTGGCTTGGCAATCGGCAGGTCACGTATAATACGCGGGATTACCGCTCCGTACGTGGTATTTCTCAATGCCACTCCCCTGGTTATCACGTTGCCGCTGTTGGCGATCTGGTTGGGGGTTGACGAAAAGGCCAGGATTGTCTTCATTGTATTGCTCGCCACCTGGCCAATTCTTCTAAACGTTGCCGCTGGTTGCCGTAATGTAAGCGGGCGGTTCACCGAGCTTGGTCATTCTGCGGGATTGAGCAGAACCGACCTAATCCGAAAGATAATAAGTCCAGGCGTGCTCCCCTATTTCCTGACAGGCGCCCGAATTTCGGCAGGTCTGGTCGTAATCGGCATGGTCGTTTCTGAGATGGAGGTCAGCCTGGTGGGGCTCGGCTATCTTCTGGCCTCGTACGCCTCTGGGTTTCAAACTTCAAAGTTACTTGCGGTGTTCGTCATCTCAACCGTGTTTGGCCTTATCAATGTCGGTTTGCTTTCTTTAGCTACCCGCACTTGGGCGCCGTGGGCAGTTCTCGAGCGAAAGGAACGATAATAAGTCTGACTAGTCCATTTGAGCAACATCATCACTACACCTGCAGGGAAGTTATCCGTTACCAAGTATCACTTGTTAGTTCCCGATCGGGACATTAAAAAGGAGCATTTTTGTGAAAAAAGCTTTGAAGGTCATCGCACCGCTGCTTGGAGCGGCAAGTGTCATGGCCGCGTGTGGTAGTTCCAGCTCAACAGCAAGTTCGCCGACCTCGACCGCAGCGGCAGCGAGCAGTGGTAGCAACGGTTCTAGCAGCAATTACGGCCTTAAGCTCAATGCGGATGGCACACCAGATCTTAAAGGGGTAACACTCCACCTAGGCATATCCGGTGGAAACCCTGTACCTGGTGACACAACAAACTACATTCTGGCTCAGATGCTGAAGAAATGGGGAGCCACGGTAAGTTACACCATTGGCGGTGGCCCCAGCATGCAGCTTGCAGTCGTCAGCGGACAGCTGGATGATGCAGACGGACAATTTTCAAGCTCACTTGACGCCGGACTTCAAATCATCGCCCCGGCAATGACACACGTCGATGATGTACTCGTATCAAGCAAGTACACTTCGGTGAGCCAGCTTAAGGGAGCAACTGTTGCAACCTCTTCCAACCTCGACCCAGGAAACTATCTGGGTGGCGTGCTCTCGAAGGCCCAAGGGTGGGGTTCTAACGGGCTGAAGATGACCTTCACCGGCGCGGACTCAAGCACGGTAGACCAGCTGATTTCCGGCCACCTGACATCGGCATTCGTGGCAGCTGAAGACCTTGTAACCCTCAAAGCACATGGCACGTTCAATGTGCTCCAGACCGCTGCGCAAATTTCCCCGGACTATGCGGACAGCTTCAACGCCGCCCTTCCGTCCTGGGTAAAGACACACCAATCTGACGTTTTAGCCATCGATCTAGCCTGGTGGGCAGCTGCCAAGGTCTTTGACACCGATACCGCAGCCTGGGATAGCTATGCCGAGCAGTACACAAACAATGCTGCGACACCAGCAGCCGTGACACTTCAGCGCCAAGCTTTGGAGCAGTTCAACCCGTGGCCAAACACTCCAGCAGATGCCAGCACAATTCTGTCTGACCAGGTAATTCAGACGAACTATGCTGCGAACCTAGCTGCAGGACAGATGAAAGGCGCAGGACTGAACAGATCAGCGTCTTCAATGGCAGATCTTGGACCATGGCAGCTGTCAGCAAAGATTGCCGCCAAGTACCCAAGCATCTACTAGGAACCTGCCTGTACTACGGTCAGGTTTGAACAGTTAACTTAGACAAACCATTTGTGGTGGTAGTTCCATCTGGCTACAACCACAAATGGGTGCGCGAATTCAATCTGAATGCGATTAGTCCCTCCATTGGCCTGCCCTGGAGGGACTAATACTAAGCCATACCTCAGATCGAAAGGATGTCCTGCGGGATGGAGCTTGATAGCCACGCTGATTTCAGGGCGGCCTGCGAACTACACAAAGTGGCCAGCTCAAGTACTCCCGAAAAACGGCACTTTTATGCCCACCCTTTTCCCTGGCGACAACCCTGGACTCGCTTGAGAAGGTTAGAAGTCCGTTAAAGCAAGACATGTGATACGACGCCGCAACCGCCCATCTTTGGACTTCATGAATTGCCGATTAGCCAGAGGGAATCTCACCCTCGGCTCTTCAAAGATCCGGACGCGGCGATGTCGAACCGGGACGCGGTGGTTGCATTTTGAGGATTCCCTTTAGCTAACCGCCATCCGAACCACATTTTCGCGGACCCACCAAT
>DAHVKW010000117.1 GCA_027320695.1 Actinomycetota bacterium | reverse complement strand
TTCATAGCATCAGCCGACGACGAGACACCGCGGGCTGTCCCGCTGGTCCCCAGCCGATATGCGTGAAAGTATGCAGGCCTGACGCCGGGGCAGGCGAAAGAGCATGGCCACGCTAATCGATTGAAGTTTAGCTAAAGCCTGTTTCGCTCCGGTAGCCAGATGGGCGGGGTTCCGCGTCTTTTCCTAACTTGGACCAGCAGGCAGATTAAGGATAAGCTTGATTGAAGGTTTTATCCTCCAATTGCACTTTGCGTTCTAAACGTATGTAAGGAAATCGTCAATGAATATTGCTGTGTGTGTAAAACAAATCCCGGATCAGTCAATTCCCGGCAGGCTGGATCCTGGAAGTCACAACCTTGTCAGAGATGGAAAGCTTATTCTTGATGACTCTGACAGCTATGGGGTGGAGATGGCTTTGCAGCTTGTTGACAGGACTGGCGGAGGAGAGGTGGTACTGATCTCTATGGCCCCCAACGGGGAAGTCTCTGGGCTCCGTACCGCCCTGGCAATGGGAGCAGACAAGGCTGTACTGGTTTCCGATCCGTCACTTTCGGGTGCCGACGCCCTATCCACCGCAAAGGTGTTAGCAGCAGCTATACGGCGCAATCCGTTTGATCTCGTCATGGCGGCGACGGAATCAACCGATGGCTACACCGGTACCGTTCCAGTTCAAATAGCTGAGATACTCGATATTCCGTCGGTGAGCTTTGCCAAGAAGGTTGACGTCGAGAACGGAATTCTAAAGGTCCAGCGCCAAACCGAGTCTGGATACGACGAAGTTGAGTGCCCGCTGCCTGCGCTTGTCAGTGTGACTGCCGGCGTTGTAGATCCGCGCTATCCGTCATTCAAGGGGATCATGGCCGCCAAGAGCAAGCCGGTCGATGTCGTGGATGTGGCCGGACTGGGGATCGCTCCAATTAGCCCCACCCAGGAGGTTACTTCTGTGAGAGCAGCAGAGGTGAGGGCCTCGGGAACCGTCGTGGTTGATGAGGGGGAGGCCTACCAGCAGGTGATCGAGTTTCTCGAAACGTTGAAGATCATTTAGACAAGCCGTTAGTTATCGAATTTCAGAGAAAGATTCAAATTTATGTCATTGTCAAAAATCTGGGTGTTTGTTGAACCATCGGAATCGGGTGTTTCCTCAACTTCGCTTGAACTGGTATCCGCTGCGTCAAACTTTGCTGCTACGGTCGAAGCATTTGGAAGTGGCATGGGATCCGAAGCCGCCCACCTACTGGGCGACCACGGAGCTTCAAAGCTTGTTCTGGCCACCGGCCTGGATGGGATCCTTGCTGGTACCGCGGTAGCGGCAGTTATGGCGAGGAGGATTCCAGCGGATGCGCCGGACGCAATCTTCTTCGGCTCGACTCCCGAAGGACGTGACGCTGCGGCCAGGCTTTCGGCAAGGCTCGACCTCCCGGTTCTGACCAATGTGGTCAATCTTGTGGAGGATGGCAATGCTTTGACGAGCGAGCACGCGGTGTTTGGCGGTTCAGAGATAGTGTCGGCAAAATTTACCTCTTCGGGCCCCGGGATCTTCGTGATCCGAGCCAAGTCCTTCGCACCCGAACCTAAGGGCGGGTCGGCAGCGGTCGTGGAGGAAGCGAATGTGGGTGATATCGGATCCGCGGGCAAAGCAAAGATTGTTCAAAGCCACGTAGAAGCCAGATCCGGGCCGAAGCTGGATGAGGCTCCAGTAGTGGTCTCTGGCGGTCGCGGACTAGGCCAGCAGGAAAGCTACCAGATGATCGAGGAGCTTGCCAGGCTTCTAAACGGTGCGCCGGGAGCATCTCGCGCGATTGTTGACGCTGGTTGGGTTCCTTACGCCTATCAGGTTGGCCAGACTGGTAAAACGGTTAAGCCGTCGGTTTATCTTGCATGCGGTATCTCCGGTGCGACTCAGCATATGGTCGGCATGAAAGGAGCAAAGAACATCATCGCGATCAACAAAGACGCCGATGCCCCGATCTTCTCCATTGCTGATCTAGGGATAGTGGGCGACGTGCATAAGGTGCTTCCGAAGCTGATCGAGGCGATTAAGTCGAAAAGCTAATCAGACGGGCTTGTCGTGGCGTTTCCAAGAAGCCGCGGCAAGCCTAGATGAGAGGCCAGGGGTAGCACCTGACGTCCGGTTCGGGAACCGGGAATTTTTTGTGCTTGAGCACCTGGGCGACTCGGTCTTTAAACGCTTGCAGCTCCGGAGGGCTGATGAATTCTCCGATTGTTTCCGCGCATTCCTCTTGCCTGGCAGATAGTGCTTCCAACAGTTCCTTTGGGATTGGCTCTCCGGCAAACTCCCAAATCACAGTCCTGAGTTTTGGCTCGCTGTGGAAGCATAATCCATGGTCTATACCCCAGATATGGTTTTGGCCGTCTATTAGCAGGTGGCCTGATTTACGGTCAGCATTGTTGGCGATCATATCGAACAGCGCAAATTTTCTGAACTGGGAATGCAGTTCATCTCTTTCGAATAACGAGAAATAGTGCTGTTGAAAATCTGCCTGTATGAAGAGTTGGAGGCTTCCTTCTCCCAAGGGGCCGTCCGTTCGAAGAACGGTCATTGGAATCAACTTCCATCCCAATGCTTCAGATAGTTTGTAGGCAGCTATTTCACGCATGTAAAGGCCGCCTTGAAAATCCCAAAGACTGCGTTCGCCGCGGGACGGCTTGTAGATCCCTCTGCTTGTCGCGGAATCTTTGTTTACTTCCACAAGGAACGTCGCGTTGGAGCTGTAGGGCATGCGCCCGAGCACCCTAATCTCACCGGAGCTTAGGTGTTCTAGACGGCCGGTGCTTTGTGACCGTTTGTTCTGGGACATGCGTGACCATCTGGATCTAGTGGATAACCACAAAGCGGACATAGGGGACGGCCTGCGGCAATCAAGCGCGCTCCTTGAATTGCCAATTCGGCGGATTGCTCCTTTGAAAGGCCTACTTGAAGTGCCGATGGCTCTTCACCTTCGCTGGGAATTTCTTCCAGAATTAGGTTGATTTGATCCAGGTTCTCGACATAGGAGATAGCGATCGAGCCAACGGACCAGGCGATTTCATAGGGCACAAGCACCGAACTTGGCTCGTCCAGGTGGCCCGGCCTTGACAATTCCTGGATCAATTCTCCCAAGTGATGAATTAACGCTGCGACCTGAGCCTTTTCAATCTTCAGGGTTAACAGCTCTCCAAGGTATCTGGCCTGGATGACGAAGACGCGCTTGCCGGGTTCACCGAAAGCTCCAATTGCGACATGGTCTACTGATGGGAAATCTCTTGATATCGACAATTATGGCACCTTAATTGAAAAGTCTCTTTGCCAGTTGCTACCCAAGACTAAAGTTCCGGCGGCTGCGAAGGAAATTGCTGACACTGAACATGTATCAATGACGAGTCTCTGGAACATGTCCAGATGCATTCCAAGAGCGGAGCACAGGAGAGTTTTAATGGGATCTGCATGGGAATATGCAATGACGATCTTACCCCGGTGATTTAGCTGAATCAGCTCGGCAAATTTTGCCATCCTCGCTGCCATCTCCATAAATGATTCTCCATTGGGGAACCGGAATGTTGAAGGCGATCTTTGTACCTGGTTCCATTCCTGGAGTTTGTACAAGTCCGCCAGCTCCCGGCCGGTCCAGTCTCCGAAGTCGCATTCATACAACAACTCTGAGGTGTGGATCTCCATGTCCAGTCGCGACGCAAGCGGCCTTGCGGTCTGTTGTGCGCGCTCAAGGGGACTGGCATAGACGGCCGCGATATTTTCCAGTTTTGCAAGTTGCTCGGCAACTGCTTCAGCCTGGGCTGTTCCCTCAGTTGACAGGTTGAGGCCAGCGGAGCGGCCAGGCAGAATTTTACCCGTGGTCGTCGTATTTCCATGTCTGGCCAAAACAAGAATTGTCGTCGTCTCTTCGGGTTTTTCGACTTGACCGTTATTTTGGGATGTCGAATTTTGATTAGCCATGACTTAAAAAAGTTAGTCCGAGTTTTGCAAGTTCGTTTCGAATCTGTGGCCTGGCGAGATTATGAGAGCCTTTCAATGATCATTGCCATGCCCATCCCGCCACCTACGCACATCGTCTCCAGGCCAAATTGTTGGTCCCTCGTTTGGAGATCATTGATGAGAGTGGTCATTATGCGCGCCCCGGTCATTCCGAAAGGGTGACCGAGCGCAATGGCTCCTCCATGAGGATTGAGCTGGTCTTCAATGGAGATTCCCAATTCATCGCAAACTGCTAGAACTTGGGCGGCGAATGCTTCGTTGAGTTCGACGGTGCCCATGTCTTTTAAGCTCATTTTCGATAATGCCAATACCTTCCGCACGGCTTCAATTGGTCCCACGCCCATTATTTCAGGTGCCAAGCCTGAGACTGAAGATGCGACAACCCTGGCTATCGGGGTAATTCCAAGCTCCCTGGCCTTGCTCGAGGACATTACAAGCACTGCGGCCGCACCGTCGTTGAGCGGACACGAGTTGCCCGCAGTAACCAGGCCATTCTCAATGAATGCCGGAGGCAGCTGGCTCAGAGTCTCAAGATTGGTGTTGGGTCGCGGGCCGTCATCTTTTGTGATCAGGCTTCCATCAGGGAGTGGGATGGGCGCAATTTCCCGGGCGAAGGTTCCGTTGGATTGCGCTTCGACCGCGCGATCTTGGGAAAGCTTGGCAAACTCGTCCATTCTTTGTCTGGTTACTCCAAATTTTTTGGCGACGTTTTCGGCCGTGAGCCCCATGGCAATGAACATTTCATTTATAAAATCCGGCCGGGAGCGATCGGTGAATCTCGGGTTGAGGTCCTTTTCGGTAAAGCCGACTCCAAGGGTCCTTGTTGTGCTTTCAACGCCTCCGGCGACAAAGGCCTCTCCCTCGCCCGCCTTGATAGCGTGGAACGCCATCCTGATCGTCTGCAAAGACGATGCGCAAAATCTGTTTACCGTCGTGCCTGGCACAGTGTCAGGCAGCCCTGCAAGCGCTGCAATATTTCTTCCCAGATTCAAGGATTGTTCGCCAACATGGTTCGCTGCGCCGATCATCACGTCGTCGATCTGGACCGGGTCAAGTTGCGGAACCTTTTCGAGAAGTTTATTGACAATGAAACCGCCCATATCATCTGGCCTTACGTCTTTGAGCGATCCTTTGTATGCTCTGCCAATTGGTGTTCGTGCGGTGGCGACAATAACGGTCTCTGCCATTGCGTACCTCGATTCTGAGAAAACATATCTAAACAATTATTATGTTACTCGGTAGTTAATTAGAAGTTTTGGCCTGTCAGACAGGTAGAACTTTCATTTGCGCCCCTACTGTTCGTTGGCTAGCCTGTCGAGGTCTCTGTCCGCCCTGTTCGCAATGCGTTCTTCATGGTTGGCCCATTGAAGAAA
>DAHVKW010000116.1 GCA_027320695.1 Actinomycetota bacterium | reverse complement strand
AGCCGCTCTTCGATTTTCGTTAACTAAAACCAAAATAGCACTCCTGCAATTGCGAAATCACCCTCATACACCGCCTGCTACCCGTGCGCCGCCTATTCGCTAGGGTCACCCCTAAGAAGTCGAGTCCACCAGGCATCTGACCAACAACCCATGGAAAACTCGAAAAAGCGGCGCGGCGGGAGAATCCATAAACTTGCGATTTTAGGAATGCGGCTTTGGATGGATGCAATTCTGTTCCTCCACCGCATTCCTCGGCATCAGCTCGTGAGAGCCTGCCTTTTAAAGCTTGTAGAAGTACTTCGAGAAACTGGCCTCGTTGGAGTCGGCTGAGGTAATAAGTACATCACCTAGCTGCACTTTGGCCGTTATCGAAGAAGTCTTTCCAGTGAGCTTGTCGTACGCGAACTGCGCGGCCAGCTTGCCTTCCTGGGCAGGATCTTGCGCAATGGTAGCCGAGAGCTTGCCAGCCTGAAGAAGTTTCACCTCGGATGGACTGGCGTCAAAAGCGACATTGATCACTTTCTGGCCTGCCGCACTTGTCTGGAGAGCAGCTTGTGCACCTTCAGCGCCGGTCTCGGCCACCGAAAATATTGCCTTCAGATTTGGATGGGCCAGCAGAATCGCGTTCGTCGCAGACGTACTGTCCGAAATAGCTTGTCCCACGTACTGGACTGTGACAACCTTTATATTCGGAAACTTCGCCTTTAGTTCATCCTGGAAGCCTTGAACCCTTTGAACTTGGGTAGAGGCTGTAGCTGACAGACTCAACACCGCGACCTCGCCAGATCCGCCAATCTGCTTTCCAATGAAGTCAGCTGCAAGCTGACCACCCTGGAGGTTGTTGGTGGTTATTTGGCTTGTAATCTTCGAGGTGTCTTTAAGAGTGGTATCTGTGGTAATTACCGGGATCCCCTCGTTCAAACATGCATTTATGGCTGGTGCAAGCGCAACTGGGTCAGTCGGCGATACGACAAGCACGCTCGGATGCTGGGTGCAGACCCCTTCGACTACAGGCGTCTGAGCTGCCGGACTAAATTGAGCTGCACCCTGGTACTCGTACTTCATACCGAGCGACTCGGCTTCCGCTTTCATGCCGTTTGACAAGGAAGTATAAAATGCTACCCCAGTAGCCCCCGGTACGTAGGCAATTGTGAAGCTCGACTTCGCCGCAGTCGTTGCCGACCCAGTCGTCGATGTAGCTGAATTACTTGATGACGAGCCACAGGCAGCGAGTGAAACTGCTAATGCAGCTATCGGTGCCAGTACCCCTGCACGTCTTATCATTTTTGAATCTCGCACAATATTCATTCGTGCTCCTTTTCCTTGATCGACGCCTAGCGCCCTACTTTATGTTGATGGAAGCTGTCCGTGGGGCCCGTAAATCCAGATGAGCCACATGGGTTCCCTTCCTGTATTGACATGTTGATGCCAAACACCTTTTTTGATATACATAAACGTGTGTTCCACAAATCGAGTCCGATTCCCGTCAGGGTCGACGACCTCGCCTTGACCTTTCACAATGAAGTCGATTTCCTCAGACTCAGGATGGTTGTGCAGCGATGAAGCCTCACCAGGCTCGAAAATCGTAAGTCCGGCATTCAAGAACTCGGTGTCACGCAGGTCCTTTCCGACGACCCGAAACACCTTACGACGTAGTCCCTCTTCATCCAGGCCCAGCCAAATCTCTTCGCCCTCACTAAATGGATCAATCACTGTCGTCATGTCTTCACTCTCCTCGCTTTTCTTCGATCTAAATCTCTTCGAGCTTTTTTAAAAAAATCTCTCCTGGTATATGTCGTTGATGTTCCAGTGTCCTGGAGTTGGCACTGGCTCATTCACCATCGGCACATCTAACAGTGCCGGCCTGCGATTCTTTAGCGCCTCTGAAAGCGCGGCCTTCAACTGATCTGGCGACGAAATCGAATATCCGTCCGCTCCACAGGCTTTCGCGTACGCGGCAAAGTCGGGTGAATAGGATTCCCCTTGCGGGTCCTTGAACACGGTCCCAAAACTGTTGCCGTAGTTTGAGAACATCAGGTCGGCGATTGTGCCATGGGCCCTGTTGTTCATAACCACCCAGATCACAGGCAAACCATGCTCGACCGCGGTGGGAACCGATGGCAGTTGAGCACTCATTCCTCCATCGCCGATAAGGGCTATAACCGGCTTGCTTGCCTGGGCAATCTGCACACCTATAGCTGCCGCCGGTCCGAAACCCATTGTTGAAGCTCCGCCAGGCGTAATGAACCTGCCCTCGGCGGGAAGCTTGTAGGCCTGAGCCACGCCGTTTTTGTTCCAGCCAACGTCAGTTACCAAAATTGCGTCCTTGGGCAGCGTATCGAGGAGATCTTGAAGGATCCGCTCCGGCCGGAGAGGGAACTGGTCGCTCATTCCGCGATCTTTTGTTCCCTGCCATAGTTCTGCCCTTGCCTTTTTAATCTCCGTCAAAAGCGACGCGCGCGAAACTCCGTCCGGAGACTGAGCCGCAACCGCTCTCTCGATCTGGACCACGGCATTGTTCACGTCTGCAACAATGCCGATCTCTACGGGGTAGTTGCGCCCTATTTCATCGGGATCAATATCAATCTGTATAAGTCTGGTTGGTGGCATGGACCAGGTATATTCCGACATCCAGGAACTGGAGTCGGTCTCGGCGAATCTCGTCGCCAGGGCCAGGACGACATCGGCATTCCTTGCATAATTGTTTGTAAGCTCAAGACCCCAGAACCCTGTCATTCCCATGACTAAGGGGTGATCATCACTTATCGCTCCCTTGCCCATTAAAGAGTGTGCAATCGGGATATCAAGATGCTCCGCCAGGCGCACAAGTGCCGACGTGCCTTCCGGTTTACGCACTCCGCCGCCTATATAAATCAGCGGCCTCTGTGCTTCCACAAGCATCTTTGCCACGCGCTTTGCCGCTTCCGCCGTCATGCCAGGAACTGGGACCTCAAGCGGAAGCGGCGGGGGGACATCGTAAGACTCGGGAAGCCGTCTCGAAAACATGTCCATTGGAACATTTACGAGGACCGCGCCAGGCCTGCCTGAGAGAGCAGTCCAAAAAGCCCGCTCCATGAACCTCGGCAGATCCTCCACCCTTTCCACGTCCCACGCTCTTTTCACGAATGGGCGGTATATGTCAGCCTGAGACGCGTTGTTGTGGAGGTTGGTTTCTTGATGGGGATGGCGGCCATGGTAATAGCTCGGCACGTCGCCGGCAATTACAACAAGAGGCACGGAATCCAGCGCTGCGGTAAACACGCCCGTGGCAGCATTTATCATTCCAGGACCAACGTGAGTCAATAGAACTCCGGGCTTGCCCGATGCCCTCGCATATCCGTCCGCCGCATGCGCAGCCGCCTGCTCATGCCGATGAATCACAAAGTTGATTGGACTCCTTCCGAGGGCGTCAAGCACAGCGATGTTGGTATGGCCGCACAGGCCGAATACGTATTCCACACCATACGACTCGAGTTGAGCGACCAATGCCTCAGCTCCAGTAGGCGCCTTTTTGATCCCTTCCGATTCCTTTGCAAGTCGTGTCAAGCGAGTTCTCCTTCACTGGAAACTGAGATCCATGATTTCCCAGCCACATCTCTCGCGGCCATGAATGCCCTTTGCGCATTCTCCATTGCGAACTCTCCGCGAATTATCTTTGAAAGCGTTTTCGGAGGATTACTAGTGGTGGCAAAAAAGTCTTGAGGGTGGTCATAGATCATCGAACCCTTGATTGTCAACCGGCCCCTGACGATTTCGGCAGGAACGATCTTTACCGGTTCCGTTGCCAGCCCTAGTAGGACTATCGTTCCTCCCGGCCGAGCCAGATGAATTGCAGACTCTGAACCAGGGACTGAACCTGACGTTTCAAACACATACTGATATTGGCGGCCCTCGTCGTGTATTTTCGCGCCTAATTCTACGGCCAGATCGGCCCTTGGCTTATAAGGTTCGCTGAAGTATGCACCGATGCCCTTTTCGAGCAGCAGTATCAAGAGCAGCAGCCCGGTAGAGCCAGCCCCAACCACCAAGGCCAACTCGCCTTTTTTCGCACCTGAACGCCGAAGCGCCGCCTCTCCAACTGTGGACGGCTCGAGACACACAAGTTCGGAGGTTGAAAGCTCAGCTGGTGCGGGCCAGGCAAAATCCGCAGGTACCGCGACATATTCCGCAAGATAGCCGGGAGTTGTCATACCAATGATAACTCGATTCTCGCAGCCTGAGGTGGCTCCCGAAAGACAGCTCGAACAGTGCATGCAGCAATAGTTCGGCTCTAACACTACCTTCTGTCCAACCTTACGGGTGGTCACGTTTCCGCCTATTTCCGCAACGACTCCCACTGCCTCGTGTCCCATGATCCACGGGTATTCAGGTACCTCCCGATGACCTTCGAAGACGGCGAGATCGCTCCCGCAAATTCCCACTCCCGTCACCTTGACCAGAATCTCGTCAGCGCCTATAGCAGGTATCGGCCTGTCGACGATCTCGACTTTCCCCGTCTCGATCAGAGCAACGGCCCTCATAAAATCGCCAGTATTTCTTGAAAGCTGCCTTTCGAATTCATCACTTTCAATCGCTCCAAAGCGAAATGCCACGCAGCATCATTGTCTTTATGGTTGTGTAATCGTCAATCATCCATCGCGGAGATTCGCGCCCGAAGCCAGAATCTTTCAAGCCGCCGAAGGGAATATGATCGAGACGGTAATTCGAAGATCCGTTCACCACCAGACCTCCAACCTCAAGCTCACGCCACGCATGAAAAGCCCTCTTTAAGTTGTTCGTAAAAATTCCCGCCTGGAGTCCGTAGTTGGAGCTGTTACAGTCCGCGATCACCTGCCCAAAATCCGAATACGGAACCACCGCGACAAGCGCACCAAAGGCTTCCTGCGTGATCACCTTCGCATCCGGCGCGGGTCTGGCGACGACCGTGGGCTGGACCGTAGCCCCATTTCGGGTACCACCAGTGGGAACCGCCGCACCTTGGCTTTGCGCTTCGGCAACCCAACTACATACTCTTTCTGCAGCTAGCTCATCAACCATGGATCCCACATCGGTTGTTTCATCAAGGGGATCTCCAACTTTTAAGGCTTGGACCTGTCGCGTAAGCAGGTCCACGAAGGGATCGAAAACTGAGTCGTGAACATAAATTCTTTGCACGGAAATGCAGCTTTGTCCCGAATTGGAAAATCCCGTACGCGCACAGTTTTCTGCTGCAAGGTTCAGGTCCGCGTCCTCGCACACGATAGTTGCCGCGTTCCCACCAAGTTCAAGTACCAGTTTCTTGGGCCCCGCGGTGTGGGCAACTTGGGCTCCGGCACCAGCGCTTCCGGTAAAACTTATTGCCGCCACTTCCTTGGCCGCACACAGAATCGAACCAATCTCGGCACCGCCGTGAACGATCTGCACAGCCTCGACGGGCATTCCCGAATCAAGAAGCAACTTTACTATCGCGTCTGAGACAGCAGGCGCCTGCGG
>DAHVKW010000115.1 GCA_027320695.1 Actinomycetota bacterium | reverse complement strand
TGAAGTTGGGGCTTTTGGCTCTGGCCGGGCCAGTCATCCTAACCCTCGTAGCTAATATGACAATCAAAGACTCCCGCTTGCCCCAAAATGACTTCCCGGGAGCAACGGTCCTAGACAGGCTCGTTCCTAGTCTCGGCAGAATCAGAACCAAGGGGGGCCTCCCAAACTCCCCCGAAACCGTAATCAATGTTCCATGTTCAAGCGCCAAAGCGTCCTAGGATACCCGCGCCAAATTCCCAAGTGCCTTCCACGGCTTTCGCTAAGAACAGATAGGCGCGGCTCCCTCCGATTCCTGCTTTTGCGTGAGACCTTGCGACCCTGCCGAATTCCCTTCATGCGTCATCTTGGCTGCCACCCGGTGCGAGTTCAGTCAGTGGCGCCAGTGCCCTGGCCAGATCTGAAATATCCCATTGCCTCGACAACGTCACTCAAACTGCGTAAGCGCGCGTAAGAGCGAGGATTTCGTCGCCGAATCTGGCCAATTTTGACGCGCCAATTCCCTTCACTGCCAGAAGTGCCGCCTCATCGATTGGAATCTTCAGGGCAATCTCTTCAAGCTGTGAGTTCTGCACAATCATATAGTCTGGGACGCCGTCGGACTCTGCGCGGGAACGGCGCCAGACTTTCAGGGCACCCAAAAGACCACCTCCGGCGCCCACAGTCTTTATGGCTATCCCGGACTGATCAGCGGTGACCATCGGCCCGACGTGATCGGGAGTTGTTCTCGCTAGGCGCTCGGATGCGCTCCTCAACCTTTTGTCAAGTTCGAATATCTCGGGATGAAGCCGCAATGCCATAGAGTTGATACCGCTTAGATACAACCCCTCGAGGCTGCGCAAGCGGGAGAGCGCAACATAACCCATGCCAGGAGTGAATGAACGGCTGAGATCGATCTCCGCAGCGTCAATGTTCATTCCCTGGCTTTTATGAATCGTTATTGCCCAAGCTAGACGCAGAGGCAGCTGGACCACTTCCGCGCGGACCTTATCGTCTTCAATATTCTGCCAAGCGTAGGGAACTACTGCGACATTGCGTCCGCTCCCGGCCAAAGCCACCACGGGCTGGTCGTCATTGAAGCGGACGACTTTTCCGCGGGTCCCATTTACGAAGCTCCGCAAAGGATCGTTGGCGACGAACATGACCTCTGCGCCCACTTTTAGCTGCAGCAATCGCGGCGCAAGGACGCGCTTGCTAAGTTGGTCTACCGCGGCGGCCGGTCCTTTGCTGCCCATCTCAAAGCACTCGGCAGGTCCGTCAAGCATCGCAAGTCGCTTTTGATTGATTGCGTCGACATTCGCGTTATGAGAGTACAGGCGAGTTACCTCGACACCTTCTGCCGGTCGAACACTCATCCGGCCTTCAAGGAGCTCAATGTGCTCCGCGTCGAGCTCCCCGCTTCGCATAGCCTCAAGCACTGCCAGCAATCCGTCGTTGCCTTGGCGATGCTGTTCATCGAGGTAGCACACCAGCGGATCAAGATCGCTCCATGCGACCGAGTGGTGGGCAAACGCCTCTGCATTTGAACCCCGGCTCACCGGCGGGAGCTGAAACATGTCGCCAACAAGGACGATCTTTAGCCCCCCAAAAGGTCTTTGGTCACCGCGCAATACTCTAGCGACAGTATCGAGCAGATCAAGAAACCACCCGGGCAACATTGAAATCTCGTCTATGACCAGAATGTCCGTGGTGCGATAGCGCGAAACGAGCGGCGCCTGCCTGACGAGCGATGCAAGACCCTGCGAATCGATGGTCTCTCGAATGCCGATGCCTGACCAGGAGTGGATCGTGGTTCCACCAATGTGAGTCGCAGCAATTCCAGTAGAGGCGGTAACGGCAACCTTGTATTTTTGCGCATGCGCGTTACGGACAAACTTGGTCAATACGTATGATTTGCCTGATCCAGGCGCGCCCGTCAGGAAGACTGAGTTCGCCGACATCATGACCGTCATTGCCTGCGCCTGCCTCATGGTAGGTACTCTACCGGGATTGCCCTTCCGCGGCGGACAAGATTTCGCGATCGCCGCACAGGACTTAGCTACTGGGGCGAGTCTGGCCTGGCCATCTTTAGTACTTGGTTCAATCTCTGTTGCCAGATTATCTATTCGCCATATTCCGGCCAATCCATGATGAGAACCCAGCAAAAGGTCCATCGCTTATTCAAAAACAGTCTGGCTTAGCCGTGCGCCAACCACTTGGAATAACCTGCCCCACATGACAGCGTGCCAAGCGCCACGCGGGCCATTGTAGCCGAGGGCGCGCGGCGGTGAAATAGCTTCACTTAATTGGTTTCAAGCGGACGACCATTTTCATCTGCTCTCGTCCCTTTTCAGCCAATCTTTGGGAATACTTCTCATCTGTAAAGCCTCCGAGGAAATCTTTACTTGTCGTTCAATGTGTTGAGTTGGTTGTTCGACTGCCCTGGCTTCCTGCAAAGTCGCTTTGGCTACTTCACCCGTTTCAGCAACAATTCTTTCCGTAGCCGTGGCCATTGATGGGGTTTTGAGCGCGAGAAAAAGCGTGGCGAGCGCCATTACGGCAGTAGCGATTACAGACCAGTCTCCGGTATTCAATTCGCTCTCCAATCCCATGAGATTGCGACACGAATCGTGTCATCGTTACCGTACAACGTGGTTGCGACGGAGCTTTGGAAATCGGGCTCCAGGTGGGCTTCAATTCTTGATCACTGAAATACTTTCATCCCAGTTTCGCCTTGTTGAATATCGACCACCAGAGGTTTCCCTGCCCCACAATCGTCAGGTCAGTCTTCGTAAGGGGGTCACTGGGTGCGATCTGCCAATTCGGCTTGAAAAGAGCTTTTACTAGAGCCACCGGCGGAATGAGTTTTCGGGATCGCAGTTCCCGCCAATGCTAACGTGAACAAATGACCCATACTGGCGATAACTGGCAAAGAAAATGCGCTCGAAGGACCGGCACCCCTGCCATTCGCGTTGGTGGAAGACGGAGCATCTTCTCAGCATGGCCTCCGGGCGCAACTTGTGAAAAGTGT
The DNA here is from genome assembly GCA_027320695.1 of Actinomycetota bacterium. Lineage (GTDB taxonomy): Bacteria > Actinomycetota > Acidimicrobiia > Acidimicrobiales > Acidimicrobiaceae > SCQM01. Next base: position 2,473 of record DAHVKW010000115.1, on the reverse strand, counting down.
GACCGTGAATTTGAGAGCGCTTATGCCGGGCCGGCGTCAGGCGATTGGATTGAGTACCCCGCACCAGAAATGCAGTTCGTTTGTGAAAGTTGTGCCCGATCGATTCTCAACCTTGGGGATAGAGAGCTCTACGGGCTCAGCTGTCAAGATCTGAGGCGCGGCGACGCCCTTCACGTCACCGTCAAATATTACAGCAGCGGAACTTTTGAACAGTTGACAAATACTCAACGCATAGATCAGTGGTCACCCGAATTCACTGAATACGGGTGGAAGGTTGTGAAGATCGAACAATCTCTGTCTCGCGAAGCTCCCGACGCAATCGGAAAATCTCCCTGGGACATTTGGATCCAACCCCGGAAAGATTTACCGTGGTAGTTTTCTGCTTGAGGTGGTAGTTTTCTGCTTGAGTTCGAATGGTGCAAAGCTAAACAGAGGTTCCCGCCGAAATCAAAGGACATGGTAATGCCCGAACTACTCATTGACTTCATTACTTCACTCGATGGCTACGCGGCAGCCGATGGCTGGCCGGGCTGGTGGGGACTGGAAGGGCCAGAATACCTTGGATGGCTTGAAGGGCAACCCGAAGCAGAGTACACGGTACTTATGGGCGCGACTACGTATCGTGTAATGTCGAAGTTCGCCAACGAAGGCGAGACCGGCACTGATTCCCTGTCAAATATGTCAAAATTGGTGTTCTCGTCGACACTGAGCGAACCCCTTTCTTGGGCCAACACACAACTCGTGACTCGAAACGCAGTTGAGGCTGTGCAAGAAATGAAAACTAAGGGGTCTCAGTCAATGCGCACTATTGGCAGCCTTAGCCTGTGCAGGTCTCTAATTTGGGCCGGACTTGTGGATCGATTCCGGGTCGTTATATTTCCGGTAATCACAGGACAAAGTGGCAGGGAACGGATTTATGACGGCTATCCCGATATGACACTCGACATGACCAGCAGCCGTACATTCGATGGTCGAATCCAATTGTTGGAGTACGTACCAAAAATCCTTTCAATACCGTAGGGCGCTCGAAGAACCAACGATTGATCGAAAGTTCCCCGGCAGTGCCGGACTTGCGTGACACTGTCAATGAGCCAAATCCGCTAGGAGCTCAAAAGTCCATCTGATGTGGGTGATCAAGTCTCGAAATCCGACAGGCACCCTGCCGTCATGCCACTGGTCCTCTACTGTTCAAAAACGGAACTCCAACCCGCTCAGGCTCGGGCGCGGGAGACTAGGGGAACGGCTTGGCGGAATGCTTGAAAAAATATGGAGAACTCGCCCAAAAGCACGTTCCTCAATCACCAAAAACCATCGATAAAATCACCACACCGCCCTAAACACAGAATTCGCTTTCACGGTAGCTTAGACTTGACAGCGCCTAGACTGCGATGGCTCAATTTGCACAACTATCGACACACACCCGATTCACATTTTCTTCCCGTTCTGGCTCGGGGTTGCGCCCAGCATCGCATCTTCCAAAGCCCACTGTGATATCGTGAGTCGTGATGCGTGTAGTACAGCTTATATTTGCTCTCGGTTGGGCCGCGTTTTGGCTTCTCTGGCTTGTGACAGCCTTTTCTGTCAAGCAGGGTCGTGTTCCGTGGTCTCGCGCTTTGGGCATCAGGGCGTTAATCGTTGTTGCGGCCATACTTCTGATGCGAACTCGAGTCTTTAGAGGTGACGGACACGGCGTCAATACTGACCCCTGGCGTGCTGGTTTCGGGCTTATTCTCTTTGCTTTGGGACTTGCGTTCGCGATTTGGGCCCGGATCAATATAGGGAGCAACTGGGGTACCCCAATGACACAAAAGTACCATCCGGAACTCGTGACAAGTGGCCCTTACCACCTTGTTCGCCATCCGATTTACTCTGGCATTCTAGTTGCTGGCACTGGCACGGCAGTGGCATTGGACTGGCTATGGATGATTGCAGTGACCCTCGCAGCAGTGTACTTCATCTACAGTGCAACTGTTGAAGAGCACTATTTGACCAGCCAGTTTCCTGAGAGTTACCCCAAGTACAAAGGCTCGACAAAAATGCTGCTACCGTTCATCTTGTAGGTTGATTACATCCACTGGTAACGAAAGTTGATTGCGGAACCGGGCAAAGTCGACGTCAGTACAGGCGGTGTTGACCAGCAAATACTCCATTTACTCTCTCAACAAGGATTTCCCTCGATTTGGCCTGGTACCCGGATTCCGGACACGATCAATTTTTGGGGAGCCGGTCAAGGTCGTCCTAATTTCAATCGGGCTATTTGTGTGTACCGGTGGTGAGCCATCGGCTTGTGAGACGGGCTTACAAAGCCAAGTGTAGCCTCAGGGCATTGTCGAGTTCATTCATTACTGCGGCTGGAACCATACCAACTCTTGTACCAAGGCGTTGCAATGCTACAGAGCGGACTTGCTCGGCCTGTGCTTTCGAGTCCTCCCGCAAGCCGGTCACGCTCGCTAGTAAAAGGACCTGAAAAGGA
>DAHVKW010000114.1 GCA_027320695.1 Actinomycetota bacterium | reverse complement strand
CGGGACGGACGTAGCTCTTGTGTGTCAGTTGTTTCGCCAGAAGCATAGCTGATTAGCAACCTACGGAAGGGATAAGCGCTGAAAGCATATAAGTGCGAAGCTCTTTCCAAGATGAGGTTTCCCACTGGGTCAACCAGGTAAGGCCCGTGGTAGACGACCACGTTGATAGGCCGGAAGTGTAAGTGCGGCAACGCATTCAGCTGACCGGTACTAATCGGCCGAGGACTTGAATCTTATATAAATACTGTTCGTGCTCGCTATGGAATTATCAGGGACACCTGTGGTTCAAAGGTTTCCGGTGACCATGGCGGCAGGGTCACACCCGTTCCCATTCCGAACACGGAAGTTAAGACTGCCAGCGCCGATGGTACTTGGCGGGAAACTGCCTGGGAGAGTAGGGCGTCGCCGGAATTTATCTCATTGAAGGGGACTAGGAGAGATCCTGGTCCCCTTTGCGTGTCTGCGGGGATAGCTTTGTCAGCCAGAGGTGAAGTCCTTTAGTCGTGCTGCTGGGGGATCCGTCAGTTCAGCTCATCAACTGCGAGCGAGGCAAAGGGGAGACTCGCGGTGAATGCTGGCGACACGGCATTGAGTATATGCATGGTTCGGCGGGTCTTCTCAATTAGGAAATCATTCACGAGTGTCATATCTGTACTATCGATCAGCTGGGCCCGAATTCCTGGTTTGCCCCACTTGTCGAACTGGCTGGTTGTTATGCCTGGTATCAGATTGGCGGCCTGCTTGATAAGCAACGTGCGAGCGTATCGCGACATTTCGACGGCAGCTGTGCGGCGTATTGTAGATTTGGGTTTGCTGAGAAGTTTGACGAGGCCTGTTGAGGTCTCTATAAATTCGTCCAATGAAAAGCCTTCACGCCAGCCATACTGTTCACGCCAGAGTGCTGGCGTGACTGTAGGTCCGATTTTGATCCTCCCATCAACCGTGACTGTGAAGTGAACTCCAAGAAATGGATTCCTCATATCAGGCACGGGATATACGTGGGTGCGTAGCTCACCAAAGGAATCGTTCGCATAGAGGTACAGCCCCTTGAATGGCTGCATTTGATATTTCATGCCCGCGCCAAATTCATGGGCAATTTTATCCGCATATAGTCCTGCCGCATTTATCAGGAGACCCGCCGATATGACCTTCGCGGAGGTCCTGACTCTAACTGAGGCGTTTTGTTCTTCTCCGGCTTGAAAGCTTTCGCCGGTAACCAGGCTGATCCCAAGGTTTTCACATTCCTCAGCCATTTTGCGGGTGACCGTGACAGGGTCAACTGAGGACGTGTCAGGTGAATAGATGGCTCGATTAAAAGTTCGAACCCGAGGCTCTATCTTTCTTGCCTCTTGATCACTTACCATTTGGAGAGAGACTCCGTTGGCAGAGCCGCGGCGGTAGAGCTCATCGAGGACTTCCAGTTCCTTCGGCGAAGAGGCTACAACTAGTTTTCCGCAGCGGTTGACTTTGATTTTGTGGTCTTCGCAGAACTGTATTAGCTGTTTGTTGCCGACATTCGTTAGGCGTGCCTTTAGGGAGTCGGGATGATAATAGAACCCTGCATGAATTACTCCACTGTTGCGCCCGCTGGCATGCATTGCGACGTCGGGCTCTTTTTCGAGTATCAAGACTTTCTGATCGGGCCATTTCAGTTTGAGCTCCCTAGCCACTGAAAGCCCGATAATCCCTGCTCCAACGACAAGTATGTCAGTTTTCTCCAAACGGGGCTCCGAGTCTAAAAACAGAGTTTGTGGATTTAATTTACCTTTATGCTGACAGGCTTTTGATCTTAGCTGAGTTCTTGCTGCCATGTTACTCGTGGCCGAGCCGAGCCACATGGCTGCACAAGGGGAACCTTCTTGTCATCTTTGCGCTTGACTTCAGGTGACCGCTATTTGCATCATGAGGCATTGGCAAGGCCACTACCTCGAGTTGCTGCCATCCGGCAGAGATTACAGTTGGGAATTCGAACAAGGCACTGCCCTCTGGAGGTTGTTCAGGCGCGAGTTTGCTTCTGCAACTGCGGTGTCTGTTCGCATCTCATTGGGCCCCAGACGCTCATGGTGCACTTTGGGGTCCGACAATTAGCGCCAGAGCCTTGGATTCTGTTGATTTCGAGGCGTAGCTCAGCACCAGGGAGCTTTTGGCAGTCATGCGTGCCCCGGGTGGTCGCCTAACGGGTCATCACTTGTTCTTGCGGAGTCGAGGGTTGGGTTTTCGTAGAGGCCAAGTTTCGCGATTACTTTTCAAAAAGGCAACGAAATATCTATTGCCCACCGGCATGATTAAAGGTGTGGACGAGCATCAGCGGTCAGCTGAAGGGCATTCAATATCATAAGGTAACTAGCAAATGTGCTCTGGGTGAGAATTTAGTCACGCATTGTAGCATTGGTGAATCAATTATGGTAATACTTAAGATCCAGTGGCTGTGATGTTGCAAAGGCTGATCGGATTTCCTAAGATGCCTTTCGCTAGTCCATGAAGTTTAGCATGGATAGGGGGAGAATTGCGAGACATTCCGGTTCTCCCCCTGTTCCATTTAAGCCGCCAGCTCCCTAAGTGATTCGAAGCCGTTTAGGCTCCCGCTCAAGTGAGCGAAGGTAAAGAGATTTCAACCGCTGGCGATCGCAGTACAGGAGGCGTCCACCAATTTCCCGCCTTTCGCGAACAACGTTGCGCGATGGGTTCTACCGGCCGCGGCGGCACTTAGGCTGGCGGCAAATAGCCAGGCAGTGACGACCACAATGACTGACTGCTGGGATGGATGCCAAGAATAAAACAGTTGGGATGTTGCCGAACGCAGTTTTTGCCCCGTTGGGAGAGTTGGCGCGGAACTGGTCCAGTACCGCACTGCTTGCGAGGCCAGGTTCCATGAAGGGTCGTAATGAGGTTTCGAGCCTAACGGGCTGCAAGGTGAATTATCCTGTTTTTGGCTCTTGGCCGTAGCGTTGATGAGATGCGGGATGTGCCCAATTGGCCGGGGTTAAGCATATGAGAATCCCGCTAATTTCAGCCTTTGAACAATATGATTAAACCGATAACGTATCCAAAGATAATGATGGAGATCTTTAATGTCTTTGGGCTTAGCTTGCGGGCGAATCCTGCTCCAAAGTAGCCTCCGAGCAACGATGAAACTCCCATGATTGCGACGGCCATCCAGGATACCGGCGCGAATACCGCGTAAATCGCCGATCCTATCGTGGCAATGACTAACGAGAGCAGGGTTTTAAGCCCGTTGAGGCGCTGCAGGTCGTCGTGAATGAAACTTGCAAAGATGGCCAGCAGCATGATGCCAAGGCCTGCCCCGAAGTAGGAGCCATATACGGAGGCAAGAAAGATGCCAGCATTGAGAGAGAAATGAGAGCCCTTGGGGTGTGTCATCGCTTGTTTAGTAAACAAGACGAGCATCCGCTTTTGAATCACAAGCAGCGTAGTTGCTGCAAAAATCAGGTAGGGGACCAATATCTTGAAGACATGAGGAGGAGCCTCGAGCAGAATTATGGTGCCCAGAATTGACCCTGAGACCGCTAGGCCGGATATCTTGAGTGCCCTTTGTTTCTGGTCCAGGATAAGCGTCCGGTAGGGGACCACGCTCCCGAGATAACCAGGCCAAACCGCAATCGAGTTAGTCACATTTGCGCTAATCGGGGAAAGTCCAATGGCCAGCAGGGCAGGAAATGAAATCAGCGAGCCTCCGCCAGCCACGGCATTTACAGCGCCGGCCCCAAACGCCGCAACGAATATTAGGAGATCTTGAGCTGTCGACACGTGTGTCCAATCGATTAAGCCGGTGACAATATCGTAACCTGAGCTGATTCTGTTTCTTTGGGTTGAACATCTATGGAAGTCCGCTGTCAGTCGTCAGGTTGGGCGATAAGCTGCGGGTGGAGCGAATTTATCTAGCATCTGTGCTGCGACACAATGTAAAAAAGATCAAAAAGATGCAGGTCGGGTTCAGTCTAACGAGTTAGTCAGGATTGGCAGAATTGGGTTCGCGGTGGCGAAAGTAACTAGCAAAGAGATCCAGCGAAGGCTGGAGCTTATGAAAAGATTGGACTTGGCTTATCCAGGCACAGTTCAAGATCTCTGCGCGCTGCGATTCAAGGCCCCCTTTCAGCTTCTTGTCGCGACCATTCTTTCAGCACAATGCACCGACGAAAGAGTAAATGCAACCACGCCAAAGTTGTTCGAGAACTTTGGGACGCCAGAGGAAATGGCTAGGGCCACTCAAGAGGAGCTTGAAAAGCTCATCTATTCAACCGGCTTCTATAAGAATAAGGCGCGGAATATTCTGGCCTTGAGTAATGTCCTGTTGTCAGATTTTGGCGGAGAAGTTCCTGATTCGATGGAGACTCTGTCAGCGTTGCCGGGGGTCGGGCGAAAGACGGCCAACGTTGTGCTCTCCGTTGCGTTCTCGAAACCTGGATTGCCGGTAGATACCCACGTGCTTCGTCTTTCGAAGCGTTTGGGACTTACGCCGCAGAACGATCCCGTGAAGGTCGAGAGAGACCTCATGCTGTGGGTTCCTCCCGACCAGGCAGGCGGACTTTCATTGCGGCTTATCCTCCATGGCCGCAATGTGTGCCTGGCAAGAAAGCCGAAATGCGGGGTATGTTCCCTAGCAGACCTATGTCCCTCCGCTAGCGGTATCTGACCTTTGTGATGGAGCGCAATGCTGATTTGAGCGATCGTTCCGCCTGGTAAAGGTCGTGTGCATAGCCGTCGAGCTTTTGCTTGGCTAATAAATTGGCGATTGCAGTGATTCTTGCGGTTATCTCCTCTATCGCGGTACCTAGGGATGAAAGTTCTGCCTGGAACTGTTTCGATTCGGCGGGGTCCATGCCTGGCTCCTTATAATTCTGCAATCGGCTAAAAGTCAACATAGCCGCGGAATCGCCCGGCAAGCGACAGCGGCGCGGCGATTTGCGTGTCCCGGGATCTGCTCCCCGCGATTCGCGCCAAGCACCGAAATTTGAATTCTCCACAGGTTGAGACTGGGAATTTCCAGCTAGCGCTGGCAGCATCCCAGTGAGAGGACCAGAAGTTTGCGATGCCGATACTGCTTGAATCAGCCGGGTATCCGGGCACCAGGGTGCGAAATGCTGGCGTCTGGAAATTCACGATTGCGTCAAGGATTAATGGCATTCGCCGGAGTGGGTGCCCCTTGAATCCCCGCGAACATGGAGATACTCGGCGCTAAGTAAAAAGTCTTTTACCCGGGTTGCCTTGGCTCTGGTATCGCGACTGCATCAGACTCCGTCGCGCGCAGGTGTTCACTAGCCTGCCAGGCATCGAAGCAAGGTAGTAGTTGGGTGATCTAGCAGGTCAAACTAGAATGAAATATGTATGCTAAAAAAACTAGATCTCCGTAACGGCTTTGGCGACTACCTAAATTATCTTCCCAGGCCACAGGTAACTAAGGAACTGCCCGTTGATGCTGTGCGGGCGATAATTGCGCAGGTACGCAGAGACGGCGACAGGGCGCTGGTTGAACTTACTGAAGCGTTTGA
>DAHVKW010000113.1 GCA_027320695.1 Actinomycetota bacterium | reverse complement strand
TATCGCAAAGCATGATCCAGCTGATCACCTTCCGGGCCCTTCAGGGTATTGGCGGAGGTGGTTTGATAGTAGGGTCCCAATCGATCATTGGAGATGTCGTTTCGCCAAGGGAAAGAGGGAAGTACCAGGGATACTTCGGTGCGGTATTTGGCCTCTCCTCGGTAGCAGGTCCCCTTCTCGGTGGATTTTTTACCGACAATCTGACGTGGAGATGGGTTTTTTATATCAACCTTCCAATCGGGGTACTGGCCCTGATGGCAATCGCTGCGGTCCTTCATTTGCCAAAATCGACCAAATCCCACAAGGTCGACTATCTTGGCACAGTGCTGATGGGAGTGGCAGTTTCCGGACTGATACTGGTCACCACTTGGGGCGGAACCACCTACTCTTGGCTATCACCCACCATAATCAGCATTACCGCAATCGCGGTTTTACTGCTTGTGATCTTCATTCTTGTTGAACGAAAGGCCACTGAACCTCTAATTTCCCTGCATCTGTTCCGGAGTTCCATATTTACAGTGACATCTGCGGCGGGTTTCATTATTGGATTCGCGATGTTCGGTGCCATCGTCTACCTCCCTACTTTTCTACAGACAGTTTTCGATTCCTCTCCGACTGCCTCAGGACTCCAACTCCTGCCTTTGATGGTCGGTCTGGTGGGAACATCGATCCTAAGCGGGCAGCTGATAAGCAAAAGCGGAAAATACAAGATATTTCCAATTGTTGGCACAGCGCTCATTGTCATAGGCTTATATCTCCTGTCTTTGATGACTGCTGACACCTCCCTTCTCGAAGCATCGTGCTTCATGTTCATTCTTGGCCTTGGACTTGGCGGAGTGATGCAGGTACTGGTGATAGTTGTTCAAAATGCTGTCCCATACGAATACCTGGGGACTGCCACATCCACCGCAACCTTCTTCAGATCTATTGGAGGATCCTTTGGAGTGGCAATATTCGGTGCGATTTTCAATGCCCAGCTGATGAAGAATCTGCCAAAATACCTGCCAGCGTCGGTTCTAACAACCATCAAAGGCGGCAATATCGCAACTAGCCCGTCAGCTCTTAGCCATCTGCCAATCCCCATAAAACATGGTTTCATCGAGGCCTTTGCACACTCGCTCCATTCGGTGTTCCTTGTTGCAGTTCCAGTGGCGCTGGTGGCATTCCTGCTCTCGTTGATGATCAAGGAAGTCCCATTGCGAAAAGCCGCGTTCATCGGCACGTCGGATAGGAATGCGAACCTCGGCCGGGACGACGCGTGAATAAAGCGTAATCCTGGTTGAGGAGGACGCCCAAAGCATTTTCAGCGTGCTTCCAGGACTTACGCTTGGAGAACTGTGCGTGCTCGATCGATCTGCGCGACAATCCCCGCTGGCACGCGATGTGCGTATCTCAACGCAACCATCCTGTTCGAGCGGACTTCAAGTGTTATATCCAAATTTCACAGCAATACTTCTGCAGACAGAAAATTGGATTACTAAATAGCTACTCCTCGGTTCCCAAAAGATCCCTGAGCTGCCCCAGCGAAATTTCCTCAGTTTCATAGGCGGGGGCTCCGGCAAAACAGTGCGCGCAGTTTTCCGAATGGCGCCATGAGCGCAAAAGTTTCGATTCCGAGCTGTTCAGCACGACCGTGAATTCATCGCTATCGCTGCTCAGAATCAAATCAAAATAATCTTCCCACTGCGCGGCGGCGAAATCAGTGGCGGATGTGTGGTGAGATTGCGGTCTAGGAATACGTTTGAACTTCAACCTGACAATGTCAAAACACCAAGACGTATGACATGATTCAAAAGATAACAGCTCGCGGTTTTCAGTCATAACTTCCTTTGCTCGATGCCTTTTTCTGCAATCACTGCCCCTAGCATCTGCTAACAAGATATGTGAGTATTTGATGAAAGGCTTTGCGGTGCGAATTAGCTTTTATTTTGATCCTTCATGTCCCTGGTCATGGATGACTTCGAGATGGCTTGCAGAGGTTCAGCAATTTCGCGATCTCGATGTCGCCTGGAAGCCCTTTTCACTGGAAATCAAAAATGCCGGATCTGACGTACCAGCACAGTATAGACCCGGAATGCGGCTCGGACTTAGGGCGCTACGCGTTATTGAAGCCGCAAAAGCAGAACAGCTTGCTGATGATAATTCAATCGGCCGATTCTATTCCGCCCTGGGCGAACAGTTCCACAATCTGGGGCTTGGCGCAAAATCGTCGATAGCCGATGCGCTATCTGCCGCCCAATGGCCTGCCGAACTTCATTACAACGAGAACAACGAGGACCTTGACCTCCCTATACGCGAATCGATGAGCGAGGCACTGGCTCTTTACGGTTCCGAAAACACCGGAGTTCCGCTTCTGGTTCTGGAGGAGGGGCCAACCCGCATTACCGTATCCGGCCCGATTTTGAATCCCGCGCCTCGCGGCGAAGAAGCGGCGAAACTGTGGGATGGGTTCTTAATAGTAGCGAAAAACTCAAGCTTTTATGAAATGAAAAAACATCGGGTCGCTGCTCCGATATTCAACTAGGCCACGTCGACCCAGTCGATCAGTTGAGCATCTGACCAAAGTCTCTCGATTGCATAAAACGCTCTAGCCTCTTCACTCATGACGTGGACAACAATTTCACCATAATCCATCAATACCCAGGACGCATCACCGAGACCTTCGATCCCCCGCGGCTTAATCCCCGCGACTTCTTTGAGGGAACGCTCGACTTCCGCGACTATCGTTTTGATCTGGCGATCATTGGACGCAGAACACACAACGAAATAATCTGTGATGCCCAGCAAGTCGCCTAAATCCATTACCTTCGGATCTCTGGCTTTTTTTCCATAGGCAGCGCGGGCCGCCAAGATTGCCAGTCCTTGAGACCCGCTCGCGGGATAGACCGCAGGAGGTGTTAATACCACTTCAGTGTCACTCAAATTGTTCGTGCTCCCTTCCTGAATCGTTTCATACGACTTTGCATTTATGTTTTCCGACACGGCAGATAGCGATTTATCGAAGGGCAAACCACCCGGGGCGATTTCTCTTACGATAGGTTCCGCCTGACGAAAAGCGGCATCCCCGCACTTCGCGCCTAAATGCTGGCGCTGCAGAAAAATAATTTTTGGGACAGACCTAACCAAACTCGGAGCGGGTGATATGAAGTGATCAGTCAAATCCATATCCCGCTAAAGAGAAGCTCAAGCATCTAATTAAGATACTAGAAACCTTTCATTGTAATTACAAGCGAGTTTGGCCAATATTTGCCGTCACTGTTCGTCCTGGCCATAAAGTTTGTGCTCTCTTATATATTGAATCGCCGAAGCTGGAATCAGATAGTCCAAAGGTCAGCCTTCGACGGCGCGCGCGCGCAAGTCCGTGGAAGAGATGTCCAGCGAAGGGACCTCCACCTCAAGATAGTTCCACATCCTACCAAGATTTTTTGGGCTCGCCGAGCCGGGCCTGTTCACGATGACCAGCGTCACCATATCAGCCAGGTCCTCGACACGGTCCCAGGTATCTAGTTCAGTGGCGACATCAGCGCCTATAATCAGAAAAAGCTCATCGCCCAAATACTTTTTCTTAATATCAAAAACCGTGTCAATCGTATAGGATTTACCGCCGCGGCGAATTTCAAGGTCGCAGGCCTCGAGGCCGTCGACGCCCGATACAGCAGCCTCTACCAAGGCCAGCCGCTCCCCAGCCGGGTGTACGGTTCGCAAACCTTCCTTTTGCCATGGGATGTTTGCCACCACCATCAGCACTTTGTCCAATTTCGCGCCAGCCTTGGCATTTATCGCTGCGGCCAGGTGCCCCACGTGAATCGGATCGAACGTCCCGCCAAAAATTCCTATTCGCACTGGCCTGCCTGCCTCATTTTCCATTCAAGGCAGCCACTATGGGGGCGAAGGCTTCCATTTCATGCTGATGAATGACCCAGTAAGAGAACCCAAAGCGCTGTCTGCGCAGTTCAAGAGCTTCGACAATCTCATTAACCGAGCCTACCAACACTATCGGAACATCCATAGCTTCGTCGATAGTAACGCCAAAAGCAGGGGCAACTTCACTGAGCCAAGAATAGCCATTGTCCGTCACATTTGCCACCACTGTGAGGCACTGAAGCTCAATCTCTTCGAATCTGTTCCCAGCGGACTCCTTGACCCAGGCAACACGCTCGAGAAATTGCTCAGGTCCGACTGTCTTTGCGACTTCGACGCCGATTACTCCAGCCGACAGGGAAGGGTTGACGCCGACTATCTGGGCATATCGCGCAGCCAAATCTAGAATCTTGCGTCCGCCGCCGCCGATGATCAGAGGCGGCCCTCCCTGGGAATACGGCTTGGGCAGGCCGACAGCGCCGGTAACCGAGTAGTGCTGGCCTGCAAATGTTGCAGTGCCGTCCTTCCACAGAGATGTCATAATCCCAACTGCTTCAGAAAGCCTGGCGATGCGGACCCCCGGCGAGTCATATTGGATTCCAGATTGCTCGTAGTCGGTGCGTCTCCACCCAGCACCCATGCCAACTTCGAGCCTTCCCTCGCTGATCAGATCCAGCGTCGCCATTTCGCGCGCCAGTAAAACGGGGTGCCGGTAATCGTTGTCGAATACCAGAGAACCTACACGCAGCGCCGTTGTCGCTGTGGCGGCGGCCGTCATTGCAACGATGGGCGAAAGCTGGCCATCATCAAGATGATCTGGAACAAAAAGAGTGCTAAAGCCAAGTGATTCGGCTTTGCGGGCAATCTCCTGCCATTCTCGTCCGGTCTTAGCGGGACCTGAAGCCTGGACGCCGAATCTAAATCGCCTCATTTTAGTTCGCCAATCGTTCGAGAACCTTTATCGTGTAGGTAAAGACTACATGTCAAAAGATCTGACGAATTCCCCATACGGGGAGCAAGTTCGTTTATATTGATGGGCTGCGGTTAATGCTAAACAAGGATACTCTCGGTATGCAGACAACTTGGAATCCCACTAGCTGGAAGGAATTTCCAGCGCTCCAACAACCGGACTGGCCGGACACGGGAGAATATGATGCGACGCTGAAAGAACTTGCTGCCTGTCCGCCCCTGGTCTATGTGAATGAAATCAAGGCGCTACAATCAGCTTTGTCGCTGGCTACCCAGGGAAAAGCCTTCCTTCTTCAAGCAGGAGACTGCGCCGAATCATTCCATTGCCATTCAGCCCAGACGATCCAGAGCAAGCTCAAGGTCATTCTTCAAATGGCTGTCGTGCTCACATATTCTACTGGAGTGTCGGTAATAAAAGTGGGGAGGATCGCCGGGCAATACGCCAAACCGCGATCGAGCCCGACCGAGAAATATGGTGACCTGGAACTTCCGTCGTTTCGCGGCCACATCGTCAACTCCGAGGAGCCCGACTTTAGCTCTAGAATTCCAGACCCCCGAAGGATGCTTGAGGCATACCATCAGTCTGCATCTTCCCTCAATCTAATTCGCTCGTTCACGATGGGTGGCTTCGCGGATCTTTCCAAAGTCCACACCTGGACGCAAGAGTTCGTGGCATCGAGCGCCGAGGGCCAGCGCTACGAGGCCGTAGCATTTGAGATTGAGCGTGCTCTCAGATTCATGGCGGCATGCGGTATTGACCTGTCGAAAGAACAGGTTCTACAGCAGGTCAGCTTTTG
>DAHVKW010000112.1 GCA_027320695.1 Actinomycetota bacterium | reverse complement strand
CAAGCATTGGTTCTATGACTTCGCTGAAGTAGGCCTTCTCGGCACGCTCCTGACACTTGGCCGCTATCTTCAATTCAACACCCGCGGCCCGCGCTACCTCAATGGCGGTGTGCACGCCTTTATCGGGATTCATCCGTCCCAGAAATAGGGTGTACCCGCCATCGCCTTCGCCAATCGGAAACTCGTCAACATCGATTCCATGGTGAATGACGGCAGCGATGGGTATATCCCGGGCGGCCTGTGCCTGAGCGTTGGAGATTGCGATGATGGGAATCCGGCCGCTCAGGGACCTGTAGTATTCCTCTATTCCGCCGCTAAAAGGAATGTGGTTGGTCGTAACAACGGGGAGATGCGGATATCCACCGCTGTAAGCAGGCCCCAGCAAGGTGTGGTCGTGGACTATGTCATAGCCCTTAGCTTCCTCATAGGCACAGACCACGTGAAGAAGCTCCGTCAAAGTAGCATCATCGCGTCCCACGCCGAGTGACGTATCGAATCGGTATGCTATCGGCACTTTACATGTGCTGTTGCCAGTGGCAAACAACATAACCTCATGACCGGCCTGGACAAGTCCGGTCGCAAGAACATCCAGAACTGCTTCGGTGCCGCCGTATGCGGGTGGCGGGGTAGGAATCCAAGGTGGCGCGACTATGGCAATTCTCATCGTTCTCTACCTGAAGTAACGAAAATTTTACTTAGAAAAGTACTGAGATGCATGGCGCATGTTAGACCGCATTCGAAGACTTCCCTATGTATAGATGATGAGCTGAATGAACACTGAAGTCAAGATCTATTTTCTTTACCATCTCCCGGAATCGCTTCTCGGCACCCCATAACCCGGCAATAACTAGGCGACTAGTCAATCAGGCCCAACTTGATTTGAACCGCAGACGGAATTTGGGCATTTCAGATATAGTTACGATGCGAATAGCGTTGACGCGCAGTTGCAACCTGCCCCAGCCAAGCCGGTCTGGATCCGAGCCTCGCGGTTCGCGAATAAATGGTGCATTGGTCGGCTGCCCGACCGGCCTAAAATTTCAAGCCGCGCAACATGACAGCTTGCTTACATCGCGCGTAAATGCTTGAGCCGCCAACTTAAGCCCTTCGGACATGGTCAGATACGGGTGAAATGTCAATGCCAGATCATTCACCGTGATACCGTATTTTATTGCCAAGACAGCTGACTGAACAACTTCACCTGCACTTTCGGCCATGATCGAAGCACCCAGCAGCTTTCCGGTGCCAACCTCTGCCACCAGTTTGAACAGCCCGTTTGTGTCATGGTTGACAAGAGCGCGCGGGACGGCATCGAGCGAAATGGTCGAAGTGACGACATCATATCCTCCAGCAGCCGCCTGCGCCTGAGTCATGCCGGCGGATGCCACTTGTGGAGAGGAGAAAATCACGCGAGGGAGCGCCGTGAAGTCAACGGTCCGGCCAGCGCCTAAAAGTGCGTTGTCGACAGCTAGGGTACCTTCATAGGCTGAAACATACACGAACTGCGGTGCTCCAGTAACATCTCCGGCCGCGTATACCATTTCGTTAGTTGTGCGAAGACCGTCGTCCACAACAATTGCTCCAGAGGAGCTCGTCGCGATTTCAGCCAAATCGAGTCGGAGATCCGAGGTGTTCGGGCGCCGTCCAGTTGCAATCAGTATTTGGTCAACCAAAATCGTTTCCATCACGCCATTATGCTCCAGACGCAGAACCCTTCCACTCGGACTCGCAGATACTTCAGCGATGGTTGTAGAGGCGAAGATGACCGCTCCCTGGCCTAAAAGAACGTCTGTCAGCGCGGCAGAAATTTCGGGCTCTTCAAACGGTACGATCCGCTCGGCAACATCTATAAAAGTTACCTTTGACCCGAGGTGAAGAAAATATTGTCCAAGTTCTATGCCTATAGCATTTGCGCCTATCACCGCAAGGGTTGAAGGAATCTCACTGAGTTCAAGCGCGGCCGAAGAAGTCAGAAAACCGCTCTGAAGTAGCCCAGGAATCGGCGGAACTGCCGGCGATGATCCCGTGGCTATCAAAATCCGCGAAGTCGTGAGCGGCTTCCCATTTACCGCAACCGCGTCTTTGCTAATAAAACTGGCGTGGCCATGCAAAATGCTAAAGCCATACTCCTGGGCAAGGTTAACGTACTTCGTCTGACGAAGCGACTGCACCAGACTTTCTTTCTGTGCCAGCACTTGTGATAATTGAACAGAATCTAGTGACGAGGCGATGCCTCCAAATGGGTTGTGGCCAACGGACCAGGCCGTCTCACCAGCTCTGAGCAAGGCCTTGGAGGGAACGCAGCCAACGTTGACACATGTTCCCCCAATTTCGCCGGCCTCAACAATGCCCACCCGGTAGCCAGCCTCGCTGGCCCGGATCGCAGCCGCAAATCCTGCTGAGCCCGCGCCAATCACAAGCAGATCGTAATCATTCTCCGCATTCGGTGACACGACGGTGGCCTGAATCGGAAGACGCAAGCGGCCAGTACTGTAACCAGCGTGGGATACCGCAGATCGGAGCGCATCTTCTGACATTGCCGCAGGCCAGATGAATTTGGCCTCACCATCCTGCCAACTAACAGAAACTTCCTCAACTCCGGCGGATCGGAGCGCATTGGAGACACTCTGAGCACAGCCATCGCAAGTCATTCCCGTCACTTCCAAAACTGCATCTCGCTGTTCATTCATCATTCTTACCTTTTGGAAAAGTATGCAATCTAATATACTATCATATCTGTATTTCCGTATATATCGTAGCATAGAATAAAGCTATACTGGACACAAGAAACCGAATGCAAATCGAGGAGATATGGAAGCTCAATTGTCATTTGACACGCCGCTGGTACCACCTACGACACAGGGCAGAGCCGTTCTGGCAAGGTTCTTCCAGGCAATTAGCGATCCCAACCGTTTGGCTCTAATTGAATTTCTTGCTGAAGGCGAACGTTCAGCTACCGAATGCGTGCAGCTGCTAGAATTGACACAGAGCCGCGCCTCATCGCATCTGGCGTGTCTGACCAATTGCGGCCTTATAACTTCAAGACGCCAAGGTCGTTTCGTATTCTATCGGGTAGAGGACCAACGGGTGATAGACCTTGTGAGACTGGGCGTAGAGATTGCGGCAGACCACGCCGAAGCTGTCGCAACCTGCACCCGCATATAACGCTTGGCCCTGGAACCCGTCGTCGCCAACCGTAACCACCAAGCTGGACGATAGAGTAATCATTCAGAAATCACGACGAATCGGCTTTTATTCTTAAACGGGAGAAAAGGCATCTCCACGTCCGAACGTCATGGGAAACGACCCAGAAAGTCTGTCTTGGCAACTACTTCTTGCGCCTTAGCTGGCGGACCTCTTCTTCGAGCTTTTCCATTCTCCTCTTGATCGCCTCTAACTCTTCAAAGCCGTCCCCAACGCGATCGTTCAGATCCGGCCGACTAGTTTCCACAGGCTCTCCAGCGACTTTTCTGCTACGTTCTGTAATCGCCTCCACCCAAAGTCGGTGGAGGACCTCGTGGTCGATTTCCAAAAGTTTCGAGATAGCGGCAAGTCGATCGTATTCGGGCAGACCCTGCGCATTCACCCAACGGCTAACTGTCTGATGCGGCAACTGACCAACTTCCTCGCCAAATTTCTTGTAGCTGAAACCCGCCGCTAACAGCCTTTCTTTGACCAAATACGCGAACCTTTCACGAGCGTTCATTGTTCCTCCCGCTTTCCTACACAGATTACGTGAAAGCGGTCAGAATCTTTTTAGCCGGTAATAAGTATGCACGCCCGCGCGTGCTATCCTATTCTGAGTAAGTAATAGGCTGCGGTGACTTTTGATGATGTACCAGCGTTCAACCTCAATGTAGCCAACCCTTCAACGGGGGCTTTTGGAGGGTTCAGGGGCGAAGGATCAGAAACCGAATAGACCCGGAGTTTTGTATCTTCAGGACCGCAGCCCAAAGCTACAAGGAACCGTCATGAGTTCGAAAGACCAACCAAATGGCATGACCGAAATCGCTACTGTTGAGAAAGCGATTGATGAAGTCTGCGAGCTCTTCAGATACATTGCGGCGCACGAAAATCGGTCTATGGTTTGCATATGCGCTAAGCATGCCGACTACACCGATCGAAATCTCTATCCCGAGATTCACTTTGCGAAGTTAGCCATCTATAACTTGATAGTCGAAAGGCACCTTTCTGAACTCCACGGTCGGCTGCCTCGAGCCTGAATTAGAGGCCGCTTAGGCAGGTAATGCAACCACTGTCGGAGCTGCCCGATCCCGACACCTTAACGGGCACCACTGCGCAGAGAACGGCTTATAAATGATCTCCCACTCCGTCTGGGTTACACCATAATTCCAGGTGAATCGGCACATTCAGAGCCCTGCGCGAGTGTAGCCATTGATCACGCAAGGATTGCCACGGGGAAGCCGTAGCCTGAGTTCTAACAGCCAATCTTTCGTACCACCTTAAAAAAGCTTCATCGACAAGAGCTATCGCCATGACGGACAAAGGGCGCGCGTCAGCCTCATTGGGTCGCACATTCGGGAGATCGCTGTTGCAGCTGGTGCCAAAGAAGGCTGAATCAGATTGCCAATCCGCTACTGGCCCGCTGCCGTCAATGGTCACAATTCCCGACATTTGCCCAGCGCGGATCTTGAACAAGATCGGGACAAATGATATTTATCCGGGCTCATCAGCGCCTTTGAAATGCTGTATGGATGAGCCAGACTCAGAACGATCGGTTGAACTCTTGAAGTCGGAACCCCAGGTTTGGACTCGGTCCTCCAAGAACTGTTGCCCAAAATGGACCTCTCCGAACACCCGGCATATCTCCGCTAAACGAGCCGGCCGGCATTTCCGGGATCCCCTGACACGGCAGTCGGCCGCATGACCACGTACGAACTAATCCTCGCTCTTCCTGACCAGGTCAGACCCGTAGCTGCGATATGCCATCGCAACCGTAGCGCTCAAAACCAGAGCAACGAGAACGGGCACGATCAAATCGGTGGAGTAAATCGGCGCCCTTAAATGAAATAGGGTCTCTATGACACCCAAAATCAGCACTGTGCCGATGAAGACTTCCGGAGTTTCTCCAACAAAGAATTCCCACCAAAACTTTGCGAAAGCTTGCAATAGACGGTACGGCAGAAGCTTGCTTTGCTTTGGCGCAGCCCGTTCCTCCACGACCAAAGACAGCTGGCCCGTCTCAGAAGCGTCTTTTACGCTTACCCGAGCAGACCTGGACCTTTTGGCCAATGACGATACCTTGATGGCCTTCACCATCGCAAATGTCACAAGGCCGTAGGCAAGGACAAGAACGGGGATCATGAGGTCGGAACCTGGCCATCTCAAGCCCAGACCTTCCCCGCCCCAGAACGTCCCGAAGCTAATCAGCATCAGGCCAACAGCAAGCTTCATGGAATTCTCCGGCACCCCCGAAAGTTGCCGTGAGACTATCACGCCGACCAAACCGACCAATGCCACGGCCAGTAGTGCTGCCACCGTCGCCAGCCCGAGATCGTGTGCGGATGATCCAAGGGTTAGAACGATGATGATAACTTCAAGGCCCTCGATGAACACCCCTTTGAACGCGATGGTGAACCCCTGCATGTCGCGGTCGGGCACCTTTGAAGTTTCGGATAGCTCGGAAACG
>DAHVKW010000111.1 GCA_027320695.1 Actinomycetota bacterium | reverse complement strand
GTGTCGGGTCCGTCAACTTTGCAAAGGGGCTCGCCTATGGAGACGGCCTGCTCGAAAGGGAGGGCGGCATGCTGGGGACCTTTGATTACAGAAGCGAATCCTCATACTGCAAACTGCTCGAAGAAGCTTACGGCTCTGAACGCGCAAATGACATCATGATGCAGCGCAATATATTCATCTTCCCGAACCTGTTCCTCTTCGAGTCTCATATTCGCGTCATCATTCCCATGAGAGCCGATAAAACCTTCATCGACGTGTATCCCACCTGTCTAGGGGGCGTGGACGACGAGCTAAACGAGGCTCGGCTGTATGAACATGAGCGTTTCTTTGGACCTTCAGGTTTTGGAGCACCCGATGATATCGAAATATTCGTCTGCACCCAAACTGGAGCGGCCGCGACGGCAAACCCTTGGCTTGAGTTTTCACGTGGTATCCATCGTGAGTCGGTGAATGAACTTGGAGAAATAGTCGGGCACTCAACCGACGAAGTACCCCAGCGAGCTTTCTACCGGGAATGGCGTAGAGTGATGGCCGGAAACAGTTCTTCGACGCTGGCAAACGGGTGAGCGAAGTGGGACTACCGGTTGATCTTATGACGCTTTTAGAAGTACAGGCCTTCCTATATCGGGAAGCTCGCCTTCTTGACGAAGGACTGCTGGAAGAGTGGCTTTCGTTGTTCACTGACGACGGCGAGTATATTATGCCGATCAAAGCGGGTCCCCCTCCAGAGCCCGCAATAATACGCGATTCTCGGGCCCGGCTTGAGGAAAGAGTATTCCGGCTAACCCATACGCTCGCCCATTCCCAGCGGCCAAGCTCAATGACCCAGCATGAGGTTACGAATATCGAACTGCTCGAACCGGAAAACGAAAACATGATTGTGGTGGCCTGCAATCTGACTGTACACGAACTTCGGCCCGGAAATCCCTCCCAGATCGGCCTCGCCCAACCCCGGAGTCTTCACGGCCGTTGCCGTTACAGACTGTCAAATCAAACCGGAGAGTGGAAGATACGGGAGAAGTGCTGCCTTCTCCTAAATCGTGAGTATCCAATTTATAATCTGACTTTCATTTTTTAGTTTTGCCTGCGCCAATCTCGGAAGACGAGATTCATGGTCTAGCACCAAGTCGCCCGCTCAGGTCCTGAGCAATTAGGGGGTGAATTCGGTTACCGGTTCGAAAGTCATGACTAAGCTTCCACGAATGAGTAACCTAACCCTAACACTTGCATGCGGAGCATACGATCGTAATGAGGCACTGCGGACCGGAACAGTAAAACCCGAGGGAATCGACCTGACCTACATTCCGATACAATCTCCACCGGAAATTTTCACTCGCATGATCGACTTCAGATCTTTTGATGCCTCTGAAATGTCTCTGTCGGGATATCTTCAGATGTGTGCAAAAGGTCAGACGGAGTTTATTGCTTTACCGATATTCCCGTCGCGAGTGTTCCGACACGGGTTCGTCTTTGTGCGAGACCATATTAAAAATCCCAAAGATCTCGAGGGCAAAGTCGTGGGTGTGCCTGAATTTTGGCAAACGGCGGCCGTATGGATCCGGGGCATTCTCCAGCATGAATACGGCGTTGACCTCAACAGAATCGATTGGCGGGAAGGAGGAGTCGATGTGCCACTCTCACCCCAAGAGCTGCATCTACGCAAGACTGCGGGCGGCTACCGACCAGAAATGCTCCCGGAAGGACAATGTCTGAACGACCAGCTAGCGACTGGAGGTTTGGACGCTGTAATTGGAGCGAGGAAGCCAGCTTCAGTGGGGAAAGTCCCGGGCCTCAGAAGGCTATTCCCCAATTACAGGGAGGTGGAAGAGGAGTTTTACAAGCGAACCGGGATCTTCCCGATCATGCACACTCTTGTCATACGGACCGAAGTCTACGACAGGCATCCCTGGGTGGCTGAAAGTCTCTACAAAGCATTCCTGGAATCCAAGCGGATTTGCCTTGAACAGATGCACTTTACAGGTACGATCAGATATACGCTTCCATGGCTATTTTCAGATCTGGAGGAAATTGACGACCTTTTTTCGGGCGACCCGTGGCCCTACGGCTACGCGGCAAACCGCAATGTCCTAGAGACTTTCGCCACCTACCTCCACGAGCAGGGCTTCATCGAAGCGCCGATAGATATTGGCAGTTTCTTCACCCCGGTGCTGGACAGCACCCAGTAGGAACGCGGCTGTCATTGAGGTTTTGAACTCGAAGTACTAAGTTTCATGTGCTCGTGTCTGCGGGGGCCAACCTACACAAGGGTTGGATACCGCTCACGGGGGGGGTCAAGCACTGAATTGCGCGGCAGGTTTCGCGACCTTTCCACCGGAGGTGCACGACCCGCCGAAAGGCCAGTCCGGATCAAACTTGCTGCCCAGCTCCCGAGAAGCAGGATCTAAGTCAAAATCTGCATGATAATTGCCAGCTCAGCGTGCACCTAGGCCCGAACTCCCTAGCCTTGATTTTCTCACGCCCGCTGTGTTTGGCCGTTCGTATCTAGTTTGCTCACGATTATCGATTGAAGAACCGTGGCAGCCGAATGTTCGACATCACGGGTTGCCGTTAGCAATAAAAGCTGCCCCGAGCCCGCTTTACGAATCAGCTCGTCCAGGAGGTTCTCTTTGGTTGAAGCGTTTAGCTCGGCTGCATACAGCTGCTTGAACTCTTCGAAGCGCGCGACATCATGGCCATACCATTTGCGAAGCTCTGGGCTCGGAGCGATATTCTTCGCCCAGAGATCCAAGTCGGCAGCCTCTTTTCTAATGCCGCGCGGCCAAAGCCGGTCTACCAGGACTCGATAGTCCCCGGGCACACGCTCGCGGTCTTCATACACCCTCACGATAACCGCACGCGACAAGGCCACTGAATTTAAGCCGATCAGAACCCTAAGCCCATCGCTGTGCTTGGATTCATCATGGACACATCCCATGGCGGATCCCATACCACGTCAAGATTCACATTCGCCCTGTCCTTCAAAGCGAAGCTAACAGCCAGCTGGGCCATATCCGGAAGATTCTCCGAAGCCGGACAGCCCGGAGTCGTCAGCGTCATCTTAATATTTACTGTGTCCCCGTCTTGGCTCACGTCATAGATAAGGCCAAGTGAAACCAGATCTATGCCAAGTTCAGGATCATATACCTGACTTAGAGTTTGCCAGACGATGCTGAGCAGCTCCTGATCTTCAGAATCAGCGCCGGCAGATCCCTCAGCCGACAGCATGTCATTCTCTGCCATTGCTACCTCCTAAAAGTGACTTGCCAATCACCGTTTCCTATGTCCACCGCGTCATAGGTAAAACCTTGAGAAGACAGTACTCCTTCTAATGGCACGGGCTCAAAAGGCGCAAGTATGACGAGCTCCTCATTTTCGGTAAGTCCTGCAACAGCAGCCATGATTTGATCAAACGGCTCTTCACCTGCTGCAATGATTGGACGCGCATCCAAAGTAGCCACTAATATTCCTCCGTCGCTGGATACTTTCACCAGGTTGATTATTTTTCTAGTATCAACTAGAATTAGTCTACACGCAGTTGACTTGGTTAGTCAATTAGAGACCTATGTTTGATGGCTGACCTTGATTGATAAGGCGCTCCGCCCGGGAGAGCTACGAGGAGGTATTTGGTGCCAAACGAAACGACGCCCGCTACAAAATTTGGATCCAATTCGCCTCTTAAAGTATCTGGCAACACGCCACCGCCATCAGTCCCGTTAGCCTTTTTCGAAGCGGCTTTC
Organism: Actinomycetota bacterium; assembly: GCA_027320695.1. GTDB lineage: Bacteria > Actinomycetota > Acidimicrobiia > Acidimicrobiales > Acidimicrobiaceae > SCQM01. Next base: position 2,091 of record DAHVKW010000111.1, on the reverse strand, counting down.
CTCGGACTGATCGCCTTAGGCATTGCTCTGATTATCGCTCGCAATCAAGGTACGATCGACCCTACCAGCGATGTCACCGTAGCAGCAGCCCACTTAGGGATGTTGGCTACGCTCTCGATGGGATTACTCGGAGCTATACATCAATTTACCCCTGTCGTTACCCAGCGGCCACTGCGTTCAACGCGTCTTTCAAGAGCAACATTTGTCGCATGGCTGATAGGTGCGTGGTGCTTGCCGCTTGGCATTGGGACCAAGCATGAACCAGTGGTCGAGATCGGCGGAATATTCGCCGCTACAGCGATCGTCCTGCTCATAATCAATCTTTGGTCGCCCCTTGGCGCAAAGGGAAAAGGAAGCCCGGTAATTGGACTTCGCTATGCCGTAGCCGGCTTTGCCCTCACCGCATGCTTTGGAGTGGTGTACGTCTTTGACCGAACTGGAAACTGGTTTGACTTGAGCGGGCATGTGGTGCTCGCCCATGCTTCGATAGGACTGTTTGCCTGGCTCGGCCTGACCTATGTAAGTGTCGCGGAGCGCCTCTGGCCCATGTTCTTTTTGGCCCATGTCGCAGGCAAAAGACGCGCAGGACTGATCGCAGTGTCGGCGATTCCTCTGGGGATAGTATTTCTTTCCCCCGGTTTATTGTTCAAAGTGACGGCATTGGCGTGGTTTGGAGGGACAGTTCTAGCTATTGGACTTGGGTCACATCTCGTGTCCCTGGCAATGCACCTGACCAATCGCAAACGAAAGGTCGACCTCTACTTCCTGTTCGTAATCACCTCATCCATATCGCTATTAGTCGGCGTCATTCTCGCGATAACATCTGCGCTGATCATTGGCAACCATCACCATCTCGGAGTCATGCTGGCCGCTGCCTCGATTACAGCTTTCGGTGGCTGGATACTGGAAGCATTTGTAGGTCACATACACAAAGTGATCCCCTTCGTTGTCTGGTCGATGTTCCGCAGTAGAGGAATCACGAAAAACCTAACTGGCGGCCAGCTGATGTTTGGAGACCTTTATAACCATTCAGCTGCCGCGGTGGTCTACGGCCTTGTGACATTTGGAATTGCCTCGACCTGTTTCGGCTTTGCTGACTCGGGACCTTATTTCATTGCAATAGGTGGAGCTCTATTTTCTCTGTCGGGGATAATCCTTTCGACCAATCTTTCGATGAAATCATTACAGCTATTGAGGGCGAACAACAAAAAACTGAGTCCCGCAGCTGGTTCTCGTTAGAAAAGCGATGCACCGTTTTAGTGATGCATCGCCTTAGGTACGGATGATTCAGTGTTGTGCGATATTAGCCTGCAGCTAGGGACGCCCGATGCGAACTCGCCAGGTCTTGGGTCCACTCTCAAGGTAATCCCAGGTGAACTCTCCTTTGTATTCCGCATCGAACTGATACTGCAGCGGTTTCGGATCGTGATCGTTGATCAGCAAGAATCCATTCCCCGGCGTCAGATTCCGATAAGCCGCAAATATCTCCGAATGCCGCTGCGCTGGAGCGAGAGCCCGGACATCCAATTCCCTTTCGACATTTGCGTTGCGCGAAGTGCTTAGAGTCACGGGTTCGCTGTTCCGGGAGTTGACCAGCAAGTGAAGAGCCGTCGTCGTTTTATTAGCCAGGTCGGGTCGTTGAGCTTCAAGCGCGGCCCATGTCGAAGCGACTATTCGGGCGGCCTTATCCCTTTGGCCAGATTTTGCCAACGCCTTTGTCGCGTCAAGAAGCAACGACACCAGTACGGCTGGCATATCGATGCCAGCCGCTTCCGTTGAGACGGCTTCTTTAGCCGCTTCAAAGAGTTCATGCATCTCGGCCAGTGCCTCTGTCAAATCCACGTCCGTCGAACTAAGAAGCTTCGGCAAAATTTGCTCGTTTTCCTTGGTTACATGGCTGGCAAAAAGCGCGGCAAAGCTGCCGGCATGTTCGGCCGCTTCAACGTCGCCAGAGCCACTGCTCATAGCTGCAATCTCGTCCACCAGCACCCTGTGTTCCGAAGTCATTTCCCTGATGAGATCCGAGAGGCCCAACTGGTCGACTGCGACTTTATATAAAGTGTGCTCCTCGGCGATAGCGTGTGGTACCAC
>DAHVKW010000110.1 GCA_027320695.1 Actinomycetota bacterium | reverse complement strand
GGAAAAGAGAGTCCAAGCCGATCATCTTCCCGTTGGGCGTTCACACCCTCGACGATTCGAACATTGACACGACGGTTAGAGAATCGGCAATTTTCGAGCTTTGCGAGCGTCTGCAGCCAGGAATTGTGCAAGACGTCAACATTCCTTATTCGATGACTGACTGGGGTGGCTGTATCATCCAGGTCAAGAAGAGGAACAAGATTGAAGAAGGCTGGCAACGGAACTTTCTCGCTGCCGCTATCTCTTGCAGCCAGGGCATGCGTCTGGCAATTGCGGTTGACACTGACATCGACATCTACTCGATGGACGACATCATGTGGGCGCTTACTACGCGAGTTAACCCTCACACGGACATTTTGAACCCAGTTCCTGGTGGAATCGGTCAGACCTTCCAGCCTTCCGAAAGAATGACGGCTGGCGGTGGCGAGTGGACTGCTAGCAACACTCGCTTCGAGGGAGGCATGGGCATCGACGCTACAATTCCGTTTGGATATGAAAGCGACTTCATGAGGCCCGTGTACCCCGTTGACAGGGTTGACGCAAGCAACTGGTTTAGTCCGGATCAGCTTGCTCTGGCCAAGTCCGTCATGCATGGATGGGTTCACTCATTGTCGAGAACAGGGCGCTGATATGGCTGGCTCCGTGGAGCAGACTCCTGCTCCGCTGAGCGGCCTCCGAGCTCTTGACCTAACCGGTGAGCTGGGTTGGTTGCTCGGGCGGATTCTAGCCGATGTTGGTGTCGAGGTTCAGAAGATTGATCCTCCAGGCGGGGATCCGGGCCGTAACATGGAACCGGTTTTAGAGGGACCTAACGGCTCGGTTTCAGCGTCATGGGTCGCATACAACATGGGAAAGAGCCGACTCGATCTGGATCTCGGCACCGTTGAAGGTAGAGAGCGCTTTCTAGAACTCGCAGGTGAGGTCGATTTCATACTTGAGAGCGAGGAGCCTGGCGTCCTAGACGATTTGGGCATTGGATGGAGTATTCTTCATGAGAGATATCCCTCGCTCATCCTCACTTCGGTTACACCCTACGGTCAGGATGGCCCCCTTGCGGGAGTGCCGGCTTCTGACCTCGAATTAATGTCCGCCGGTGGGGCCGTTTGGCTCACCGGCGACGCCGATCGGCCTCCGGTGCGCATGACTCTGCCTCAGTCAATTTGCTGGGCTGGAAGTTATGCCGCTGTGGGGACACTGATCGCACATCATCATCGTCAAATAACTGGACAGGGCCAACACGTCGATATGTCTGCCCAAGCCGGACTGTTGCCGGCCTTAGTGCATGCGCCAAGTTTTTTCGATTTATTGGGCGAAAACCCATTGCGAGCTGGCGGGTACTTGGTTGGGCGGAATATCAACGGTGCAGCGATGCGCAATATCTGGCCGTGTCGCGATGGGTACGTAACCTGGGCAATATACGGCGGAGCTGCCGGGCGACAGTCAAATCGCGGGATGGTCGAGTGGATGGATGACAACGGCATGGCACCGGAGTCGCTCAAAAGCGTTGACTGGAGCACGTTTGACGTTGCCACAGTTACGCTCGCTGAAGTTTCAGAAATGGAAGCTGCAATCGCTGCATTCCTGGAAACCGTATCCAAGGCCGAGTTCCTGGAACAGGCCGACGCGCGCAGGTTGCTTGGCTATGTCGTATCGACTGCAGCCGATATCGCGGCAGATGAGCAACTTGAAGCACGTCAGGTGTGGTCGGAATCATTTGTCCCTGAGCTAGGCCAGACCTTGCGGTTTCCCGATGGCTGGCTCAAGATTGATGGTATTCGCCACGGTGTGGCTTCGTCAGCATCTGGAGGAATGTAGTGACGGTCGATTTGCCCGAGCGTAATGGGCCCTTGGCGGAAATACACGTCGTTGAGTTTGGCGGTTACGGCGCGGGGCCCGCGGTAGGAAAGTCATTAGCTGAGCATGGCGCGGAGGTTATCCGAATTGAGAGCATGCTCCGATTAGATGGATTCCGTACTAATTATCCACCATATACTGGCAATATTCCCGGCGTCGAGCGCGCTGCAATGTTCGCCATTACCAACGATAACAAGTTGAGCGTTTCGCTAAATTTGAAGTCCGAAAAAGGGCGAGACCTGGCGATAAAGCTCATTGAGCGTGCTGATGTGGTGGTAGAGAACTTTACCCCCGGCTCAATGGACCGCCTTGGCCTCGGTCATGACGCCATGATGAGTCGAAATCAAAAGCTAGTCACCTTGAGCACATGCAACCAGGGCAGGACAGGCCCTCAAGCTAATCGTGCAGGATTCGGCTCCCACCTTACTTCTCTGAGCGGGTTCACCGAGTTGACGGGTTGGCCTGATCGGCAACCGGCGCTTTTGTGGGGTCCCTACATTGACTACATTGCCGTCGCGTACGGCGCTGTAGCTGTACTCGCGGCGTTGGAACAAGTTCGCAGGACTGGGGTCGGATGTCACATAGACCTGTCCCAGTATGAGACTGGGATCCAGTTCATGGCCCCAGCGCTGCTTCGCTACTTCGTGAGCGGGGAAGTAACTCATCGTGAGGGGAATCGGGATCCTAATGCTGTGCCGCATGCCGTTTTTCCATGTCTGGGAGAGCAGAAGTGGTGCGCAATCAGCATTCATGACGACGCGGAATGGCTGCGGTTCGCTAACGAAGTTGGAGAGCCGTGGGCCAAAGAGCCTGAGCTGTCCCTCGTTTCTGAGCGGCGTGCCCAAGAGGATCGGCTTGAGGAACTTATTTCAGGCTGGACAGCTGGGCAAAGCCGGGAATCATTGGTTGAACGCCTGAGAAAGGCGGGAGTCCACGCGGCTCCGGTAAATGATATGGGCGATCTGTACGCGGATCCTCAGCTAAGGTATCGCGGTACGTTTCAGCGGGTTGATCATCCTGTAATGGGGGAGCATGCCGTGCCTGGACCTCCCTTTATTCTTTCGGATACCCCAGGCAAGGTAACCCATGGCGCGCCAACTGTAGGCCAGCATACTGAAGCTGTTCTCTGCGGCATATTGGGATTGTCGAAAGCCGAGTTTGAGGAGCTTCAGCTATCCGATGTGTTGAAGTAGCGGCTGCCAGCGGGTAGTACCACGCCGGCGCGTTGTTTCTAACGGCTGTTTCCACGGGCGGCGCCTGCGCAGGTCACAGTTGCGAATTGTCTGTCGGAGTCCAACTAGAGAGGCAGCTGGTTAAACTGGGCTTCGCCGTTTATGCAGCCGGAAGCTTCGGAGTTCTTTCGAAGATGTTTGGTTGTCGAACGGCTTTGTATTTCGATTTGGTGGTTGAAAGAAGCCGGAATAAGCTGGAGACATGGAAACTGAAGCTATAAATCTTAATAAAGAACTGTCAGGAGAGCCTGACGGAACACCTCGGAAGGCTCCCCCTCCAAAGTGGCAGGTGGCTGACGTCGTTGCCGTCATTGCCGAGACTCCGGAAACTACGACTTTGCGCCTGGCAGTACCTGAACCCACAGAATTCACCTCTGGTCAGTACTACAACATCAGGATCCCCGTGGAAGGCCGGCCAAGGCCTATCCAGCGCGCCTACTCAATCGCTTCATCGCCTTTTCCGAAGTTTGACGTGGTTGAATTTGGGATCAAAGAGATGGAAGGCGGTCTGGTTTCGCCGGTTCTTGCAAAGCAGACCAAAGTTAATGACAAGCTTGAGGTTCGCGGGCCCTATGGAGCATTTGTGTGGAATGAGGAAAAGGGAGGCCCCCTCCTTCTGATTTCTGCAGGTTCCGGCGTAGTGCCGTTCATGTCAATGATTCGCTATGCCAGGGCAAAGGGCCTCAGCGTTCCGATGCACCTGCTGTTCTCGTCCAAATCCGCAGAGTATGTCATCTACAGCCAAGAACTCGTTGAGCTGGAGGCTGAGTTGGACTGGCTGACGGTCACGCATACATTTACTCGTGATCCAAATCATCCCGGTTCCCGTTATCATCGCAGAATTGACAAGGAGATGGTGGCGGAGCTGATGGCGGAATCAGGAGCAAAATTGGGCTATATCTGCGGTCCGCCGGAAATGGTCGAGCTATGTGAAGTTGCTTTGGTCGAACTTGGCATGGACCCGGAGAACGTTTACTCGGAGAAGTACGACTGATCCGGCTGCGCAAGCCGCCATTTATTGATGGCAGCTAGCCCTCCAGCTCTGACCTTTGAGATGCGCTTTTAGAGGTGCTCCCAAGTCATCAGGGGCGATGAAGGTGTTTATAGGTCTAATTAATACCGTTGGCTGCGTGGGGTATATGCGTCGCGTGCCAACGGTATTTTGACTGGCGATGGCTTCAGATGGGGATTGGTTGAGTCTTGGAGTCTGAGCTTCGAGTTGTTGTCTGCGATATCTTTTCTGCCATCAGATTGTGGCAATGCGATATTGATTTGGTACTAGCGGTTGTCGAGCGATCGAAGCATGGTCTCGGTCTCATCCCAGTGTTCAAGGCTTGAGATCCACGGGCCGGCAAGAAATGTCATCGGCTGCAGCTGGATGCCTAGGGTGTCAGCCTTGTACTCGACTAGTTCGAATGCGACCAGTAGCACCCCTTTTTCATCGTGAGCATGCGTGACTCCGAGCTTTAGATGATGGACGGTGTCGCCAAGAGTAACGAGAATTAATGCCGCACCGTGATTGCGAATATTAGCCCGCGTTCCCCAGCTAGTAATTGCCGCTCTGATTTCAGCATCAGTGGCGTCGAGCTGCGCTCTGGATAATAGGCAAGGATGAGGAAAACCGTTCAGGTCGACCGTGAACATCGGCACTACTTGCTCGGGACTTCCCATAACGGGCTTGCCTGAAAGATAAATCCTGATCTCTTCCGGAATTTCCAACGCCACCGCTAGACCTCGTAGTATTTGTGACAGAGACTTTCAATGCGCCGGGTATTTGCGGCGAAATCCCGGATCACCCGAGACTGGCCCAGCCGGTCAAGCTCGATACTTTCAAATGCGGCGGCAGAGCCGCGCCGCTTGCCAACCTGGCGTTGCTGCACATCCGTTGAAATAAATGACGGGGCTTGATCGCATGTATCGGGGACTGCATCGACGATAATTCTCTCCACCACGCCTCCAACGTCACGATGATTCGAACTTCGAGCATAGCTCTTGCAATTATGGCAGTCCTGCAACTCGTATCCGATTTGTCTCCAGGGATCTTCGCAGCACGATGCCGCTAAAAAAGTTCCGCCTCGCAGCAAGCTGCAAAATGGATCCGCAGGCCCGTGTTTTATTTTCAGATGCCATCGTGCGACGCTACGACGCCGATAGTTGAGAAGACGCGCCAATGGGCTCATGGGTTATTCGTGCGGTTTATCCTGGCTTGGAAAAGAATGGGAGTTCGCAGGTGACGCTTGCCTCTGGGGAATCGTACGCGTCGGATCCGTGCGAACGAGCCGACAAAAAGGAACTCACAAGGCTGCACTAGTTGTCTGTAAGAGTTGGCGTATGCTAGGTTGCCTAAAAGGTATTTCCCGCGCAGTTATTATCAATAGCCTCTGACGAGATTCAATGATCAACGGCCTCGGTTCGAGAGTGCCGCCACAATTCCACAGCGCGGATTGACTAGATGTAGCTTATTCCCGATATCACCATAGCTCAAGATTGAATTCATCCATATGCTTCGAAGTTGCTGGTAAATAGCTATTTGAACAATGATGCTAAATATTAATTCCTTTAGTTTATAAATTTGTTGTCCTGAATTTGACACTTGTAGTCGATGGGCTTTATACTACAACTTGGAGTCAGTAGTCAACAATTATGTAGTACTTATCGTGCAGAGCGCGAGCTAGGAGGAAATGGTTAATGAGTTTTGAAAAACTTCCTGCCGTCGAATTTACTCAAGTCAAGTATTCAAAGGCTGACTGGGTGGCTACGATCACGATCGACCGTCCGGAGTCGTACAACGCGTACAGCACTCGGGCACTAATCGAGCTGGCCGCGGCTTTCAGGGAAGCGGCTTTTGATGACGAAGTAGCGGTAATTGTATATACGGGAAGTGGCAAGACAGCGTTCTGCACTGGTGGTGACGTTA
>DAHVKW010000010.1 GCA_027320695.1 Actinomycetota bacterium | reverse complement strand
TTGAGGCGCCGTCTAGTACGATAGGCGCGCTTCGCTACGCACGCGAAGTGGGGGTTTCTGGTCTCGAATTGGATGTCCACACAACGGCCGATCGCGTGCTGGTGTGTTGTCACGACGACGTGGTCGACACGACCACTGACGGCAAGGGCAAGATATCCAAGCTCAGCTGGAGCGATATCGAAGGCCTGAATGCCGGCCACTGGTTTGTCCCCCAGTCAGCGGCGAGCGATACCCAGGCCCGGACTCCCGACGAGTATGTTTTCAGGAAAGACCATTCGAACAGAGATATGACCAGGCTGGCGCGAGTGGACGAGGTTTTAGATATATTTCCCGACCGTATCCTCAACTTCGATATCAAATCTTCCTCGCCTTCCGTCGAGCCCTACGAGAGTGAACTTGCAAGGCTGATCCAGGACCACGACGCGCAAGACAGGGTCATAGTAAGCTCTTTTCTTGACTCGGCAATCTGGAGAATCCGGCAAATCAGCCCGGATATCTGCACCTCGGCTGCTCCTGGCGAGATTAGCGAGTTTTACTTTGCCCTCGTTTCTGGGCGCCAGGCGGCTATCGACGTTGCCCAGTTGGCGCCTTATGTCGCTTTTCAAATTCCTTGGTTTTTTGGCGAGGTCGAATTGGCGACAAAGTACTTTATCGAGGCGGCGCACGCTGCCGGTAAAGCGGTGCATGTGTGGACGATCAACGATCGCTTGGCCATGGAGAAACTTATCGACATAGGGGTAGACGGCATTATCAGCGACCTGCCAAGCCTGGTGGTTTCTGTGATCCGCGAGCGTGGCATGCATTATTTGTACGGGCCAAACTAGGCTGTATGGAGGTCTTGTACTACCCGAAGGAGTCGGATGAAAGTTTTGGTTGCAATGTCTGGAGGCGTCGATTCCTCAGTGGCAGCCGCTCTTTTGGTTGAACAAGGCTTCGAGGTCGTGGGCGCAACGATGAAGCTTTGGGGCGGATCCTCGGATTCTGGCTGCTGCTCAGTTTCGGATGTGGAAGACGCAAGAAGAGTGGCAGCCCAGATAGGCATAGACCACTATGTGTTCAACTTTACTGAAGAGTTTCAAGAAAAGGTAGTCGAGTTTTACGTCGACTCGCATAGGAACGGCCTTACGCCAAACCCATGTATTGAGTGCAATAGGCACCTGAAATTCGACACTTTTGTCGAGCGGGCCAAAATGCTCGGTTTTGACTTCGTCGCTACTGGTCATCACGCTCGCGTAACGAGAACTGACGGCGTGGCGAGACTGGCGCGAGGAGCCGACCGGGCTAAGGACCAGTCGTATGTCCTATCCATGCTTTCCAGAGACAGGCTGGAGTACCTTCTGCTGCCCGTTGGCGAAATCACCAAAGACACGGTGAGAGAGATTGCGAAGGAGATGTCGTTGCGAACTGCGCTCAAGCCAGATTCACAGGACGTCTGCTTCATCACCTCCGCTACGGGACGAGACGGCTTTCTTGCCAAGAGAATCGAATTGCATCCTGGCGCGCTTTTCGACAGGTCATCCGGACAGCGGGTGGGCGGGGTAGATGCTATTGAGCTTGTCACAATTGGTCAGCGAAAGGGACTTGGTACCCTGGGCGACGGTGCGGCGCGATATGCGCTGGAGGTGGATTTGCCAGCCAGGAAGGTTGTTCTTGGCAGGCAATCAGACTTGCTGGTGGACTCCCTTAGTTTTGGTTCTCTCACATTTTCCCACGAACCGGTCGAGGACGGAGAGACGATTGAAGTTCAGGGCTCGGCACATGGCCGGCCATCGAAGGCCGTATTCTTCAGGGACAAGGTAAAATTCGAAGCGCCTCAGAGGCGAGTGGCACCAGGTCAGACGCTGGCATTTTATCGTCGCGATGTCGTAGTTGGTTCAGCGATAGTTTGTTAGAGGGAGGGTGCCTTGCTCAACACTCCTAAGGATGAGATCGACTCGCTGAGGGCCAGGATATCTCACCATGGTTGGCGTTATTATCATCTAGACGCTCCGGAGATAAGCGACTTCGAGTACGACCAAATGCTCAAACGTCTGATCGAATTGGAAGAAGCGCATCCGGAACTCTATGATCCTGAGTCTCCAAGCCAGAAGATCGGTGCGGCGCGATTTGAGATGTTCAGGCCCGTCGAGCACGAAATCCCAATGATGTCTCTGGATAATGTATTTTCCCTCGAAGAGCTGCAAGCTTATTTTCTCAGAGTGACTAAGAGCTTTTCAAAGCAGGAGCTTGAGGAGCTGAAGTGGGTCTTCGAGCTGAAAATCGATGGATTAGCGATCTCATTGGTATATCGCCACGGCATGCTCGTGACCGCCGCCACCCGCGGGAATGGGCGCATAGGGGAAGACGTTACTGCGAACGTGCTGGCAATCAACTCGATACCCAAGGCCCTGACGACTCGCGGCTCGACTAGTCCTCCAGCCTTCTTGGAAGTTCGGGGAGAGGTTTATATGGGCAAGGAGGCTTTTGTCCGCCTGAATCAGGCGCAGATGGATGCAGGACAGCCGCCGTTTGCCAATCCGAGAAACTCTGCGGCAGGGTCGCTGCGCCAGAAGGATCCAAGAATTACCGCCAAGCGCGAACTGTCTTTCTGGGCCTACCAGCTGGTTCGGGTCGCAGGCGATCAGCACCTGACGTCGCATATCGAGTCGCTGCGGTATCTGGAACAGTGCGGCTTTCCTGTGAATCCAAATATCAAAGTGATTTCCGGGCAAGAGGAGATCGTTGCTGAAATTTCGAAATGGGATGCCAAGCGTCACGAGCTCGATTACGAGATCGACGGCGCAGTCATAAAGATCGATGATCTGCGTCTCCGAGAGCGGCTTGGATCGACTGCAAGGGCGCCCAGGTGGGCTATTGCCTACAAGCTTGCTCCCGAAGAGCGTGAGACAAAGCTATTGAACATAGAGGTGTCTATTGGCAAATCAGGGAAAGCAACTCCGTTTGCCGTTCTTGAGCCGGTGCTTGTGGGCGGCTCGACCGTTTCCCGGGCCACGCTGCACAATGAGGATCAGGTCAAGCTCAAGGGCGTCAGAGTCGGAGATACCGTCGTAGTGCGCAAAGCAGGAGACGTGATTCCTGAAGTCATGCGCTTCGTGCCGGAACTCCGCATGCCAGATGCCAAGGAATGGCATTTTCCGTCGGAGTGCCCTCTCTGCGGCTCTCCGCTGGAGCGCAAATCCGGCGAGAGTGACACTTACTGCGTCAACTTCTATTGCGAAGGGAGGATAGTACAGAGACTTGCCCACTTTTGCTCCAGGAGTGCGCTCGATATCGAAGGCTTGGGTGAAAGCCGGATTGCTCAATTGGTCGACGAGGGGCTGATATTGTCCCCGCCGGATATTTTTAGATTGCAATATTCGCAGTTGATCGGGTTTGAAGGTTTCGGGGAAAAGTCCGTCACTGCGCTCCTTGGTGCAATTGAAGAGGCAAAGAACGGGAGTCTGTCGCGTCTACTCGTAGGACTGGCTATACGTCACGTTGGCGAGGGAGCGGCCAGGGCTCTGGCCAAAAGTTTCCGATCGCTCCCCGAGCTGATGAAGGCCTCAAAAGAGCAGATGAGTGCGATCGACGGGATAGGCGAGAAAATTTCCGAGTCAGTTCGTGAATTTTTCGAGAGTCCAAAATCGTCTAAGATCTGCAATGAGCTTATTGATCTCGGCGTAGCCATAGAAGAACCGATAGACCAAGCTGGTGGAGTTGAGATTGCGAAGAACCTAGTTGGCAAGGTGATTGTCATAACTGGGACGCTCACTGCTTTCACCAGAGATGCCGCCGAGGCGGCCGTCATAGAGCGTGGCGGCAAGGCCAGTTCGTCGGTATCGAAGAGAACTTCCGTGCTTGTGGCGGGTGATGCTCCCGGTGGATCAAAGATAGCCAAGGCTGAGGAGCTTGCGGTGCCAATTGTCAACGAGAGCCAGTTTCTGGAACTTTTACGACTGGGGGAGTTGTCTTAAACGAGACGTCCAGCATGATTCGGGCATTTGACGGATTGTGCGCGGATGGTTTTGCGAATGGGATATGGTGGACAGGAATTGCTTAAGGCAGCACTTGGTTTGATGATGCTTCTAGCGTACTTTGTGGCATTCGCATTTTGTGGAGAGGCCTTTTAGTGTATACAGCACGGCTCCAAGAAAACATAGGGAAGATTCTTCACGGCCGTTATACCCTGGTAGCCGCCATCGGACAAGGCGCTTCCGGTGATGTGTATTTGGCGCAGGACCTTTCTTTGGGGCGCAAAGTTGCGATTAAGCTGCTTCATTCTTCCCTGGCGGGCGACACGTTTTTCCTGAAGCGGTTCCAGTCTGAGGCCAAGTCCGCGGCGAGTCTCAACCACCCCAATATCATGAGGGTTTTCGACTGGGGCGAATCAGAAAGCACGCCGTATCTTGTTCTGGAGTATCTGGCCGGCGGTTCGCTGCGTGAGTATCTGAATAATGGTGAGCTGCTGACCGAGTCTCAGGCAGCGTCCCTGATGCTTCAGGTTGCGCAGGGCCTGGCCTATGCACATGGCCGCGGATATGTCCATCGTGATATCAAGCCGGCAAACCTTTTATTTGATGACGAGGCACGGATACGCATTGCCGATTTCGGACTAGCTCGCGCCCTTTCCGAGGCGGCATGGACCGAGCCAATAGGCACTTTGATGGGAACGGCACGGTATGCCTCTCCCGAGCAGGCGCTGGCAAAGGAAAGTGACCGAAGCTCTGACGTTTATTCGCTGGGGCTTGTCATGCATGAGGCCATCCTAGGATTTCTCCCGTTTACAGGAGATACCACAGTCTCATTGCTCATGGCGCGCATACATGGAGATGTCAGCGTTCCCGCCGAGACTGGAGCACTTGAGCCAATTTTGGAGTCGTGCCTCAAGTTGTCGTCCAATGACAGGATTACCTCGGTGGATCTCGTGTCCCAGCTGGAAAAATTGGTTAGATTCTTAGATCCTCCAACACCACTGAAAGTTGTTGGCCCATCCCCGATGGTCGCCGATGAGCATGGAGATCTTACAGAAATTGGCGAGATCTCGGTGGCGTCATCTGGTGCCGACGCAGCTGTTTCGGATGCGACCGTCATTGACAGCCTTTCCATCGTGCCTGAACTCGCTGTGCCATTCGATATGCTTGCACCGCGATCTGCGCCAAAAACTCAGGCAGCGGCTCCAGGTCCAAAGGCAGCTCGAATCCATAGTGCCAATGCAACGCCCCCAAGAAGACGGCGCCCGTTGTGGCTTGCCCTTGCCGCTCTGATTTTGATCGCCCTGCTTGCTGCGATTTCTTTCGCCGGAATACCATCGAAGGTTTACTCGCTGGTATTCGCCACCAAGGTTCCACTGGTGGTCGGGGATACCCTGAAAGCCGCTGAATCATCGATAACATCAGCGCATCTCAAGGTCGGCACTATCTCCTATGCCTATTCTTCTTCCGTGAAAGCGGGAGATGTCACTTCCGAGGTGCCCAAGTACGGGACGTCGCTTTCAAGAGGCAAGCCTGTGAACTTGGTGGTGTCCAAGGGCCTCGCCCCTGTTGAGGTCCCGGCAGTTGTTGGGATGTCGGCCACTGAAGCGGAAAACAGGCTCAAATCGATTGGACTGGTTCCTGTGATTCAGCAGAGCTATTCCGAGACTGCTCCGCTCAACCAGGTGATGTCAGCTTCGCCCTCGTCGGGGCTGCAAGATGTTGGGACAAAGATTACTCTCACGATAAGTCAAGGGCCAACTCCACGACAAGTACCCAATCTTGTTGGAGAAAGCGAACAGACTGCCTTGGCTCAAATCAAGGCTTTGGAACTCGTTCCGTCGGAGAGCACGGCATATTCGACGACGGTTTCTTCTGGTGTGGTGATGTCTCAAACTCAGACCGCGGGATCTATGGTGCAGCGCGGGACTACCGTGGCGTTTGTTGTTTCCAAGGGACCCCGGATGGTTACGGTGCCGAACGTGGTGGGGGACAACTTACAGCAGGCTGAGGCGACTCTGAACCAGGCTGGTTTGACCGTGGGTTCGGTCTACACCTATTTCGGGTCGAATACTGTCGTTGCAACCAGCCCTCGGCCGGGAACTTCGGTTCAGGCTGGTTCGTCAGTCTCTATCGTCACCGGATAGATTCATCTAATTAAGCGGTAATGTCCTTGATCATCTGAGCAATTTTCGATCCAGCTTCATTTGGAGTCATGCTTCCCTGCAAAGCCATTAGCTTTGTCAGGTCCCCGGTCACCTTTATTTTGCCGGCCATGAAGGCCTGAATGGCAGCTTGCGAATCCAGGTCTACGAAAATTGCTTTGGCGGTGTCGTAGTCTATGATCACGGAAACATCCGGGTCTGACAGTTCGCCAAGCTCGATTTCAAGAATTCCGCCAGATGTATCCACGTAAGTCCGGAGTTCGTTCCCATCGAAGGGCAGATCAGTTACAAGCTGATTCATTCGGATTGTGACGGTGAGATTTGTTTCGCTATTGCGGTGAGACTCTCGAATTTCCTTCGCCTTTTCAATCCACTCAGGACTTAGAAACTGGAACTTTTCCATTGGTAGACCTTCCATATAGTTCTGCTCGTGATGCTGCCCGATATGGTGAGACATTGTATTCGATCTCTTGGACATGTATCTGTCCTGTAATTCTCTTATGCCAACCACAGATTGGCGATCGTCAAAGTTGCTTATCCTTCGGGTACAACGCCCAACACTGGCACTGCCAAGTTTCAACTTCGATTCTACGATTATTTTGAGGTCGTTTCAGTTGCCGGACCGGGTCCTATGATTCAGTGCAAAGTTGGACCGGCTGTGGCTTGAAGGGAGATTCCACGCGGATACCTTGGGCTTTGATGCCGAAGTGATCAAAAGAAACTCGCGGAACTTCTTTTTTCGGTAGCGACTTGGAAAAGACAATCTAGCATCTGCAAGGTGCGCTGCCGCATCAGATAAGATTGGATTGCATGTCAGACAGTATCTCTCGAAGAGAAGTTAATCATGTGGCGAACCTTGCCAAGCTCTCGCTCAGCGAAGAGGAAGAGCTCATGTACACGGATCAACTTGGCGCAATACTTGACCACGCAAGGGACATTATGTCTCTCGACACGGATGATCTTTTGCCTACCGCCCACCCGCTCGAGCTCAAGAATGTTTTCCGGCCCGATGTCGAGACGGCCTCCCTCAGCCGCGAAGAAGTGTTGTCGCAGGCTCCCGCGTCCGAAGACGGACGATTTTTGGTGCCGAGAATTCTAGGAGAGGCCCCATAATGGGGGCCTCTGTAGGACTCGGCGCTTCTGAAATAGCAGAGCTGGTACGTTCAAAAGAGATTTCGGCCTTGGAAGTGGCCGAGGAGCATTTGGGCCTGATTGAGTCTCAAGATCCAAATCTGAATTCGTTTTTGCAATTAGCAAGCGCCGCAGCCATTGCGGCTGCCAAAGAAGTTGACGCCAAGATCGCGAGAGGCGAAGATCCGGGCCGTCTCGCAGGGGTGCCGATAGCTCTCAAGGACAACCTCGTGACTCGCGGGCAGACCACCACGTGCGCATCTCAAATTCTCAAAGGATGGAAACCTCCCTATAGCGCCACGGTGGTGGAGAGGGTCAGCTCGGCCGGCGCGATAGCTATGGGAAAGACGAACCTGGATGAGTTCGCGATGGGGTCTTCTACAGAGAACTCCTCCTTCGGCCCGACTAGGAATCCATACGATTTGAACAGGGTTCCCGGAGGCTCCTCGGGAGGTTCAGCTGCCGCAGTGGCTGCAAAGTTTGCTGCGTTGGCGCTCGGGTCAGATACCGGCGGTTCAATTCGCCAGCCGGCCGCCCTTTGCGGCATTGTGGGTGTCAAGCCCACCTATGGGACGGTCTCGAGATACGGCTTGATCGCCTTCGCGTCTTCCCTCGATCAGGTTGGTCCGTTTGCGCGCAATGTAAAGGACGCTGCACTTCTCCTGCAAGTCATTGCCGGACATGACTCCAGAGATTCAACCAGCCTGGAGAGCCCGTTTCCTGACCTGATTTCTCACTTGGACAAGGGAGTCCGAGGGCTTCGAGTGGGCATCATTGAAGAACTGATTGAAGGAGCTGCTCCGATGGTGGGCGAAGCATTGATGGCGTCGGCTAGGAGCTTGAGCGATCAAGGCGCGAAAGTCGAGCATGTATCAGTGCCCGCTGTGACCTATGGACTTTCTGCGTACTATTTGATCGCACCTGCTGAAGCCTCGTCGAACCTTGCCCGCTACGACGGAGTTCGCTATGGGCTTCGTGTTGACGGCCAGGACATGAATGAGACTTATGTCTCCACGAGGACACAGGGTTTTGGCGCAGAGGTGAAGAGACGCATAATGCTGGGAACTTTCGCGCTGTCCTCGGGCTACTACGACGCTTACTACGTCAAGGCGCAGAAGGTCAGGACTATGATCATCGACTCTTTTCAAAATGCCTATGACCGCTTTGACGTCCTGCTGTCGCCGACGGCCCCGACAACAGCGTTCGAACTTGGAGCCAAAGCCTCTGACCCGCTCACTATGTATCTTTCCGATGTTTGCACGATTCCCACCAATCTGGCCGGGCACCCGGCAATGAGCGTTCCTTACGGCTTGGGAGAAAACCAGATGCCAATTGGGATTCAGATTCTGGCGCCGGCTCTCGGCGAGGTTAACATGTTCCGAGTTGCCAAAGCAATAGAAAATGCAGCTCCCACGATTACAAAGGGGCTGTTTTGGGAGTAGGCGAACTCAGAAAACGCTATGAGACAGGAATGAATTGAATGGCAGATAACTCGATACCTTCGGACGGCGTGGAAGGATTTCTTCCTGGCTGGGAAATGGTTGTCGGCCTTGAGGTCCATTGCGAGCTGAAGACAAAGACGAAGCTTTTCTGCGGTTGCGCGAACTCTTTTGGACAGGAGCCGAATACCAACATTTGTCCAGTTTGTCTGGGATTGCCGGGATCTCTCCCGGTGATAAACGAACAGGCGGTGGAGCTGGCGATCAGGATTGGCCTTTCTCTCAATTGTACGGTTGACAAATCGATCTTTCACAGGAAGAACTATTTCTATCCCGACATGCCCAAGGACTATCAAGTCTCGCAGTATGAAAAGGCGATTAATGAGAATGGGATTCTCGAACTTCCCCTGTCCAAGAAAACAGTCCGAATCGAGCGGGCCCATATCGAGGAAGATACTGGAAAATCAGTGCATGTCGGAGGCGATGGAGGGCGCATCCACGGGGCCGATCATTCTCTGGTCGACTACAACAGAGCAGGGATTCCTTTGGTCGAGATAGTTTCGGCGCCGGACCTGCGGTCTGCGGAGGAGGCCCGCGAGTATGTGACGGAGCTTCGGTCCATTCTTGTCGCGAGCGCGGCTTCCGACGGGAAAATGGAGGAAGGTTCGCTGCGGGTCGACGCGAACGTCTCTGTCCGAAGGCAGGGCTCTGAAGAGTTTGGAACCAGGTGTGAGATCAAAAACCTCAACTCCCTGCGTTCTCTGACCAGGGCAATCGGATACGAAGCCCGGCGACAGGTTGCGCTGATTGAAGCTGGCGAGAGAGTGGTGCAGCAGACCAGGCACTGGAACGAGGATCAAGGCATAACGTCGGCTATGCGTTCAAAAGAGGAAGCATACGACTACCGTTACTTTCCGGAGCCCGATCTCGTTCCGCTGGAGCCTTCGACTGAATGGATTTCTGAGATCAGGACCCATATCGGACTCCTGCCGGCAGCTCGTCGGGAGCGATTAACGGCACTCTTCAGTGATGTTTCCTCCGGGCCGGTGTATGACCAAATTGTCACTGCAGTTGGATTGGGGCTTGACGACTTGGTTGTTGGCGCAGCTGAAAATGGCGCGGATCCGAGGCTGGCTTTGGCGAGAGCGACCAACGAGGTGGCGAGCGATATTGGAAATCTGCCCAGGCTGACTATCGAGAAATTCAGCGATCTGATCAAGCTGGAATCGCAAAGCAAGCTCTCAGCCACTCAGGCAAAGACGGTACTTGGCAAAATGCTTGAGTCAGGCGCTGATGCGGCGGGGGTCGCCAAATCTCTGGGCTTTGAAGCACTGGACTCGACGGTCATCGAAGATTTAGTGGACCAGGTAATTGGCTCCTCGCCAAAGGAGTGGGAGAGATTTTCATCGGGAGAAGACCAGCTTGCTGGCTTTTTCGTGGGTCAGGTGATGAAGCTTTCTAAAGGGAAGGCTGACGGAAAGATAGTCACGTCGCTCCTGCGCTCCAAGCGCTCATAAGTTTTCGTCGACAGGTATTTTAGACAAGAGCCACGTAGTTTTTTCTAGCCAGATGTGCAAAATCACACTTTTTCACTTAGTCTTGAGCTATGTCTAATGAGTCAACTGAAAAACTTTCACACAATCCAATGAAGCCGCGAAGTTACGAAGTAACGGATGGATACCGTCGCGCGCCAGCCAGAGCTATGCTGCGGGCTGTCGGCATGACTGACGGAGATTGGGAAAAACCGCAAATCGGAATCGCCTCATCCTGGAATGAGGTCACGCCTTGCAATATGTCGCTGGATAAGCTTGCCAAGCTATCTAGGGAAGGCGTAACAAAGGCGGGCGGCTTTCCGTTCGAGTTTGTGACCATTGCGGTATCCGATGCCATTTCCATGGGCCATGAGGGTATGCGAGCATCGCTGGTATCGCGTGAAGTAATAGCGGATTCCGTAGAGATCATGATGCATGCCGAGAGGTTCGACGCATTGGTCTCACTGGCAGGATGCGACAAGTCGCTCCCAGGTATGCTCATGGCGGCAGCGCGTCTCAACGTGCCATCTGTCTTCTTGTACGGGGGCAGCATCATGCCCGGCCATCACGATCACCAGACGCTCGACATCGTATCGGTCTTTGAGGCCGTGGGTGCGGTCGGCACCGGAGCATTGACGGAGGAAGAGCTCGCTCTAATCGAAATCCACGCCTGCCCAACGATAGGAAGCTGCGCCGGGATGTTCACGGCGAATACCATGGCTTCAGTGGCCGAGGCTTTGGGTATGTCGCTTCCAGGTTCCGCAGCAACGCCGGCCGTAGATGATCGTATGTCGGACTACGCCTTTAATTCAGGTCGAGCTGTGGTCGAGCTGCTCAAGCATGATATCAAGGCCAGGGATATCATGACCAAAGACGCGTTCGAGAATGCTATATCGGTGGTTATGGCCCTTGGCGGCTCGACCAATGCGGTTCTTCACCTATTGGCAATCGCCCACGAGGCCGATGTCGATCTTAGTATTGATGACTTCAACAAGGTCGCAGCGCGCGTTCCCCATTTGGCGGATACCAAGCCTCACGGCAAATACCACATGTATGACATCGACCGCGTCGGAGGAGTGGCAGTAGTACTGAAGCACCTGCTGGACAATGGCCTGCTTCATGGAGACTGCGTGACGGTGACGGGCAAGACCATGGCGGAGAACCTTGCGGAGATCAATCCGCCAGCGCCTGACGGCGAGGTGATCCATCCTTTGTCGGATCCAATTAACCCTGTGGGCGGTATAGCGATCCTCAAGGGAACAATGGCTCCGGGGGGATCTGTAGTGAAAGTGGCAGGTATCGACACCAAGCAATTTGACGGGATCGCAAGGGTGTTCGACGGTGAAGACGCAGCCATGGATTCGATCATGGCAGGGGAAATTCAGCCTGGCAACGTAGTCGTGATCCGTTATGAAGGCCCCAAGGGCGGACCAGGAATGCGAGAAATGCTGGCAGTGACCGGCGCCATGAAGGGTGCTGGCCGCGGATCCGATGCGGCCCTCCTCACCGACGGCAGGTTTTCCGGCGGTACCCATGGGTTTTGCATTGGTCACGTGGCGCCCGAAGCCGTGGACGGCGGGCCGATTGCGTTCGTCAAGGACGGCGATCGAATCGTGATTGATGTTGACAAACATAGTATTGATTTGATGGTCGACGAGACCGAGTTGGCAAGGCGCCGCTCGGAATGGAAACTGCCCGCACCTCGGTATACGCGTGGTGCGTTGGCCAAATACGCGAGACTTGTGGCGGGTGCCGACAAAGGCGCTGTTACCGAAGCTTAAAAGCTTTCGCGCGGCGATGAAGCTGTGGAAAATGGTGGATTGCTCACCATTTTCCACAAAATCTCGATAATTATTAGGTTTTTTCCAGAAATTGCCCTATTGTTAATGCCAATGAACCAAAGTCTTTTAGTGGTAGTAGTAATCGAGTAGCGCGCGACGAGATAAAACATCGTGCGCTTGTTGGCCTCCCAGTCGGGAGGTTTTTTAGTTTATCTGGGAGTTGGAGATGAAGCTTACTGGAGCACAGGCTCTGATAAAGAGTCTGGAAATGCAAGGTGTCGACGTGATGTTCGGCCTGCCAGGCGGTGCCATTTTGCCAGTCTATGACCCGATTATAGACTCACCGATCAGGCACGTCCTTGTAAGACATGAGCAAGGTGCCGGCCACATGGCCGAAGGGTATGCCCATGCTACTGGAAGGCCAGGAGTCGCCATGGTCACCTCTGGCCCCGCCGCTACGAACATCGTGACTCCATTGGCTGACGCCTACATGGATTCGGTTCCAATTGTGGTGATAACGGGCCAGGTGGCAACCGGTTCGATAGGGACCGACGCCTTCCAGGAGGCGGATATCACAGGAATCACCATGAGTGTCACCAAGCACAACTGGCTGATTACCGATGCTAATGACATTCCTGACGTAGTGGCAGAGGCATTTTATGTGGCAACCACCGGCCGCCCCGGTCCGGTTCTTATCGATTTTCCGAAAGACGTGGCCAACGCCCAAATGGACTGGTATTGGCCGAGTTCAGTCGATCTTCCCGGCTACAAGCCGAACCCTAGGGGCCACTCTAAGATGATCGCGGCAGCCGTCAAAATGATATTCGAAGCCAGTCGGCCAGTCTTTTATGTCGGCGGCGGAGTGCTCAATGCACGAGCCTCAGACGTTCTGGCGGAGCTAGTAGAACTGACAGGGATACCTGTGGTTACGACTCTGATGGCAAGAGGAGCTTTCCCGGACGATCACCCGCTCTGTCTCGGTATGCCTGGAATGCATGGCAACTATACGGCTGTTACGGCGTTGCAGCAGTCGGATCTTCTTATCGCGCTAGGTAGCCGTTTCGACGATCGAGTGACGGGGAAGCTCGATGGCTTCGCACCACATGCAAAAGTGGTTCACGTCGATATCGATCCCGCCGAGCTTGGCAAGCTGAGACGTCCAGACGTTCCCATCGTCGGCGACTGCCGAAGCGTGATCGAGGATATAGTCAGGGCCATAAAGGCGGATCCAGACGCTTACCAGCACCGGGCCGACATTACTGACTGGGTGGCAACATTGAAGAGTTGGCAGGAGAAGTATCCGCTCAAATATGAGCAGCCCTCTCTTTCAGGCGTGCTGAAGCCCCAATATGTGATCGAAAAGCTTCGCGATGCCGCCCCAAGCGACACCATTGTGGTTTCAGGCGTTGGCCAGCACCAGATGTGGGCATCACAATATTGGAAATTCAATTACCCCTATACCTGGATTAATTCAGGTGGACTGGGAACGATGGGATTCGCGATTCCGGCGGCAATAGGCGCCAAAGTTGGCAAGCCGGATCGTACCGTCTGGGCGATAGACGGAGATGGATGTTTTCAGATGACTGCCCAAGAGCTGGTCACTGCTTCGATAGAGCAAATTCCGATTAAGGTTGCCCTGCTCAACAACTCATATCTCGGTATGGTGCGGCAATGGCAAGAGATGTTTTACGGAGAGCGCTACTCCGAGGTCTACTTGTCTCCTGATCTGCCCGACTATGTCAAGTGGTCGGAGGCTATGGGCTGTGCGTCGTTCAGGGTCGAGAATGCCGAAGAGGTTGGGCCGGCCATCGAGAAGGCCAACGAAATAAACGATCGTCCCGTGGTTATAGAATTTCGTACTGACTCGAGCGAAAAGGTATTCCCGATGGTTCCAGCAGGAGTCTCGAACGACAACATTATTCTGGGCCCGGAAGGTTTGATGTAAAATGAGTATTTCATACATACCCGGCAACGGATCGTCCTCGGACCCGTCTGCAAGTCTCGGTGTGATGCACCATCATGTTTTGTCGGTGCTTGTGGAGAATAGGGCCGGCGTGCTGGCACGCATTGCTCAGTTATTTTCACGTCGTGGATACAACATATTTTCCTTGGCGGTAGCGCCGACCGACGATAGCCGGTTCTCGCGAATTACGATAGTTGTTGATGTCGACTCTGCGCCGCTTGAGCAGATTACCAAACAGCTGCACAAACTGATAAATGTCATCAAGATCTCTGAACTGGATCCTGCTGAATCAGTTGAATGCGAGCTGCTGGTGGCAACTGTGAATGCGGACATCTCTGCCCGTGGCCACGTGATGGAGCTCGTCGCTCTATTTGACGGCAAAATAATCGACGTGGGGATAGACAAGTTGACTGTGCTGGCAACTGGTGAGCCGAACAAAATTGACGATTTTTCTGAACTGTTGTCGAGTTTTGGAATTGTCGAACTTCAGAGAACAGGAAGGGTTGCTCTGGCTAAGCTTGAGCGGCAGTCAAACAAATTGAAAAACACTACTGGAAGGGCTGGCTGATATGGCCACTTTGTATTACGAGGCGGATGCTGATGCCTCTCTCTTGCAAGGCAAGAAGGTTGCGATCATTGGATATGGGTCCCAGGGACATGCGCACGCACTGAACCTGGCAGATTCCGGCATCGACGTGGTAGTCGGGCTCAAGGAAGGGTCGGCGTCGCGTGCGAAGGCCCAGAATGCCGGACTAAAGGTTGCAAGCGTTGCCGACGCAACCAAGGGAGCTGACCTTGTCATGATCCTTGCGCCTGATACAGCTCAGTCGGCCATCTACGAGTCAGACATAGCCCCGAATCTGAAGAAAGGTGCTGCGCTAGCTTTCGCGCACGGTTTCAACATTCGTTTCGAGCAGATCAAGCCATCTCCAGACGTCGATGTGATCATGATCGCGCCAAAAGGCCCCGGGCACCTCGTTCGACGCACCTATGTTGAAGGCGGAGGGATTCCTTCGCTTATTGCAGTTTCCCAGGACGCGACTGGAAACGCCAAGAATGTCGCACTCGCGTATGCACACGGGATTGGATCGACGCGAGCCGGAGTTTTGCAGACCACATTTGCCGAGGAGACTGAGACGGATCTCTTTGGAGAGCAGGTTGTTTTGTGTGGAGGCCTGGCGTCGCTTGTTACCGCAGGCTACGAAACTCTCGTTGGCAACGGTTATCAACCGGAGTCCGCATACTTTGAATGTCTTCACGAGCTCAAGCTGATTGTCGACCTGCTTTACGAAAACGGTCTTGCCGGCATGTGGTTCTCGGTTTCGGAGACGGCCGAGTGGGGCGGTCTTATTTCCGGGCCGCGTATCATTAACGATGGGGTTAAGGCTGAAATGCAGAAGGTCCTCGATGAAATCCGCAATGGCCAATTTGCCGCGGCCTGGGTTCAGGAAAATAAAGACGGGCAGCCTAAGTTCAACGAATTGCGAAAGGCCGCAGCGGCGCACCCAATTGAGGAAGTAGGCGCTCAACTGAGAGCAATGATGCCATTCATGAAGTCGGGAAGGCCTGGCCTAAAGGACGTCTCAGGCGGCTAATGACACAAACCACAGGTGTCCATGCGCTAAGAGACTTATCCAAAGCGCGTCGGCGCCACTTTGTTGAAAAGACAGATCTTGTAAATGCCCTTTACAAGCTTTATATGGTTGGAGCCGCCCTTCTTGTTGGCGGCTCCTTGCTGGTGGGGCTGGTTCAGTCTGCACCGCTTGGATCTTCAGTTCAACGCCAGGTTGTGAGCTATGGCCCTTCTTACCTTGGTTTGGCGCTGGCGCTGACCGTACTGGCTGGATTGCGATCAGGCTCAAGGGGAGGTCCGCTGGCCATCCAAGGGGCCGATGTGCGAATGGTGCTTCTCTCAGGCATTCCAAGGTCGCATTTCCTCAGGTCGAAGGCAATGTCGCAGGTTCGCTCGATGGTCCCTCCCTCGCTTCTTGTTGGTGGACTCGTGGGTGGAATCGCTCATAAGGCCTTGGGGGCGGGTACGCTTCGTCTCGTAGTTGAAGGTGCTGTGCTGGGGCTCGCAGGCGTTCTTAGTTTTTTCGCGGCTGGCTATATTGCCTCCGGACTGCGGATTAACAAATGGATGGCGTCATTGTTCGGCGGCGCAGTTGTGGTCTGGTCTTTTGTTGATGTATATAGCCGGACATCGGTTTTCCCCGGCACGTGGTTGGGAAGGTTCTTTTTTAACCAGCAGGATATTCTTCTGGCGGTTGTGACGATGGCGGCCGTGCTGGCGCTTTTTGCGCTAGGACACTTCTTAGTACCCAATGTGTCTCTTGAGATGCAGGAGCATCGAGCTAGGTTGGTTGGAACGCTACGGTTCGCTGCGACCACGCGTGATATTCGGACTGTAATTTTGCTCAGGCGTCAGCTTTCGGGCGAAAAATCACGCGGTGGCAGATCTCCGCTGGCACGTTTGCAGTTCGGCCGTGGCTTGACAGCCAAGGTGACCAAAAGGTCGCTTGAGTCTCTCTATCGTTGGCCCATAGAAAGATTTGCGCGTTTCATTTTCTTGGCGGTTATGGCGGGTTTTTCGGCACGCATCATTTGGACAGGTTCATTTTTCCCGCTTGCAATAGCGATCGTGGCACTTTACGTCGCCGCGACCGACTTGCTTGAGCCGCTTTCACAGTTTGCAGACCACCCCGACGGCGTAGCGGGAATTGGTATTCCGCTCTCGATGGTCGAGTCGCGTCTGCTTTTGGTGCCTTTTGTTGGAATGATAATTTTCGTTCTAATCGGAACTGCCGCAACGGCGGTGTTCGGCGGGTTTTCTCTGTCTTTGCACGTCGGATTGATCAGCGCAATTCCTCTGGCGGCAGCTTCGACGACGGGTGCTGCAGTCGGAGTGTTGCGCAAGCAGAAATCTGTGAATACTCAGGCCCTGATGCCCGAGGTTGTAGCAATGACCTCGGTGATTGTTGAAATCTTGCCGTTTGTCATCGTGGCGTCAGGATTTGTCGCGATGGTTGATGCCTACAACCTTCATGTATTGAATACTTCATTGATAGACACATCGGGAATTTCAGCGGCGTCATTCTCTCTTTTGTTTCCGTTGGCTGCTTGGACCTGGATAAGACGACGCAATGAGCTATCACTAAGTAACGCGTTGAGTAAGGAGTCGTGATGGCATCTCGTGCCGTGCTTGAGGTCAAGAAGGTTTCCAAGGCTTACGAGAAAAATGAGGTCTTGAAGGAGGTGACCTTTGCGGTCAAGGAGGGTGAGATCACTGCGCTGGTCGGTCCGAATGGATCCGGAAAGACCACCTTGGTCCGAGCGGTCACCGGGCTTGTTGGTTTCGACAGCGGTGAGGTTGCGATTATGGGCGCCAAAGCAGGTTCGGACAATGCCAGAAGCGTGACTTCGGTTTCTCTAGACAATCCTGTGCTCTATGACGATATTTCGGCGCTTGAACATCTTGAGTTCTCTGCCAGGATTAATGGTTTGGAGAACTGGGATATTCGGGCTAAGGAGCTGCTTGCTATGTTCGGGCTCCTTGAACGCCAGGATGATTTGCCCAGTAGTTTTTCCCGAGGGCTAAGGCAAAAAGTGGCTTTGTCAATGGCATTTATACGTCCTCACAAGCTGCTCATACTGGATGAGCCTTTTGTTGGGCTCGATCAAAAAGGGAAGACTGCTCTAATTCTTCAGATAAAGGAAGAGGCGAAATCAGGTGTGGCGGTCCTAGTGGCTACCCACTCGGAAGAGTTTCTGGCCGTGGCGAATTCTATGATAGGCATGCTGGAAGGCGAAGCCGTTTATCGCGGATCGCCTTCGAAAGATCAGTTCAACCGGCTCGTCGGGTAATAACTGGCAGTTCCCACCAATTATCTTAGGGAAACGCTTTCAACACGGCGTCGAATAGATGTACCTTAAAAATAGGGATTCAAAGAGATTCCTTGGGCTTCGTTGGACTGGGGAGCCATTATGAAGATAGCCGAGCTTGGAGAAGTAAGCTCCGATCAGATTTTTTATATGAGGTGCACGGAACACCGTGTCGATCTTGATGGCTTGCGTCGCTGGGCCGATGAGCCCGATTCCTGGTCCGTTGAAGATCTTATTAAGAAGAATATTTGTCCGGCATGCCCTCCTTGGTATATTGCCAAAGGTTTTCCTGTTCTCGATTCCATTCATCAAGGCGGCTGGCTCGATTGCGATTGCTGCGGAAGTTCCTGGCGCATCGTAGCTGGTGGATGGGAAGCCCTTTGCGGCGATGGCTTGCTTGAGGAGGACGACGATATCAATACTGAGGTTCGCTACATTGAACCTGGCATGAAGATCACGTCGACTCAGTTCGAAATTGATCCGATCAATCCGATAGATGCGTCGCTTGACGTTCTTTTCGGTTCCGTGCAGCACTCGCTTTTTGGCCAAAGCACTTCGATAAGCGACGACGACGAGCTGATCAGAGACATTCTGGTGTTCAGCCTGGAGCAAGCCCTTTGGGACATGGAGAATGCCGACAGTATCGGCGACTTCATTTCTGAGATTTTGGCCAATCTTGGAATGGATGGGAAAAAGTCTGCCCGAGTATTGAACAGCGTGCTTTCAACTTTTCTTGAGCTTCGAAGAATTCTTGAAAAGGTCGGCCGTCGTGAGACAGGAAATCTGGATTAATCCCGTCATCTAGTCTAACGGCGCGATGAGTTTTCTTAGGGTCCGACTTCCGCGTTTCGCACTTCTTGCCTGGTCATAGACCTGGACAGTCGGTTGACAGCGTTCAGGTAGGCCCGTGCCGAAGCTTCGACGACGTCCGTGGACACGCCCCGGCCTGAAACCTTGAACTCTCCTGACTCGAGTTGTATCACTACTTCGCCCTGGGCGTCCTCGCCGCCGGTGACAGAAGAGACGGTGAATCCAATGAGCTTTGTGGTGATCCCTGCGGCCTTTTGAATGGCTTTTCCGGCCGCGTCGATCATTCCGTTGCCTTCGGATTTAGCTTCGAGTCTTTCCCCGTCTTTGGAAATAACTACCCGCGCAGTTGGGGTGCCTACAGTTCCGCCGACGACTTCCAACTCCAGCAAGGTGTAAAGGTTCTTGGCTTCTGAGCTAATTTCATCTGCCACGAGAGCTTCGAGATCGGCTTCGGTTATTTCCATCTTGCGGTCCGCGAGTTCTTTGAATCTGAAAAAGGCTTGGTTTAGCGCTTCTCCGTGGACTTCAAGCCCCATATTTTTAAGTGTCTCAGAGAACGCATGCCGGCCGGAGTGCTTGCCAAGCACGATCTGCGATCCTTTTTGCCCAACGCTCTGGGCGTCAATGATTTCATAAGTCTCGCGATCAACCAGCACGCCGTGCTGGTGAATGCCGGATTCATGGGTGAAAGCATTTCTGCCGACAACGGCTTTGTTGTACTGAATCGGGTAACCCGTCAGGCGCGAGACCAGCCGCGAAGTTCGGGCTATCTCTTCTGTGTGAATTTGGGTACTGATCCCAGGGAATTGGTCGCTCCGAATTTTCAGTGCCATCACAACCTCTTCCAACGAGGCATTACCCGCCCGCTCTCCGAGTCCATTGACGCACACCTCGACTTGGCGTGCTCCGGCCTGAATTCCCGCCAGCGAGTTCGCGGTAGCCAGCCCGAGATCATTGTGGCAGTGAGTTGAAATTATGTAGTCTCCCTTGACTTGCGTCTTTACATATTGGATAAGAGCGCCAAAATCCCATGGGATTCCATATCCGACCGTGTCCGGTATATTGAGCGTTGTCGCGCCAGCTTCCACGGCGGCTTCCAGCACCTCGAGCATGAAGTCCAGAGGCGTGCGCGTAGCGTCCTGAGGAGAAAATTCGACGTCGTTTGTGTGCAAGCGGGCCCTGCCAACGCCTTGTTTGGTTTCGGCTAGAACTTGCTTGCGGTCCATCTTCAGCATGTGTTCCATGTGGGACGGGCTGGTGGAAATGAAAACGTGGATCCTCGCCCTTTCGGCATCCTTTAGAGCATCCCAGCACCGGTCCACGTCGGCCAGCTGGGTCCGCGACAAACCGGCAATTATCGGACCATGCACCTGGCGGGCGATTGCTTCGACGGCATCAAAGTCGCCCTGGGAGGCGACTGGAAAACCAGCCTCAATGTAATCGACGTTGAGTCGGGCAAGTTGCTCGGCGATCTCGAGTTTCTCGGCGACGTCAAGGGAGATGCCAGGTGATTGCTCACCATCCCTCAAGGTTGTGTCGAAGATTACCAAGTTCTCATCCATCGCCTTACCTGTTCCTTTCGATGCCACAAGGTGTGTTTTCGCTACAGTCTCTCTCGGATAACCGAACTCGGCTAACAAAAAACCTCCTGGCCTAGAGGCACAGGAGGTTCTGCGAGCGATTATGAACGCTCGCAGCTAACCAAGAAGGAGAGTGGCTGCAAATACAATATGCACGACTACATGATGGCCTATTTTTATGCTCCGCGTCAAGTCATTATCGATATTAACAGCCAAATGTTTGGACATTTGCCATATTGACCCGGTTCTTGATTATCTTTATTGCCTCTGGATTGCGATCAACTGCAATGAATCTGCGGCCAAGTTGCTGAGAGACGAATGCCGTAGTTCCGCTTCCGGCAAAGAAGTCGAGCACCCAAGACCCAGGCATTGAAGATGCTTCAATGATCCGTCTAAGGATAGCTTCGGGTTTCTGAGTGGGATAACCGGTCCGTTCTTTTCCGGTCGTGTGAACAATGGTTTGCCACCAAACGTCAGTTGGAACCTTGCCCTTGCGCGCCTTTTCTTTAGTCACCAGTCCGGGCGCCATATAGGGTATGCGTTCGATGTCGTCGTAATTGAAAATATGGTTTCCAAGATCTTTCGCAAACACCAAGATGGTGTCGTGTTTGGCTGGCCACTTCTGTTTGGATCTGCCGCCGAAGTCATATGCCCATATGATTTCGTTCATAAAATTGGATCTGCCGAAGATTTGGTCAAGCGCAACTTTTACGTAGTGTACCTCCCTGTAATCGAGGTGGACGTAGAGTGTTCCGTGGGTGGCCAACAGCCTGTAGGACCTCTCCAGCAATGGGAGAAGAAAGCCGAGATAGTCGTCGAATGAGTCTTCGTATGAGTGCGACGATATAAGAGTCGTCTTGTAGGTTCGGCCTCCAAAGCCGGTTCGTCCCGAATTGGCGTCCCGTTCAGCCTTTACCGACGCGAGACGCTGAGTCGATCCGGTATTGAACGGGGGATCGATGTAGATTAGATCGATGCTACTTTCCGGTATGGAATTGAGCACATCCTCCGCATCAGCTTCAATCAATATATCGGAGCACGTCGAACGTGTTATGTCTGGAAAGTCGAAGGCCGGAAGGCTACTCATTTGTGGGCAGTCGGAACGGTTCTTGACCAGTTAGCAAGAAGCTACTTGAGCATAGAAGATCCCGGGAGAGGCTTCAATTTCAGCTAGGAGCTCGTTCGAAAGGTGAGTATTGACGGTGAGCACCATCAGAGCCGTGCCTTCATTCTCGGAGGGACCGACAGCCATGGATGATATGGATACCCCGGCGTTTCCCAGAATTGTCGCGACGGTGCCGATCTTCCCTGGGGTGTCGTCGTTGCGGACCACCAACATGTTGGCCGCTGGAGGAACTTCGACCTTGTGATCGTCGATCATCACGATCCTTGACTCAGATTTCGGACCTGTCAGGGTGCCGGAAACGGAATGTGCGCCTGATCGCAAGGTAATGAGATTTACGTAGTCCTTAGCTGTAGTCGAAGTGCTCTCTGTAATGTTCAGGCCCCTATCTTGGGCGAGTTGGGGAGCATTCACATATGACACCGGCTCATTGGTGCCGGTTCCGAAGAGCCCCTTTAATATCGAAAGAGTCAGTATTCTGGTGTCGTCATCAGCGATAGCGCCATAGTAACCGATCTCAAGTTGGTCTGGCAGCTCTTGGTTCAGCGAAGCTATGAATCGGCCAAGGGACTCAGCGAGGCTCTGGAACGGCCGCACGGTTTCGGTGGCTTCGGCGGCGTTGACGTTGACCGCGAAAGGAACAAAGTCACCGGACAGGGCTAGCTGGACTTGTTCGGCAATCTGCACCCCGGCTTTGTCCTGAGCTTCGAATGTCGATGCACCGAGGTGGGGTGTGACCACCACCGACGGAAGGGTGAACAACGGCGAGTCGGTGCAGGGTTCAGAATCGAAGACGTCAAGACCCGCGCCTTGGACCTTGCCTGAGCTAATTGCCTCGAAAAGCGCTTTTTCGTCGATAATTCCACCCCTGGCGGTATTGACGATTCTCAGTCCCGGCTTGGCTTTTGACAGCATTTCAGTTCCGATCAGGCCGATGGTTTCTTTGCTTTTTGGCAGGTGGATCGAAATGAAGTCGGAATCAGCAACAACATCTTCCAGGGGCAGGAGTTCGACCCCCATCTGGCGGGCCCTTTCCTTTGCCACGAATGGGTCATAGGCAATCAGGCGCATTCCAAAAGCTAGGGCTCTTTGAGCGACAAGCGCCCCAACGCGGCCAAGTCCTATGATTCCTAGGGTTTTGCCGTAGAGTTCAACGCCTTCCCACTTCGAACGCTCCCATCTCCCGTTGACTAGCGCCGCGTGGGCCTGAGGTACGTTACGCGCCTGCGCAAGGAGAAGGGCCAGAGCCTGCTCGGCTGCCGAAAGAATATTCGATTGCGGGGCATTTACAACCATGACCCCCTTCTTGGTAGCGTAAGGTACATCTACGTTGTCCAACCCGATTCCTGCCCTGCCCACCACAATCAGGTCGGTTGCGGCATCAAGGACCGGAGCTGTCACCTTTGTTGCGGACCGGATGATGAGGGCCTGCGCTCCCGGAACAGCTGCTATCAGCTGTTCCGGCGAGAGATTCAGAGCAACGTCAACCGTGTGGCCGGCATTTCTAAGTTGATCGAGACCAGAGTCGGCAATTTCCTCCGTTACCAAAATGCGTGCCATGATGAAGAATCCTCGCTAAATATTAAGTTGCATCGTTGAGGGGGCTTCTAGAATTTTGAAGCCTAGCTCCTAGCTAAGACACAAGTTCCTAGCCAAGACATTAGTTGAAATATTGCCTTGTCCATACTCCAAGGGCTCATTTGTAACATGAGACAAATCGAAGTCGAAGGATTCTGAAGGTATCGAGAGTCGGTTCACTCCGAGGCAGTCTAGAGCGGCTTTGACTGGTCGACTAACTCCGCTAACCTGGTGATGCCTTTGGCAATGTCGTCTTCGCCCATCGCATAGCTGAAGCGCGCATAACCTGGGGTGCCGAAAGCTTCGCCGGGCACAATTGCAACGTTGGCTTGGTCGAGGACTATTTCAAGCAGCTCGGCACTTGTTGAAGGCACCGCTCCATGATAACTCCGATTGAGCAAGCCATGGAGGCTGGCATAGGCATAGAATGCGCCCTCGGGAAGCGGACATTCGATGCCGGGGATATCGTTGAGCATCTTATGAATCAGAGCGCGTCTGCGCGCGAAAGCGGTTCTCATCAATGCGACGTCGTCTAGCGGGCCTTCCAGCGCTTCTATGGCTGCTCTTTGAGCCACGTTGGATACGTTTGAGGTCGACTGCGACTGCAGATTTGTGGCAGCCGATATGACATCTTGAGGTCCGATCATCCAGCCGACGCGCCAGCCTGTCATAGCATATGTTTTGGCAACTCCATTGACGACCACGGACTTGTCTTGGAGCCTCGGCTCGATCACCGGTAGCGACCAGGCTTTATTGTCATCGTAAACAAGGTGTTCGTAGATTTCATCAGCCATTACCCAAAGATCATGGTCGACCAGCCACTGCGCAATTGCTTTCGATTCTTCTAGGTTGTACACCGCCCCCGTTGGATTTGAAGGCGAGACGTGCACGAGCAACTTGGTGCGTGGCGAGAGATACCCGTCAAGCTCGCTAGGCCGAACCTTGAAGCCATTTTCCAGTGTTGCGGGTACCTCGATAGGTACGCCGCCAGCCAATTTTACGGCTTCGGGGTATGTGGTCCAATATGGAGACGGAATCAGGACTTCGTCTCCTTCGTCGATCAGAGTGGCGAAGGTGTTGAATATAGCGTGCTTGCCGCCATTGGTTACAAGCACTTGCGCGGCGGATACAACGAGACCAGAGTCACGACTCGTTTTTGCGGCAATTGCCTGTCGAAGTTCCGGCAAACCTGCAGTCGGCGTATAGCGGTGGTTTTGCGGATCCAGGCAGGCCTTGGCTGCGGCCCGCGCAATGCGTTCCGGCGTTGGAAAATCTGGCTCACCGGCCCCAAAGCCCACTATGTCAAGACCCTGTGCCTTCAAAGCTTTTGCCTTGGCGTCTATGGCCAATGTTGCCGATTCGGCCACATTGTGAATTCGAGTAGATATTCTTTGTTGTGTCGGTCGAGTTTCCAAATTGGGCTCCAGAAATGTAAGACTGTTAACGTGGCAAATAACTCATCAGAAATCATAATCCCTTCCAGCCTTCTTCCAGGAGATGGGAGGTTCGGCTCCGGGCCATCGAAAGTCCGGCCTGAAGCAGTAGACGCATTGGCAAAGGCAAGCAAGACTTACCTTGGTACAAGCCATCGGCAAGCGACCGTGAAAGACATGGTTGGCCGTCTCCGGGACGGGCTTCGAAATCTTTTCAGTCTTCCTGAAGGCTATGAAGTTGTCCTTGGGAATGGCGGCGCAACGTACTTTTGGGACATCGCGACCTTCGCCCTAATTGAAAATAAGAGTCAGCACCTAAGTTTCGGGGAGTTTTCGTCTAAATTTGCCGCTGCCTCCAAAGCTGCGCCATTTCTCGCCGAGCCAGAGATCATAGTTTCCGAACCTGGGACAAAGCCTTCAGTCAAGGTGAACCCGGAGATCGATCTTTATGCATTGACGCATAACGAAACGTCGACCGGGGTATCGATGGAAATCCGTCGTCCAAAAGGGGCGGATGGGAGAGTGGCGTTAGATGCCACTTCCGCTGCCGGCGGTCTTAGGGTTGATCCGGCTCAGTTCGATACGTATTACTTTGCTCCTCAAAAGGTGTTCGCGTCAGACGGCGGTCTGTGGGTAGCTCTAATGTCTCCAGCGGCGCTTGAAAGGGTAGCCAGAATCGCTGAATCAAAGCGGTGGATACCTGCGTCGTTCGATCTGACGATAAGCATTGAGAACTCACGGCTGAACCAGACCTACAATACGCCTGCGCTGGCAACTATCTTCCTGTTCGTGCAACAGCTTGAGTGGATGCTGGATAATGGCGGTTTGGAGTTTTCGACATCGCGATGCGACCAGTCGGCGAAGAATTTATATGGCTGGGCAGAACGAACTGAATACGCCACTCCCTATGTCAAAGACCCTGCCGATCGGTCACACGTGGTTGGCACAATTGACTTTTCCGACAATATTGACGCCGCCCAAGTGGCAAAGGTATTGAGGAAGAACGGTGTGGTTGACGTGGAGCCATATCGCAAGCTTGGACGAAACCAGCTGAGAGTTGCAATGTTTCCTGCAGTCGAGCCAGGCGATGTCGAGGCGTTAACCAACTGTGTCGATTTCGTCGTTTCTAAGCTTGCCGACTAACCATGGCAATGCGCCCTAAACATTGTGGCGTTAATCGTTCTTAATGAATAGGCAGTTCGCATTTGGGCGCGGCCTGCCTATTTCCAAAGCGATAATGTCATGATTGCGCAAATGAGCCTTTGGCTCATATAGCGGCAGACTTTCCACCAGCTTGGCGGCGGGTTCAGTTTTAGCGGGACAAGCTTGGCAGCCAGGAAGCCCTATTGGCTTCGTAGGCATCTATGTCATCGGAATACCTGAGTGTCAAGCCGATGTCGTCGAGTCCCTCCAGAAGGCGATAATGCGTGAAATCGTCCATTGGAAAGTGCGAAGAAAAGCCGATTGACGGGACTTGGACTGTCCTTGCGGCAATGTCGATAATGATTTCGGTGGTTGAGTCCTTCTTGACCTGCGCCGTTATGGTGCTTACTTCATCTTGGTTCAGTACCACCGGAACCAGCCCTGCTTTGGTGGAGTTGTTCTTGAAGATATCTCCGAATCGTTGGGAAATGACAGCTTCGAAGCCGTAGTCCGTCAGAGCCCAAACTGCGTGTTCCCTGGAGGACCCGGTGCCGAAATTGGGTCCGGCAACAATGATCTTGGCATTCTTGTAGATAGGGTTGTTTAAGATAAAGTCGGGATCTTCCCGCCACTCTTCAAAGAGGCCCTCCCCGAATCCGGTCCTTTCAACCTTTTTCAGCCACTCGGACGGAATGATCTGGTCAGTGTCTACGTCGCTGCGCTCCAGCGGTAGTGCCGTCCCCTTTATTTCTCTGATTGGTTGCATTTCGAAGTCCTTTTCTCGGCTGGGCGATTAGATCTGGTCCGGCGTTGCGAAATGACCGGCTACTGCGGTGGATGCGGCGACGGCGGGCGAGACGAGATGCGTCCTGCCGCCTTTTCCTTGGCGGCCTTCGAAGTTCCTGTTCGAAGTCGATGCCGCGCGCTGTCCTGGCGAGAGATGGTCAGGGTTCATTCCAAGACACATGGAACATCCTGACTCTCTCCACTCAAATCCTGCATCCAGAAAAATCCTGTCTAGTCCCTCTTGTTCCGCCTGCTTCTTTATTCTCTGCGAGCCAGGAACGACCAGCGCCCGCACTCCGGGAAATACTTTCTTGCCGTTCACAACGCTCGCGGCAAGACGCAGGTCCTCAATGCGGGAGTTGGTGCATGAGCCTATGAAGACCGTGTCGATCGATATCTCGCTGATCGGAGTTCCAGATTTGAGCCCCATGTAAGTAAGCGCTCTAGCAGCTGCCTCGCGAGACGAGGGTTCGTCGAAGCTGCTAGGGTCGGGCACTGAACCGGAGATAGGCACAACCTGCGAAGGATTCGTTCCCCACGAAACATATGGCGTCAACTTGGTTGCGTCAATGAAGACTTCTTTGTCGAATTTGGCATCTGGGTCCGTTGAAAGTGATTTCCAATAAGCGACAGCTTCATCCCAAGCCGCTCCGCTCGGAGCGTGGGGGCGTCCCTTGATGTATTCGAAGGTTGTCGTGTCGGGGGCAATCAAGCCGGCTCTCGCACCGGCTTCGATACTCATATTGCTGACAGTCATTCGGCCTTCCATAGATAGAGACCTGATGGCGGAACCTTGATATTCGATTATGTAACCTATCCCGCCGCCTGTGCCTATCTCTCCAATGATTGCCAGAATGATGTCTTTTGCGGTCACGCCCTTGGGAATTTCGCCGTCAACGGTTACTGACATTGTCTTGGGCTTCGCCTGGGGGAGGGTTTGGGTTGCAAGGACATGCTCGACTTCCGAAGTTCCGATTCCAAAGGCGAGCGCACCAAAGGCACCGTGGGTCGCCGTGTGGCTGTCACCGCATACGATCGTCATGCCTGGGAGGGTCAGACCCTGCTCCGGTCCGATTACGTGCACAATCCCTTGGTTCATGTCACCCATTGGAAAATGGGTGATGCCGAACTCTTTGCAGTTGTTGGCCAGAACACCAAGCTGCTTGGCTGCAATCGGGTCTGCGACCGGCTTGTCGATATCAGTGGTTGGCACATTGTGGTCGGCAGTAGCTACTGTAAGTTCCGGCCTTCTCACCCGCCGGTTGCTCATTCTGAGACCGTCGAAAGCCTGAGCGGAGGTGATTTCGTGGACCAGGTGAAGGTCGATAAATAAAAGGTCCGGCTCATTTGCCGTCGAGT
The DNA here is from genome assembly GCA_027320695.1 of Actinomycetota bacterium. Taxonomy (GTDB): domain Bacteria; phylum Actinomycetota; class Acidimicrobiia; order Acidimicrobiales; family Acidimicrobiaceae; genus SCQM01. Next base: position 1,224 of record DAHVKW010000010.1, on the reverse strand, counting down.
GAACTACGTGAGCGTCCCAGACCTTTTCGCTAAGAGTTTTGGCCATTATTGTCCCCGTCTAATCGTATTAGATGTTCAACGCTACTATGGGTTATTCATCGTTGATCAGATAAATTGCGGCTGTCGTCGGACGACCCCAGACGTTGAAGTTATTTAATTCGATGATAGTCGGAAGTTTGGACAACTCAAAGTCTTGGAACCGGGTGAGAACAGCGACCTTCTCTGCTCCCTGCGACTACCCAAAAAGGCCTAGGAACCTATTTTGATGATCTCTACCCTTAGGGTTCCACCTGGCGAGTCGTATTCGACCGTCTGCCCCTCGCGTTTGCCCAAAATTGCTAATCCAAGCGGCGATTGGGGAGAGACTACTGCGAGATCCTGCCTCTTCTCCTCGATCGATCCGACGAGATACCGTTCGGCATGCGGGTCTCCTTCATAGCGCAGGTGCACTATTGAGCCCGTGGCAATTGTTTCCGATTGTTCCTCATTTTCGACAATCTCCGCCTTGGCGAGCAATGCCTGAATCTGACGGATGCGAGCCTCCATCTTTCCTTGGCTGTCTCTAGCGGCGTGGTAGTCTCCGTTCTCCTTGAGATCGCCCAAGGCCCGGGCTGTCGCAATGGCCGCAGCTATTTCGATGCGGCCACGGGTTGTGAGGTCCTGTAGCTCCTCTTCGAGACGGTGATAAGTTTGGCGAGATAATTTAGTTTCGGTCACGTATTAAAAAGTAATAGCTAAGATTTAGTTTGTAACTGCACTTGACAGGCATTGCGGTTGCAAATTTCATTAAAATTCTATTTGACATTGGTATTTTTAGACGTAAAATTGTTTGGCTTTGAACAAAAATCGAGTTTATTCGCAAAACGTATTTATTTTGTGAGTTCGCGTCTGTAGGGGCGTGAACGATAACGACCGGCCACCACGTGGGCGGTCTTTTCTATATTTGCAGGGTTTATGACAGCGAGGTCGTTGGGTGGCAAGATACAGGGTTGGTTTGATCGGCGGCGATGGCATCGGTCCAGAAGTAATTGGGGAAACCATTAAGGTTATCGAGGCTGCCGGAATCAAATTGGACACAGTTGAATATGATCTGGGCGCCGATAGATATCTGCGTACCGGCGACGTGCTTCCCGAGGAGACGCTTCTTGAGATCAAGTCTCTGGATGCTGTGCTTCTAGGTGCAGTCGGTCCTCCCATAGGATCTACTGAAGTGCCCTCAGGAAT
>DAHVKW010000109.1 GCA_027320695.1 Actinomycetota bacterium | reverse complement strand
GTTCACGTTGGGAATATCGGTGAACTCTATGCCCTTTGGCAATGCCATAAAAGGAAGTCCGCCAGCCCCTGCATAGAGACCATGGGTTATGTAAGCCTCGTCGCATTCAAGGACCTTGAGTCTGCCGGATTCGATGGACCTGCGAAAGCATGGAGCCAGCCCGATGTGTTCGAATCCCACGTAGGAGGTAGCGATCTCTTCGATGAGGCCTGCCGCGATCAACAGTTCCGCGTTAAGGGCGCCGCAGGGGCTGGTAAGCAATCGCTTTATTTTACGGTTCTGGCGGATTATTTCCCTGACCAGCGCCATCGGGTTATTGTGAAGATGCATGCCTCCGACGGTCACAAATCCCACGCCATCGGGAATGTGCCGTTCAACTGCTTCCGAGAGGGACACGACTTTGTTCATATCGCGTCCTTCCCATTCGTGCTGCAATGCTTAGGAGTCCGGGCCGTGCAACAGTAGTCGGTAGATGGCCGATTATCTGTATCAACACGGGCCTCACTAAGAATGTAGGCCATTGTTGTTGTATCCTCCATTTGCAAGTTCCGCAGCGAGCATAGCCCAACTTTGGTCATAGTGCACATCCGAGGGCTGGTCACCTCTCGCAAGGTCCTGACATCTGACGCCGCTCAAGTTTGGCCATGAGACGGCCTGAACTTTGTGGCAGCTTGATTTCATTGTGTGCCCAGATCGCCCCCTTGGGACACCCAGGAAACGCGATTCTCCTTTACGACTTTCATCCTGGTAGTGGGGTAGGTCAGTTGTCGATACCTCTCGGGTCGCTGCCTAAGGAATGCTCTTATTTTTCGATTTAGGATCCTTCTGATAGGATACTTTTTGCTTGGAGACACGCGGAATCGCCGCCGTTTGGCTTTCGCGGATGTTCTTTGGCTAATATTGGAGACGTGGTCTGATGGACACATTTCCAGGCAGCAGATATTTGCAAAGTCGTGGCAAGATAATTGATACATAGGGAAATTGAGGACAGCTGGAGGCTTTAGCGGCACTCGGCGGGGCATCCGTGCCAACTCCAATTGGTTGAGGCCGATTGTCTCGTTCAGTTGAGAAGTTGACGCGATTTTAGAATGTCGAAATGAGACCAGCAAATACGAAAGTTTAGTTAATTTAGATTGCTGCGGTTTCAAGATTAGAAATTGACGACCAGGAGAAACATGGCGAATACAATCCAAACACCCGAAGGTCTGTTCGATATAGACGGTCTGTTGACGGACGAAGAGCTCGAGATTCGGGGCGTCATTCGTAAGTTTGTCGACAAGCGGATCAAGCCGGACGTAGCAGGCTGGTTTGAGCGCGGTGAGATTCCCGCCAAGGAGCTCGCCGTGGAGCTAGGAAAACTCGGTGTGCTCGGTATGCATCTCGAAGGCTACGGGTGCGCAGGAGCGGGAGCTGTGGCCTACGGCTTGGCATGTCTCGAGCTTGAAGCAGGCGACTCCGGCATCCGATCCTTGGTGAGCGTGCAAGGGTCTCTCGCTATGAAGGCCATTCACGCCTTCGGTTCCGAGGAGCAAAAGCAGCAATGGCTGCCCCGAATGGCCACTGGAGAGATACTTGGCTGCTTTGGACTCACGGAACCTGATTTCGGTTCCAACCCAGCCGGCATGCGAACTCGGGCCAAGCGCGACGGCAAAGACTGGGTGCTGAATGGCAGCAAGATGTGGATCACAAACGGGAATATTGCTGATATCGCAGTGGTGTGGGCAAGAACTGACGAAGGCATCAGGGGATTCATAGTTCCAACCGATGCTCCGGGATTTTCCGCGGTTCTGGTTCACCACAAGCTGTCGCTGCGCGCCTCCATCACCTCGGAGCTTGTCTTGGATAATGTGCGGCTGCCTGAGGATGCCGTGTTGCCCAAGGTGTCGAGTCTTCGCGGGCCGTTGACTTGTCTGAACGAAGCTCGATATGGCATTCTCTTTGGTGCCCTCGGTGCCGCGCGGGACAGCATTGAATCCGCTATACGGTATGGTCTGGAAAGAGTCCAGTTTGACCACCCGATCGCCGCGTATCAGCTAACCCAGAAGAAGTACGCGGATATGGTTGTCGAGTATGGAAAGGCCCTGATTTTGGCGCTTCACATCGGCCGCCTCAAGGAGCAGGGAAAAGTCCGGCCCGAGCAGATAAGCATCGGGAAATTCAGCAGCGTGAAGCAAGCATTGGATATCACAAGGGAATGCCGGAGCATACTTGGCGCAAACGGTATAACGCTTGAATACCCTGTTATGCGGCACATGTCGAACCTTGAGTCGGTTTATACCTACGAAGGCACGCACGAAATGCACACGCTGGTTATTGGAGAAGCGCTCACAGGCATTCAGGCCTACCGAGTCTAGCTCGAGGTCGCTGGCAGATGATATCCCGCAGGATGGGGGATATCATCTGTTACCCCGATTTGGCGGGTTGAATGGAATTCATGCCATCTCTGCAGCCTGTAGAAATGACTATCACGACTTATACGTCTGGCCCAAGATGAGACATGTTGGACGGTGGAAAAGCTTGGGATCTTTCCACTAGTTCTTACAAGGCCGGTCCGGGTCTCCACGAAATGCCTTCAGACTCGCCAAGAGCTCCAATTGAGCCGGAGTCCGGTTAGGCGTCGTTCCCGCGGGCTCTTATTTTAGGCCCATTCACATGGTGCCGCGCATACGTCCCGCTCCACAAATTGTCTTATGCTCTAGGCCCGGTTGAAAACGAAGCGCGCAGGTCCGCTCGCTATTTCCCGGCATCTAGCCAAACCTGGAATGCCGGCTTTCGCGAATATTCGCGGGCTGAGCTGTCTATTGGATCCCGCAAAGCCGGGGCGAGCTAATTACCCTAGATATATCTCCGGGAACATGCGGGATGGCCTTGGTATCTTCTAATTCAAGCGCGTGCCCGTGACGGTTAGCGCGGCTTGTATTCGTAAAAGCCCCTGCCGCTCTTGCGACCCAGCAGGCCGGCGTCGACCATTCTTAGCAGCAGCGGCGGGGGAGCGTACAGCGGCTCCTTGAATTCGTGGTACAGAGAGTCCGCTACCGCTGCAGTAGTGTCGAGTCCAATTAGGTCGCAGAGTGCTAGAGGACCCATGGGGTGCGCGCAGCCTTCTATCATTCCAGTGTCGATGTCTTCAGCCGTAGCAAAGCCGGACTCCATCATGCGTATTGCTGACAAGATATACGGTATCAGCAAGGCATTGACGATGAAACCGGCGCGGTCCTTGGAGTGGATGACATGCTTCTGCAACACCTGCGAGGCAAACTCTGCTGCCCTATTTGCGACTTCTTCGGAGGTCAGCAACGAGGTTACAAGCTCTACAAGAGAAAGAACCGGGACCGGGTTGAAAAAATGGATACCGATTACCTGCTCAGGTCGGTTGGTGGCAACTCCAAGTTTCATTATCGGAATGGATGAAGTGTTAGAAGCAAGGATGGCGCTGTCAGATTGGACTACCTTGTCAAGGGTTGAGAAGATGCCCACCTTCGCTGCTTCGTCCTCAATAATGGCTTCGACCACAAGTTCTCGATCGAAATGCGCGCCCAGATCGATGTCGTATCGAATTCGCGAGAGAGTGCTTTCGAGTTCTTCCTGTGTGATTTTCGATGCCTTCAAGGCGCGTGCCAGCGAGTTTTCTATTCTCGAACGTCCACGAGCAAGATTGGCTTCGTCTCCTTCCGTGACAACGACGTCAAGCCCACGGCGGGCAGCGACCTCCGCGATACCGGATCCCATTAGGCCACAGCCAACCACGCCAATCTTTTGAATCATTCTTGGCTCCTTTCAAACTCCCCAGCGCTCCTAGCATATCCCTAAGGGCGCCACAATTGCATATCCGGACTGGACACCATCATTCGACTGGACGAGTTCAAACAGCGATTGCTCTGACCAGTCAGCAGGTTTTGGCCGGGAAGGATCTGAGCAGCGCCTTTCCGGATAAAACGCTGGGCCCTTGCCAGGCGTTGCTAGTCCTGCTTTGGGCCCTGCGTAACGAACCCGATGCGAGCCGATCCAAAACTGCAGGTTGGATCTCCCGCTAGCGGGTTCCCTGTCGCGGCCCAGGCACGCGCACGGCTGCCCCCGCAAATTGTAGAAAATTTGCATGATCCGCATGGTTCGCCCAACTGGGATGGATCGCGGAGCGAGGTGAACAAGGGACTGTTTCTGTACCAAACGGAAGCGGGTTGCTTGCGTACGTTGCCAGCAGTTACCGGAAGGAATCCTGACGGTTGGACATTTCCGACATGAGAAATGAAGCAGAACCCATTTCCGTCAGTGACGCCGGGTACGATGTCAAGGCCTAATTGCGCCCTTACTCGACGGTATTGCGGAGCTTCGACCGTGCGCACGTGAAATGGAAACTCCGTTGATGCGAGCCAGCGCAGGATCTGCTCCTCTTCCTCGGGAGTCAACATATCGGCTGCATCTGCGCGACCAGTGGCGACCAGGAAAAATAGCGTCCAGCTATCCGCCAACCCCTCCAACAGTTTCGCTATCATTTCGAGTTCATTTAGATTGTGGCGAGATACCGTTGTGGCAATCTGAAGCCTAGGGGGTACCTTCGCTGCGTGACGAATTGCCTGCATCGTGCGTTCAAAGTGCCCGGGCACTCCTCTGAACGCGTCATGTGTCCCAGGTCCTGATCCATCCAAACTGAGATGGATCGCCGCGACACCTATTTCGGAAATGCGTTCAAGCGCGTCGCCTCGGAGGCGTCCTGTGACCGACGGCGAGAAACCGGTATACATGTCGGTTGAAGCGGCTTTGCCTAGCAACGTGAAAATGTCTTCGCGCGCAAGCGGATCGCCTCCAGTCACAACGAACACCTTTGTGCCCATTTGCGCGATGTCTTCGATGAGCGCAAGACCCTCTTCGGTTGACAATTCATTCTGATCACGATGAGGTTGAGCCTCTGCCCTGCAGTGCACGCACCGCAAGGGGCATGCACGGGTTACCTCCCATGCAACGGTAAGCGGTGCTCGAGAAAAGTCGACCGGACCGAATCGGCCGAAAGATGTCTCTCTGCCTTTCTGCTGGTCCGCAATTGGGTTCAAAGGAAAGTCAATACTCGAGTAACTCATTATACGTACACTATAGGGCTAATGGAAGGTTTAAATATGCCACTACATTGGGGTGAGACGCGCGGAGAGCTCTGGATTAAGGTGTCACGGCGAAGGGTTAGGCATCGTCATGCGCCAATTTTGGCGTGGCTGGAAATTGGATGCTGAAAGTGTTGCGCTTGGCCGTTATCGCTAGACAAGTCCCTTATCGCCGGCTTAACTGCAGCTTGAGCTTCGAGAATGCTGATCTCGGCCTTTGCGTCCCCTTTTGTATGACGAGGCCAAAGGACGTTATTGTGTACCCGTCATGTTTCAGCCTGAGATGGGGTCCTGACCAGGGTGGACTGTCGACGTGGAGGTCGGCTTCGGCGGACCCAAGCGTAAAGTCAAGGTTGACCAGATGGCCTTGACTGCGGAGGTCTGTCGCAAGCTCCTCCAAATCGCGGCGGCGGAAGAGCACTGTGGGTCCCGCGGCGACTGTGTCTGAGTTGGAACTCACATTGAACTCCGTTGTATGGACTGCAATGCCTCCGACGCGAAGGCACTGCATCTGTTCCAATATGAATCTCAGGCCCTCCCGTGTACTGCCCAGATGTTCGAAAGCACACGATGACCAGGTGAAATCAAATCCGTTCAGCCCTTTGGGAATCTCTCTCATGTCCACAGTACGCAGCGTGACGAGTTCTTCAAACTTCGCGGAATCGCATAATTTCTTTTCGTTGAGGGCTTCGATATCGTTGGCAAACTGATTGGATTCACTCCAACCCGCGAGCTCGGCAGAATCCGGAGCCTGGTCAGTAGCTACGATTACGCAGCCCAATGATGCCAGGAGCGGCACAAGAGGCTCTTTCCCCACCCCAAATCCGAGGCCTTTCGCTCCGGGGTTCAGCATGTCGTTGTCGCTTAGGGCACTGGCGATGAATGCCCATTCCCAGATTTTGCGGTGTACGGGTACCTCGATGCCCGAACCGGACTCATCCCAGTAAGGCCGCATTTGCTCTGCCCAATATCTGAGCTTCGGGGATGTGAGGCCGGCATATGAACATGGCTGAGAAAGAGTCTGAAAGTTTGAGATAGCGCCG
>DAHVKW010000108.1 GCA_027320695.1 Actinomycetota bacterium | reverse complement strand
GGGCACTGCCTGCAATGAGGTGTGTGCGGTATGCATGGCGACTGTCTTTTCTCGGGTCTTCGTCTGGTTATTCGGAGATCTTGCGAATCGGTCCTTGCAGTTGTCTGAGCAGAAGTAGACCCATGCATTATTGACAAAGAGCTTTGCCGGCGCATTCTCCATTTCGACTTGCATTTGGCATACCGGGTCAATTGCGTAGCCCTTCCCGCCGCCGAAACGAGCGCGATTTCGCGCAAGCCAGATCATGGCCATGAAAACCAGAAAAAATATGATATCGAGGTAGGTCGAAGAATTCAGACCTATCCCAGAAGTGAGGATCTTGATTTGCCGGTTGGTCGGAACCAATCCCAAAGCGGAGAAGATCTCTTCAATGATGAATCCAGCTATGGACATGACAAGCCAAAACAGCAGCACCAGCCGGATCGCTAGTTTGCCTCCGTATAGCTTGCGATAGATCATCACCAACGGGAATGCGACCAAATCCGCGAATATGAATGAGATGACGCCTCCGAACGATATGCCCCCTTTCCATAGCGCTGCAGCAAGTGGGATATTGCCGACGGAGCAGACGAAACTCAGAAATGCGATTACTGGTCCTACCAGCGCATTCTCCACTTGGGTAAAGAGCCCGTGTCCGCTTATGAATACAACGCTCCATACCGATGTCGGAACAATGGTCGCCAAGTAGCCGGCGACGACGAACCCGATGAGCATCTCTTTTCGGAGCATCTTCAAATCGGAAAGCGCATAGTTGGCACCGTCAGCCCACATGGCTGGGTTTCTTAATCTGGCTTTGAGAGTTTGACCGCTTGCCCCGGGCTCTGATCCTGTTTGCGCGTGCTCATGGTTGTGCGCGCCGTTGGAAGACTGCGTCGAGAACGGATTTTCGCAACTTGGGTCAAAGTCCCCTTCGGGCGACCTGACTCTTTGTCTAGCTTTCGCTATGGCGACCGGAGTAATAACGACGGCACCTATTGCAATTAGGAGCACGATCATTATCGAGCCGCCGATAAACTCAGCCGCGAAGAACTGCCATCCCAGGAGGATTACCAGTACAATTCCGAGTTCGATCACAAGGTTTGTTGATGCAAACATGAAAGCCATCGCAGAGAGAAAATCCGCGCCTTTGGAAAATAATGACTTTGCCATTGCCGACGCGGCATACGAACATGAGGATGAGACCATTCCAAGAACGGATGCCTTCGCCACCGTCGCAGGTTTGTGATCCCCTAAGGTTTTTTCCATCTCTCTGCGAGTTACGAAAGATTGGACGGCACCTGAAATTGCAAAGCCCAAAATAAGGGCCCAGGCGGTGTCCCAAAACATGTATAAAGCTTCTTCAGCGCCCCCGATGAATTTTGAGTAGATGCTCAAGTAAATCAATGGTTGCCCAATTCATAGCGGTGTATTCAAATGTTCTTCCTGTGTTTTAACCAGCCTGTCGCAGGTTAAATTCCTGGAAGATCTTCTCCGGTCCCACAATAGTCCGAGATGATGAGCCATCTGTAATCTGCCGGTTCGGTACGATGTACATGAGCCTCGGGAATGCGTTTGCCCCAAGATCCAGAGAAGTCTAGGTTGAGTCCGCCATTCGTTTACGCCAATTGTCGAACACCTTAAATACCCTTGATCCGTCGGCCAAGGCAGGCAAGATTCAGCTCTGGGCAGATGCCAGCGTCCCGGCTCGCCGAGAGCATCCGACGATTATTTGAACGGGCGAGGAGTAAGAAAGGCTTTTCTTATCCTCAGGAAAATATCTGGAGATCACGAAAGCCGAGTTGCGAATTCGAGAAGGGGATCAGCGATTCAAAGTCGCGCTCTGGAGCCTCTTTGGTCGAGACCGAAGGCGATTTCGGGTATCAGCTAGGGAAATCGCCTCCTGTAACTTTGTCCTGGTTTTAGGTCATCGGGTTATCATTGCTTTTCGGTCAGCATCGAAACAATGCCTTGAGGCGGACTCGGCAGAATCCGTGCGGCGCAAGATGCGAATGGTTCATCAAAGCTAGCGCAAGAACCTGAATCGAGACCCGCAAAGTTCCGGCAGGCAGGCCATTCCGGCTGCGGGCGTAACGATATTGACGGCCTCCCTTTATAAGCGGATAAATTGCGGCTAGAGTCATCCCATGTCAAAACCTTCGGAAATTCTTGAAACTTTGGAGATAGTCCTTTCTGCTACTGCCGCTGCTGGGTCTTATTCTCCCGTAGTGCAAAGTGGAAACATACTTTACGTTTCGGGGAATCTTCCCGTGAAAGACGGCATCGTGGTCAACCCGGGAACTGTAGGAGACACTGTAGACATTGGAGCTGCGAATTACGCGGCACGAATATGCGCGATCAACATACTTGGCAATGCAGCCAGCCATTTGGGTTCGGTTGACCGGATAAAGAGAATTCTGAAAATCAACGGTTTTGTAGCCAGTGCATTTGGATTTTCGGATCAGCCAAAAGTTATTGACGGCGCTTCGGAACTATTCCTGACGGTATTCGGCGAAAACGGGCGCCACGCTCGATCTGCGGTTGGAGTTTCTGCATTGCCTCGAGGCGCCTGTGTCGAAATAGAAGCAATTATCGAGGTCTAGATCGCGTCGCCATTCGAGCTCAATTTTTTAGGACTAATATCCAGCATTTGGTTGGTTCCGAACCTGCAAAGAGTGAAGCGCCCATTTAGCTTCGCGTTGCGAAGCGCAGAATCGGCATTGGCATAGAGTTCATCAAATGAATTGGCAGGACTAGGCTCCAGGACGAATCCACCAGAAATTCCTATGTTCCATGTCGAAAACGGAATGTTGCCTAGGATCCTCTTTAAAACGTGCCTTATGTCATCAGTGGTTATTTCAGCTGGCGCTGGCAGCCAGACAGCGAATTCATCGCCACCTATTCTCGCAGCGAGGTCTCCTCTTCTAAGCTCAGAGGTCAATCCAATTGCAACTTTCTTGAGCACCTCATCACCTGTGACGTGGCCGTATATGTTATTGATGGATTTGAAGTTGTCTAGGTCTAGAAGAAGAAATAGTCCAGAACCATCGGTGCGATCCAGTTCGGCTCGGAATCCTCGCCTGTTTAGTATTTCAGTCAGCGGGTCAGTCCTGGCCTGAATGTCTAGTTCGACGATCGACTTCTTGAGCAACCCGCTTTCTTTATTGTGCTCTTGGAGGAGGTGGTCGTAGTAAATGTCGGAATTATCGCAGGCGTCACGCAGCCAAATCCTTCTGAATTCGTCGAGATCTGGCAGATCTTCGAGGTTATCCTTTTGGATGGAATGGTAAGCCTGGAAGATCTTGATATAAGTGGTCAGGTACCAGGAGGGCCGGACTTCACAGTTGATGTGGCTGTCACCCACTTTGTGAGAGAGCTCAAACCTGTCAATCGAATCGCCCTCTTCATAAATCCGTTTCAGATGCTGTCTCATCAGGTTGTTGTGGCGCTCAAGCGAGGAAGAGGTTTTGATGGGTTGCTCCATCGCCGGATTTGCCTTTAACTGCGCGTTGAACAGCTCAATAAACCGGTCGATTATGCGACCGAGAGATTCGGATCTGGGTACCGGGTCGGTTATATGTTCCACGGTGCGCCATGATTTTCACAGCAAATGAGTTGGAGCATCTTGTCAGTGAATTGGTCCTCGATGGTGCTCATGTTTAAACCATAGATTAGTTCTTGTCAGTATGACAAAGTCCGGCTTCGCGACCGAATACAAGCGATGCTGGTCGGCGCAATCGCCGTCATAACGCGCCCTGAAACATTAGCTGAAAGCATTGAAGTAACTTGGCTGTGAACCGGGATTTTAACCCGCTAGAGGAATCGGCGCCAATTAGGTTCAGCCCAGAAGTTTGCTTCAACCTAGGGGAACAGGGCAAAGATTTTCAGCCTTTACATTGGAGGAATGATTCGGCCTGGGCTCGAAGCGATCCTAAATCCATTCGCTAGGATGGTCGGGATGTCTAATAGGAAGCTCGTCATTCCTGCTCTGATCCTCAGTCTTTCAGCTGTCAGTTGTGGCGGTCAACGCGTCGGTGAAACCTCTTCGACGCTTAACAGCCCGACCAAGTCCGCCGGAACCATTGGCGGACCGACGACTCCCCCAACTGTTGTTCCCGACATCAGCTTGAAAAGCTATGTCACTTCGGTCCACTCGCCAAACCTGGTTGCAAATATTTCCTATCCGGCAGTGAATAAGATGGCATCTCCCCGGATCGAGGGGAATATCAATTCCACCATCTTTAAATCGGTGACCGCCTATGTGTCGGCTTTTGAGACTTCGCTCAAGGGCGAGCCCGGAATAGTCCTTCCTGGGACCGGCGGCAATGCCGTTAGCCAGAGCGAGATCACTGGATCATTTACAAAAGAGTTGGTGGACTCGCGATATGTTTCTTTCAGATTCGTCATTACTACCTATTTTGCCGGCGCGGCATCTTCGACTGCCCAGGCCCGGAGCCTGACCTTTGATCTGAGCGATGGCAAACTGCTATCGCTTGCTGATCTGTTTTCCGCGCCGAACTATCTTCCCGTCCTTTCGAGCCTTTCGAGGACCGCCGTTGAAGCCAAGCTTGGCCAAAGTGCGGACCAGAGTCTCATCGTGGGTGGAACGCAACCCAACGCAGTGAATTTTGCCAACTGGAACCTGGCGAAAGCAGGGCTGGAAGTAACGTTCTCCCAGGGCCAGGTAGGAGCGGCAGCGGCCGGCATCGTTAGTATAATTCTGCCATATGCCGATTTTGCACAGTTGGCCAATCGTCCAGGACCATTGGCCAATCCGTAGTTGTTGCTAATATTCTCTAGCGTCAAAGGGTGGCTATTAGCTACGTTTAGTTTTAGCCTGGGTGTTTTGTTCGGCATTTTGGGGTAATCATTAAAAAGGAGTTGAGGTTGACTACATCTGCTTTGCCTATTAGGAAGCCGCACGTGTTGGCGGATCTGGTTGCTGGAAGCGCGATTCGAGAGGCCATTCTTGTAGTGGGGTACGCTGCATTCACTGGGCTCTTTGCGCAAATCAGTGTGCATCTGTCGTTCACTCCTGTGCCGATCACAGGGCAAACATTTGCTGTCCTTATTGGTGCGTCGGCTTTGGGCTGGGCTAGGGCAGGCGCCGGATCTCTGCTGTACGCGATCGCGGGCGTGGCTGGCGTTCCGTGGTTTGCCAGCGCGACGGGTGGCTTGAAGATCGTTTCTTCGCCGAGCTTTGGATACATAGTGGGATTTGTCGTGTGTTCCGTACTTGTTGGAATGCTTGCGAAGGCAGGTTGGGATCGCAAGTTCCTTGGAACGGCATCTGCGATGGTGTTGGGCAACGTCGTTATATATGCCTTCGGCGTGGCTTGGTTGGCTGCCTCGATCCACGTGTCGACTTCCAAGGCGATCGCGCTGGGAATGACGCCGTTCCTTGCGGGAGACCTAGTCAAGCTCGTACTCGCGACCGCTTTGCTGCCTGGTGCATGGTACGCAGTTAGCAAACTCTCTAAGTAACTTACCCAGGCGTTATAAGGGTGCGGGCAATGCCCGCACCCTTTTCTTTTGCGTGTCATGTCGTCCGTATGTCTAGACCTTGAAATCGATCTGTCTGCACTGGCCCTTTTCGAAGATCTCGGGCAATGGGAGCGAGACGGCTTCGTCCTGCAATTGAAGGTATTCCATTCTGGGGATCGCAACTCCGCCAAGTGATTCAAGGTGGGGGGTCATCCACTGGGTGTCGATCAGGGTCCCACCCTGCTCGGTCATCGTTGAGATCAGGACGGCCAATGCCGCCTTTGACGCATCGGATCTCTTGTGAAACATTGACTCGCCCGCGAAGAGGCCACCTATCGCGACTCCGTATAGGCCCCCGACCAGTTCTTTCTGGGCCCGCTGTCCTGTCCAAACTTCGAAGCTGTGCGCCCAGCCAAGTTCGTGGAGTCGGATGTAGGCGTCTTGTATAACGGGAGTAATCCAGTATCCCGGCCTTTGGGGATTTGCACAGTTTGAAATCACATCCCGAAATGCCAGATTCATGGAATAGGTGAATCTGTTGATTGACTTCCTCAGAGATCTGGAAACGTGGTAAGGGAAGCCGCTCGTGTTTGGTGTGCCAACGAGAAAAGTTCCTCGCCGCTGAGGGCAAAACCACCCAAGTTTGTCCCCCTCAATCGGCATAGGGAAGAGTCCGGAGCGATAAGCCGCCAATAATGTTGCAGGACTCAAATCTCCGCCCTGAAATATAATATCACTGTTAAAACTGGAGCTGACCAGGATATCTATTAGTTCAGCGATCTGTGGCACGGCGAATTTTGAAAAGATC
>DAHVKW010000107.1 GCA_027320695.1 Actinomycetota bacterium | reverse complement strand
CAGGAATTCGCCATGCCGATACCAAAGGATTTACATATTCGCGCGACGATGTCGATGCAAGGTCGCTGGCGAATGTCTATGCGCAATATCTTGGCCAGGTCTTCACCCATGAGATGAAGCCGCTCGAGGTGGAGATCCTCGTCGCAGAGCTCGGAATTGATGAGCTTCCCAGCCAGCTATTCCATATTCTTTATGACGGCACCGTGATGGACGAGAGCCGATTCACCGTTCTAGGGGGGGATTCTGAATCGATCTCAGAGCGATTTGGGGCATCTTTTCGCCCGGACTGGTCCCTCAAGGAGGCTTTGAAAGCCGCTATCACCGCTCTGGGCGGTCCGGAACGGAATCTGGGCTCCCGTGACCTGGAAGTGGCAATACTCAGCAAGAACAATGGTCGCAGGACTTTTGACCGCATGGGGTTCTCTGCCCTGGAGAGCCTCCTCAGCGCGAAAAAGGACGGAACATAGGTGACTCTTGAGCGCCGTATTTTTGGATTAGAGAACGAATACGGCGTCACGTGTACCCTTAGGGGCCAGAGGCGTCTTTCGCCGGACGAAGTGGCCCGGTATCTTTTCAGGCGGGTGGTAAGTTGGGGACGCTCGAGCAATGTGTTTCTGGAGAACGGCGCGAGACTCTATCTTGACGTCGGATCCCACCCCGAATATGCCACGCCTGAGTGCGATTCGCTGCGAGACGTCGTTACTCACGACAAGGCCGGCGAAAGGATTCTTGAAAGTCTTGTCTCATCTGCCGAGGTGAGAATGCGGGAGGAGGGGATTAAAGGTTCCATCTTTCTCTTCAAGAACAACACCGACTCGGCGGGCAACTCCTACGGATGCCACGAAAACTATCTCACAACCCGTACAGACGAATTCTCCCGCTACGCAGAAGTGCTAATACCATTTTTAGTTTCTCGCCAGATCTATGCCGGAGCGGGCAAGGTGCTTCAGACGGCACGCGGACCCATTTACTGCATCTCACAAAGAGCGGAGCACATCTGGGAGGGAATATCCTCAGCCACCACCAGGTCGAGGCCTATCATCAACACCCGCGATGAGCCTCATGCCGACTCGGAAAAGTACCGCAGGCTCCACGTCATTGTCGGCGACTCGAATATGAGCGAATATGCCACTTTTCTCAAGGTTGGCACAACCGCAGTCATGCTGAGGATTCTCGAGGATCCAAGTTTTGTGCTTAGGGACCTGAGTTTGGAGAACTCCATTAGGGCAATCCGCGAGATAAGTCACGACGTAACCTGTGAGCGCAAAGTTAGGCTCGCCAACGGCAGGGAGCTTTCCGCACTGGATATCCAGCAGGAGTATTGCGAGAAGGCTCGAAAATACTGTGATCAGAAGGGCCTTCCTCCGGAGGAGGAAACAGCGTTAGAGATGTGGGAGCACGTCCTTGAAGGAATCGCGAAGGATCCGCTTTCACTCGATCGCGAATGCGACTGGGTGATAAAGCACAATCTGATCGAGGCTTATCGGAGCAGGCACGATCTTTCTTTGGCCGATCCTCAGCTTTCTTTGCTGGACCTCCAGTACCACGACGTGAACACGGCGCGTGGTGTCTTCTACAAGCTGCAGGGTCGAGGGATGGTCGAGCGCATTGTTACTGACCAAGCAATCGACTATGCTGCTAACAACCCTCCGCCAACCACTCGGGCCAAGCTCCGTGGGGAATTTATCGCCAGGGCTAAGGAAAAGAAACGCGATTTCACGGTTGACTGGGTTCATCTGAAGTTGAATGACCAGGCTCAGCGAACGGTGCTGTTGAAGGATCCATTCAAGTCGGAAGATGAGCGGGTGGACAGGCTAATTGAAAGTCTTTAGGAAGGTTTAGAAGGATTGGGAGAACACGGACCTTCTGTTGGTTCTGATTCTGCGTCGCCACGACCATTATCACGAAATGCCAAGAGGAACATTAGAGATACGGTGCTCATTCTGCTGGTTGCATTGGTTTTCGGATTTGCAATTCGCAGCTTCGTTTTTCAGTCGTTTTTTATACCTAGCGGATCGATGATCCCTACTCTGCAAGTCGGTAATCGCGTTCTTGTCAATGAGCTAGCATACGATTTTCATCCGGTTCATCGTGGAGATATTATTGTTTTCAAGACGCCTCCAAACGACAGCTTCAATCCGGCGATAAAGGATCTCGTCAAGAGGGTAATTGGTTTGCCGGGCGACACAGTGTCATCCGCAAATGGCAAATTGTACGTAAACGGAATTCCACTTTCCGAGCCGTACTTGCCGCCCGGGACAGTTACGTCTGGGGTTTCCTTACAGAAGATCCCGCCCGGAGAGCTATGGGTCATGGGAGATAATCGAGGAGATTCTGAGGATTCGAGATTTTTCGGTCCGATATCCGAGAAGTTAATCGTCGGGAGGGTGGTCCTTAGGTACTGGCCTCTGAGCTCGTTCAAGGTATTTGGATAGCTACTCAGGTGTTCTCTTGGGTGTATTGTGCCATGATTTCCCGTGCCGAGGGTACTATCTAAATTGTGGGCAACTTAGACCCGACGAAAATTGCAATAGTACTAATAGTTGCACTGGTTGTTCTTGGACCGGAGAAGCTTCCTGGATTTACCAAGCAGGTCGGCGCTTGGTGGGGCGAATTCCAGCGAGTCCGGAATCGACTGCAAGCTGAGATCAACGGAGCAGTGAATCAAATGAACAGCGTGGCGTCGCCGTTCACTGACGTCTTGAAGTCGGCGTCTTCTGGCGTAGGTGGAATAATTCCCTCGATTTTCCAAAACACGGGCGATCAGCAGCCAAGTGGGGAAGGTACGCCTTCGGCGACAATTCAGGGCACTCCTGGTCCGACAAGAGGGGAGGATTGGAGGTCTTCCCAGAATACGGAAAATACGGAATTCCAAGGTTGGGGCTTTAGCGAGGGTGAAAGTGGCTTCGGGCACGTAGATCCTAGGCTGAATTGATTTTATGTTGAAAGTTCTTAAGAGGTTCAGGCCCAGGTCAAGGTCATCAGAGATGAGCCTGATGGAGCACTTGGCAGAACTCAGGAGACGCCTAGTCATAATCCTCAGTTCAGTGTTTGTAACATCCATCCTGGCGTATCTGGTCTACAACCGCATACTCAACTTCTTTCTTACGCCGTACTGCTCGATTGTCGGGCCTGGCCACTGTTCTCTTTATGTGACTGGGCCGCTTGACGGGTTCGCGCTAAGGATAAAGATCTCGATTTTCGGTGGAATTGCGCTGGCCCTTCCGATCATCTTGTGGGAGCTGTGGCGGTTTATCACACCGGGACTACGCAGGAATGAGAAGAAGTATGCGATTCCGTTCGTTGTTGTCTCGGTGCTGCTCTTTGCATTCGGTGCATACATCGCTTACCTGACATTTCCTCATGCGCTCAGATTTCTCTCAGGTGCAGCTGGCCCGCATCTTACTCAGATTTACAGCCCCTCGAGCTATCTCAACCTGATTCTGTTGTTGATGGTGGCCTTTGGGGTCGCGTTCGAGTTTCCGGTACTGCTAGTGTCATTGGAAATTGCTGGCGTTGTCACTCCAAAGCGGCTGAGTGAATTTAGACGCTGGGCGATTGTGATCATATTTGCTGCAGACGCGATATTCATACCCTCGTCCGACCCCTTTTCGTTGTTCGCGATGGCGCTGCCGATGGTGTTGTTCTACGAGATCGCAATTGTGGTGGGAAGACTCATTTTAAGGTCGAGAAAGAAAGCGACGTCGGCTGCAATAGCTTAGGCAATATCAAAAGCAGCCGTAGTATCTGTACTAGAATGTGTCCAACGACTACAAGCGGAAGATCATGTCAGTCCAACAAGACTTTGTCAGGCGGATAGGTTTCGAGCTTGACGAGTTTCAGAACAAGGCAATAGCCGCACTGGAACGGGGAGAATCGGTTTTAGTGGCGGCTCCGACTGGATCCGGCAAGACCGTCGTCGCTCGCTTTGCAATTGAAAGGGCCCTGAGCCATAGCCGGAGAGTGTTTTACACCACCCCTCTGAAGGCTCTTTCCAATCAAAAGTATTTGGAATTTTGCGAAATCTATGGCTCTGACAAAGTGGGGCTTCTGACTGGCGACAACGTAATTAGGCCTGATGCCAACGTGGTCGTCATGACCACTGAAGTTCTTAGGAACATGATCTACTCGTCGTCGCGGGATCTTCTTGAACTGGAGTACGTGGTTCTAGACGAAGTCCATTACCTTCAGAATCCCTATCGTGGTGCGGTTTGGGAGGAGGTGATCATTCATTTGCCGCCTGAGGTTGACCTTGTATGTCTATCGGCCACAGTGTCTAACGCGGAGGAGTTTGCCGAGTGGATTGGTACCGTTAGGGGATCTACCGCGGCAATCATAGAAGAGAAGCGCCCGGTCGAGCTTCATCATTTCTACCTTGTCGGAGAGCGCCGGTCGGATTCGATTTTGATGATTCCGACCGAGATGGATGGACGAATTAATCCGGCTGGTTCTCATTTTGATGGACCCGGGATCAGCGGTTATTCGTCAAGATCCAAGCGGAGAGTCCGATATTTTGCTCCGCGGCGGGTCGAGGTTGTAGAAGAGTTTCAAGAGTGGGGACTGCTGCCGGCGATTTATTTCATTTTCTCTAGAAATGGCTGCAATGAGGCGGTGCGGCAATGTCTCTATGCCGGTATCCGTCTAACCAGCCCCTCAGAGAGGGCTATGATCCGGGAGATAGCGGAATCGAAGGTTCAAGCGCTCAGCGATGAGGATCTGCAGGCTCTGGGCTACGCCGAATGGCTGGAGGCGCTTGAATCCGGTATTGCCTCCCACCATGCGGGAATGGTTCCACCGTTCAAAGAGATCGTGGAAGCGTGTTTTGCCCGTTCATTGGCCAAAGTGGTATTCGCCACTGAGACGCTCTCGCTTGGAATCAACATGCCTGCCAAATCAGTGATCATCGAAAAGTTGACCAAGTTCAATGGTGATCGCCACGAGCAGCTTTCTCCCGGGGAGTATACGCAGTTAGCTGGCAGGGCTGGTAGGCGGGGCATTGACGACGTTGGCTATTGCGCGGTGTTGTGGTCTCCGATGGTGCCGTTTTCGCAAGTGGCATCGTTAGCCACAAACCGGTCTTATCCGCTGTCTTCCTCTTTTCGGCCAACCTACAACATGGCCGCCAATCTCGTCGAAGGATTTACCCCTGAGACTGCGCATCATCTTTTAAATCTTTCTTTCGCGCAGTACCGGTCCGATGCCGAGATTGTTCATTTGGAGGCCGAATTATCCAAGCTCAAAAACCAAAGAATGCTGCTGGAGTCCAAGGCGAACTGCGAGTTAGGCTCCATTCTTCGATATCTGGAACTAAATCATGCGCTGAGGATGGGTGTCACAGACAGGATGCCGGCTTCAAAGAAGGCCGGCACTTCTCGCGAAGTTCTGTCGACGTTGGAGCAGTTAAGTCCAGGCGACGTGTTGGCGCTTGAATCTGAAGATTCCGCTCAAATGACCAGAGCCGCGGTTGCTTGGACTTCCCGCAGGAAAAATGGACGGATTGCTGTCGGGCTAGTGGATACCATGGGATTCCGGCATAGTTTTGCAGGCACCGATTTCGCTTTCCCGCCGGAGTCGGTCGCGCACATACCCGTTAAAGCGCCCTTTGATCCCCATTCGCAGGATTTCACGGACTATCTTGCCCGGTCGCTCAAAGAATGCGATCTGCCGGATCTGGCCATGTCAGAGCCTTTGATCGCCTCGGCGCCATCAAGGGCGAGTCTTCGCGAAGTTACGGTGAAGCGGAGGGAATTGGAGCTGCTGGAGCGGGCCCTGTCGAAGTGTCCGTCCTTCAACGATCATGTAACCGCTGCAAAGCAGCTTGCTAGGCTCGAAACCCGTATTACGGGCACCAAGACAAAAATCAAATCTAATTCCGAGTCATTGGCAAGGCAGTTCGACAGGGTATTGGCGATACTGTCGGGCCGTGGGATGCTTGACGGCTGGCAGCTTACGCGATCCGGCCAAAGGCTTGCGAGACTCTACCACGAGTGCGATCTTCTGGTGATCCTGGCTCTGGAGAATGGGATTTTCAATGGCCTTACGGTACCCGAATTTGCCGCGATGTTGTCGGTATTTACCTTCGAATCCCGCAGATCCGGCCGATACGGCCCGGTGTTCCCGACTCATAGACTGTCGAAGCGCTACATCGAAGTGTCACGGATGTGGGGGGATCTAGTCGCAGAGGAGACGGCGATGAGTATTCCGCTCACGCGTGAGGCGGATCCCGGCTTCATTGAGATGGCGTACGAGTGGGCGACGGGACGAGAATTGTCACAGGTGCTCGCGCAAAGCCAGATGTCGGCGGGAGATTTTGTACGGAATGCCAAGCAGGTGATCGATCTAGCGCGTCAGTTCGTATCCCTGGATATCGATCAAGAGATCATCTCAACAGCGCTAGAGGTGGTCGAGGTGACTTTGAGGGGAG
>DAHVKW010000106.1 GCA_027320695.1 Actinomycetota bacterium | reverse complement strand
CTTTTACGGTGGCGGGATTGCCGTAAACAACCTGACCAGCGGCAAGGAGTTTCTGGATATTGTTTCGTACCTCTGTGCGCTGCGCCAAACTCGCCAGCGGTCCCATCTGTACGCTGGGGTCCGAAGGATTGCCCACTACCGTCTGAGCCAATCGCGCCGATATTGCCTCGGCGACCTCATCGATGATGGAAACTGGGATAAACGCGCGGCGTATAGCAGTACACTTTTGGCCCGCCTTTATTACCATCTCATTGACAAGTTGCTCAATAAAGATTCCGAATTCATCGTCCTCTGGCACAATGTCTGTTCCAAGTATTGAACAGTTCAAGGAATCCGCTTCGGCATTGAATGGTACCGATCGGCCAGTGACCACCTCATGGCTTCGCAGGGCCTGCGCTGTACCTGCGGAGCCGGTAAAAGATACGGTGTCCTGGCCCGTCAGGTTTTCCATCAATCCCGCTGGACCCGCGCACAAAAGGGAGATTGCCCCTTCCGGCAGCAGATGGGACTCGTCAATCTTGCGGACCACTGCCTCCGTTAAATAGGCGGTCTGGCTCGCCGGCTTTACAACTGAGGGCATTCCGGCCAGAAATGCGGGCGCAAACTTCTCGAGCATTCCCCAAACTGGAAAGTTGAAAGCATTGATCTGCACTGCAACGCCAAGTCTGGAACTATAGATGTGCCTTCCGCCGAAGGTTCCGCCTTTACCCAATAGTTCGATGTCCCCGTCGTAAAGAATCGTCGAATCAGGAAGTTCGCGTCCGCCCTTGCTGGCGAAAACGGCGACAGTTCCAATTCCACCGTCAACATCGACAGCCGTGTCTCGTCTGGTTGAGCCCGTACGAGATGATATTGCAGCAAATTCCTCGATATGTCCGAATAGATACTTTCCCAGTTCTTTGAGAATCGCGGCCCTTTGCGTGAAGGTAAGCTTGCGGATTTCCGGACCGCCAATCTTTCTGGCAAACTGCAGCATCGCGGCAACGTCTGGACCAACCCGTGGAATACGGGCAACCTCTTCACCGGTTGAGGCGTCGAGCAGAGGCGCTGTATCTCCCCCGCCCGATTGCCAGCGGCCCTGGCTGAAACTTTGAAGTATAGGCGTCATCACACTCTCCACTCGGCTTGCAAATGAATCTGGGGCTCATTGTACGGATCAACAAACAACGGATTTGGAACGATAAAATCAATCGACATTGTAGTTGGCTTGCCAATGTCTGAAGCTCGGGGATCCCCCTCAGGGGGCGTTCAGCATTTGCAAGCCAGTGATCGGATCCAAAAGGTTTTCGCGATGTAGCCTTGTAAACGCATGACGAGAAAGATCAAACTTTATTTTTTAATCGCCGTTCTGGCGCTTGTTGTTGCGAGCTGTGGCGCGGCCTCTGCAGCTGATTCACCGACAACTTCCACTACATCCATCACCCAGACCACCACAACGACTGCAGCCAACGCCTCTCAAGCGAAGCATCCCCACATATTTGTAATCGTCATGGAAAACCTCGGCTACCGTGCGGCAATGGCTACTCCACAGTTGAGTCAGCTAGCCCATCGCTGGGCATACGCCACCAACTACTTTGCTACGACACATCCATCTCTTCCCAACTACCTGTCAATGATTGGCGGATCGACATTTGGAATCTCCTCTGACTGCACGGGATGTTTCGTCAATGCTCCTAACTTGCCAACCGAACTGAGTCAAAACGGAATTCCCTGGGCGGCCTACATGGAATCCATTCCGAATGACTGTTACCTATCCCCATACGCACCAGACGGGATGTACGCCGGCAAGCATGACCCATTTATCTACTTCGACAACATCCGGTCCAACTTGACGTTGTGTTCGGACATCAAGCCGCTCAGTCACTTAACTTCACAGTTCGCTAACTCATCGGCGAATCTTCCGAATTTCATTTGGATAACGCCGAATCTTTGCAATGACGGGCACAACTGTTCGGCCGCGGCTGCCGGAGTATGGCTCAACAAAATGGTAAATCAAATCGTCTCTCTGCCGGCATGGAAGCAAAACGGAGCGCTTTATGTGACATGGGATGAAGGCAACGGAGGTGATCATCGCGGTCTTACCTACGATGGGAGCATAGCTTCGACTGGAGGAGGCGGACATATACTAACGCTCGTCATCGAACCAGGTCTCAGCAAAGGACAGGTCATCTCTCAGCACCTTGATCATTATTCCCTGCTGAAAACAATTGAAATCAACTTCGGAGTACCCCAGATAAACAAGAGTGCAAATTCGAACCTTCCGACATTGCCCTGAGGTAATCCGTCGGCTTCGCGTCGTGCGCCAGCACAGCTCCAGCTCTGATCGAGTTGCGAATTCCGATCAATTTTGATTCGCAGCCGCCATCAGGTCTTGCAGGCGCAGCTCTTAAACAATCTCTGGACGATCGTCCGCTTCTTCAGCCAGCCAGCGCGGAGCATGCTTAGATGCCCAAGGCTCAGAAATACGTCCTGTAATCATCGACTTCAATGCTTCTCGATTAGCTAAAGCGAACGCGACGTGCCCCGTTATAACCACAACAATGGCGCCAGCAAAAATGTCATGCACAAAGGTGGCACCGGTCCGCCAGGACAATGGAAAAAAATTAAACCACTTGAGCACAAAGCCGGTGCAGAACATCACCAGCATCGACGAGCCCACGAAAATGGCATTCATCTTCTGCCCAGGATTAAACTTTCCCAATTGCAAACCGGGATTGGCGCCAAAGGTCCTAAGCCATTTGAGCTCCCCCATGGTCCAATAGTTGAAGCGCCTGATGTCGGCCCGAAGGCCTGATCCCCATGATCCGGATAGTGCGACCAAAAGCGGGAGCGGAAGCAGAATCCCGGTCCAGGTGTGGATATCCGCAATTAGCGCGCGGCGTCCAACGATTCTCTCGACTTGCACAAAATAGAGCGGAGCCGCAGTCAGGATCAATACCGTGAAAAGCAAAGCGCTCATCCAATGGACGATGCGTTCGATAGAGTCAAACCTCAGAAGCATTGGGATTCCCGCACTTTTTCTCCCCTCAAGTGATCGGCGCATCCTGGCGTCCATCGAAATTGCCTACCCAAGCGTCCACAGGATAGCCATTTTGCTCCCAATAACCAGGTGAGGCCTTCTCCACTAACCGGATCTCGGAAAGCCACTTGAGTGATTTGTAGCCATACATCGGCGCCACATACAACCTCACCGGACCTCCGTGAGACGACGTAATGGGACCTCCAAACATACGGTAAGCGACAATCACATCCGAACGACGCGCCTGGCTTAGCGTTAGGCTCTCTGTGTCTGCGCCGTCATATGAGCTGAACTCGACGCCTCCCGCCTTGCTGCTTGCTCCGGCAGCGTCAATAACGTCAGAAAGTCTGACCCCCTCCCAGTGCACCTGAGACACTCTCCATCCGGTCACGCACTGAAAATCTTTAACCAGATGGACAGGCGGCATCGCTTTGAGATCCTCGATAGTGAGGGTCATCGGATTGTCGACCAAACCGGACACTTTCAGCCTGTAGTCACTGCTCACAATGTTTGGAAATGAACCAGTGATGCTATAAATTCTGAAGCGGTTTCCTCCTGGGAGTAGCCCTCCAAGACCTGTGCCTACTGTTTCACCAACTGCTCTTTGAAGCCGCGAGCCAAATACAATGCCCAGCATCCCCAAACCCGCAATGCCGAGGAAGACCCTCCTGCCAACGGGCACGCTAGGTTTCGACTCATCCATTTCCTGCGACATTTCTTGAACATATCACTTCTGCGCGCTTAACAACGTTCAACTCTCCCCTGTACTTGATAGCGTTAAAAGAATGAGTGGACCGATATCGCAAGCGGATTCCGCGGCAAGCATCGAAGAGAAAACAGAGCCAGCTTTACGATCTTCGTTCGAGCTTTATCCATCCCGAGTTGCTGTGGTCGGCAATACCCAGGTGAGACGCGCTTTGCCTAAGAGACAAAGAAGAACCATTGGGGCCTGGTGTTTCGCTGACCACTTTGGGCCCGAAACTCTCAATGGAAAACGGGGAATGGAAGTCGGGCCCCATCCTCACATCGGACTGCAAACCGCGACCTGGCTCATTGAGGGCGAAATAGTTCATCGAGACAGCCTTGGGTCCGAACAGCCGATTCATCCCGGGCAGCTTAACCTAATGACCGCCGGCAAGGGAGTTACCCATTCCGAAGAATTCTCAGGACGGAAGATCACCAGCATGCATGGAATCCAGCTTTGGGTTGCCCAACCCGATGCGACGCGCAATGGCGAGCCGGCCTTCGAACATCACGATGCGATTCCGGAAGCTACTTTTGACAACGCGTCAGCGAAGGTTTTCTTGGGAAGTTTTGGAGGAGCCACCTCGAGCGCCAGAACAGACACTCCAATCGTTGGGATCGAAGCGACACTTGGAATCGGCTCGAGCGTCTTCGAACTTCGAAAGGACTTTGAATACGGGTTAATTGTGCTTCAGGGCATGGTTGGGTTCCAGTCTCATATGATCGCGCCCGGAAATCTGGCGTATTTCGGTGCCGACAGATATGAACTGCCATTGACGGCCCGCGAGCCAACCACTTTTCTACTAATTGGGGGCGCACCATTTCCAAATAATCCTCTGATGTGGTGGAACTTCGTAGCCCGCAACCATGAAGAGATCATGCAAGCTTATTCTGACTGGCAATCACGCGCTGAACGTTTCGGCCAGCTCTCCTCCTCTCTCGACCGTATCGAAGCCCCCAAACCGCAGTTCATGTGACCTTGTCCACGCTGGGATATCCATTCGCGCTCAATAATGACTTGCCATTTGCGAATATATTCCGTGACAGGATTCAAAGTATTCTCTCCAGCCGGAGACCGGACCCGGGATTGAAGACATGGTAGGCAATAGCCTGAAGCCTGACGATATCAACGATCAATTCCAACGACAAGAAGCGCGAACAAATAGCTCGTTCGGGGCCGGGATGGGCGTTACCGCGAGCAATTTACCTATAGTGCTGTCAACGAATCGCAATATGAGTGTATCTGCTCCCGATTATTTAGCGAAAAGAGATACTCCTTGACGAAGGGGCAGGATCAAGCCAGAAACCCACATAAAAACCTATGGTCCGAAGGTGAGGACAACCGCGTGTGGCGCTCATCTCGCGGATAACAGCCAGGCTGGCGCAACTTACCCCCTGACTGCGGCATCGACCACTTGTAAAAGGTTCTCGTCGCATCCGACGCAGATACTGCCGTATGGAGGTTTCGAACTCGGCAGTGTCCTCGGTGGTAACATTTCCTGAATCAGCGACGCAGAGTAGGCTGACAACAATTTCTTCAGCACGGCTAGCTTGATTCATATTGAAGTCATAAGACGTTTTATTGCTTGACAATATCTGCTCACAAAGATAAGTGCCCATCCCAAGTGCCCGATAGCAAAGATACAGCTCAAACGCCACGAGAGGCAATCATTGGAGAAGTCGAACAGGACGTCTCAATGTTCGCCTCTTTCAAGGTATTTGGTTTTGGGCGGATTTGGGCGAGCATATTGAGTGGGAATTCCGGTCGATTCAGCCTCATCGTTGTAGCTGGGTGGGAAGCTTATAAAATCAGCCGATCCGCCTTTTGGTCAAGCATTATCGCCTTTTGTATTCTGATTCCTGTGGCATTTGTGGGTCCGATCGCAGGTGCCGCGGCAGACCGTATGAACAAAGCAACACAAATGGCTATCGGTCAAACGATCGCCATGACATCTGCCCTTCTGGCTGCTGTATTTCTCTATTTTGGTCACCTCAGCCTCGGACTGCTTGTGACGACGACGACCGGAGTCGGGATTGGCAACGCGATTCAAAACCCGGCGTGGGCATCTTTGACACCGGCTGTTATCGGTGTTCGACGCATGGTCAATGGAGGAGCGATGATTCGGATTGCCCAGCAAGGATCCGAATTTCTTGGGCCGGCACTCGCGACACCCTTGCTTGTGCGCTTTGGACCGATTTCGGTATACATCCTCAGTGGCATCTGCTATGGAAATGCCTGCGCACTTTCAATCAGTCTTAGAAAGCACGTTCCTCAGGGCCTCTCCACCCAGCGCGGCATTTACAATCCGCTCAAGGAAGCCCTTGTTTACGTCTCCACCAAGCAGCGTCTGGTCGGCGCGCTCCTCGTATTGGTTGGACTTCATTGCGGACTGACAATGGCCTATACTGGCATGCTGCCTAAGCTTGCTGAATCAAATCTTCAGGGAAGCAGCGGAATTTATGGCACTCTGCTTGTGACTGTGGGCATTGGTGCGATTGTCGGCGCATTCTTGGTAATTATCTTTGCCCGGTGGCTTGATCTGAAATTCATGCTGGCTTTCACTGGCGTGGTGAGCGGACTGTCACTTGTCGTTCTAGGAACCTCTCGGAGCTCACCACTTGCGCTGGCGGGAGCGCTTCTCGTTGGAGCGAGCCAATCGGCCTTCATGGCTCTTTATCTTGCATTGCTTCAAGGCACGGCGGCCCCCGAAATCCGCGGCCG
>DAHVKW010000105.1 GCA_027320695.1 Actinomycetota bacterium | reverse complement strand
GGAACCGCGATGGATCTAGCATCCCCTCCCGTACCCTCGCACGCTGATCCTCAGTAAGAGTTCGGCCTGAGCGAGATTCGAAAGTTTGAATGAATGCATTGAAAGAGCGGGAGCTCAGGGCCTTGGCGTATAACGCACTCTGTATGAACTGCCCAAAGAATGTTGCGGCTTGGCGACGCACAGACCGAGTACGTGAATACATCAACCCAACAAAATGCGCAAAGTCCATCCGCGACTGTGGTGCTAGGCCGTGAATGTTGCCATCTAATATGGCTTTGTAGATCGGAGCTGCGCGATCCTCGATTCTGGCGAGGTTATCTTCCAGCCTAGTATCTAACGTTCCATCAGATCGCTCAAACGAGTAGAAGTGTTGTTCTGTTGCTGTCTCTTCAGGTATACGAGACCATCTGCGTCCACTCAGTGCGTCGTATGTCCAAACACGCCCATCTTCGCCAGTAAAATATTGGAGATGAAGCCGAGGGATAACGTGCTGCTTTTTCGGGTCGTTCACACCGAACATCCGGGGATTAATTCAATCAGCCGATCTACTGGATTAGCACTATTGCAAAAAGTAAGATGACTAGATCCCGAAAAGTACGGAGAGAGGTTTGGCTGCTCCTGCCGAAAGAAGATATTCTCTTTTGCGTAAACATGAACAGCAAGATTCAGTGCATCCGCATGCTCTGCGTCCACTGACAACGTCGATAGTCTAGGCTCTGTTCGGTATCGAAACGGCCGTACGTACAGGACCGCTATTCTCGGCGTTATCGGCACAAGCATTTTAGGAAGTTCTGGCAGATTTACTGGCTGAAAATTGCTGAAGAAGCCGTCTCCAAAAATAAATTCTCGCGACGGTGAAAATATCACTACAAACTTTCCGCTCACACCGAGACCGTCGACAAACCTCCGTTGAAGATGCCAGAGATTCATTGAAATTAGCGCGTTCCGCTCCCGAGCAGGGAGTGGGCCGCGCCGCGCCTCGCAGAATCGGACAGATGCCGCACGTGTCATGGGACTCCGAACAACGAGTGAAACCAAGCACTCTAAAAGAAGAGCCACTTCTGCATCGTTAGAGTTAATCGGGGTGAAGCACTCAGTGCCATGACGAGATTCAAGACTCTGGAACTCAAGCGAATTAAGCCATTTGATCATTGTCGGAAACGCTGAGTCTGCCTGCGCGAACTCCGCCTCAAAGCTCGCGTCTACACCCGTGCTATCGTGAGGGTCCTTGCTGTACTTGACTGCGTGGCCATTGCTAATCCCGCCGAGATTCTTTGGTGGGAGCCGTTTTACTATTCCGTTGGGGCGAATCCAGCCGGTGAGCCCGTCTTCGGGCGCAACCCAGAATTGCGATACCGCCTCCGGCCACCAATGATGTCGCTGCGACTTCAAGGACGGCATTCAGCCAACCCGATATCAGCCATAGAAATCTGCGTGAACGACGCGACGCACCTTGGCATGAATCACTGACGTCGTCGGCGCATTTGGCGACCAGAAGCTGAACTCAGAGGAGGCGGAGCCAAAGCTGCGGTGATCGCTTGCGCCAAACGTGGATGACTCGAAAACCAACGTTTGGTCTCTTGTCGGACTCGCGCCCGAAGAGTAGGGCTCCCCAAAGCGCTTTGACGTCGATGTGCCTCAGTCGCCAACGCATCCATCCGGATAAAGGCGGCTTCGACATGGCTGAGTGTGGCCGCAAGCAGGGCCTCTGCGGCCCTGTGCTCTGCAGGTCGAGAGCGGGCTTCAGACCCCGAGGTATGCGTAGTGATTGCGCGGTTCACAAGAGCATCTACGGAAATACCCTCTGAGCGGCTCATTTCCCGCAGTCTGTTCACACTGCGTTTCGGCACCAAATACTGTTGGCGCACCAGTGTGTTAGTTTTCGAGGTCACGTCGATACCCACCTCGCACCAGTCAATGGTCAAATCCAGACTATTTCCTGCTGGCCTAACCCACAAGGCGATTCGTCAAGTGTTCGTACCGAGAGTCGGCTGACCGTTCCTATCAGACAGAAATCGGCTGGAGTCGACTAGACGACTTGTGAGAGGCGCTGCCCCACATCTCGAAGTCCGTCACCGACGTCATTCCAGAAGTTCCCCAATCGTCACTCCTCGCCCCTCGCGTTAGTGAGATTACTCGTGCTCGGCGTCCGAGCTAGGACCGTCGGACTCACTTTCTGCCGGCATGCGCACTTCTAGCGTCTTGATGCCGAGAGCGCGGCAGCACTGCAGTCCAAACACAAACGAAAAACTGCCGCGCGACAGCTTGCTCGCGATAGAGCGTTCCGTCTCCATGACTTTTAGCTCCTGGAGGCGCTGCGCCAACTCTCGGTAGGTGATGCCCCGGCGCACAACCTCAGCGCGGATGATTCGCGACGCTTCCTTCTCCCAGTTCATCGCGACACGGTATCACTCAAAACACAAACTTGCGAGAAACATCGCACATATGCGATAATAGTCGCATAGAGAGTGATGAAAGGGAAAGTAAAACTAGGGTTCTACACACCAGCAGCCAATTTGGCCACATAGCTGGAGTGAGATATGTCAAACGAACCTGAATTCCGCGAGACGAAACCGACGAGGAACCCATTAGCGCGCATTCCGCTGGCATCCGGGGATCTCTTTCTCCGATACCCAGAAGATGGGGAACTGAGGGCCCGAACTGTAGTTTCCCGCAGTCAGTGCCGAAGCACCGGTAAGTATCCGAGCTGGAAGACCGGGAGAAGTATCCAGTGGGAATCACCCCACGAACGTGCAGTAGCGCGGCTGCTTGACGCAGATCCCGAAGTTGCCTTGTTCCGCGAGCAACCTCTCACGATCTGCTACACGAATCACGGCGAATCACGCCGGCATTACCCAGACTTTCTCGTGGAATGGCGCAATGGCTATCGGGAACTCTGGGAAGTGAAGTCCGCCTCTGATGCCGCACGTCCGGAAATAGTCGAAAGAACACTGTACCTCACGGACGTTCTGCCACAGGCCGGATTTGCTTACCGCATGATTGTCGCCGAAGAAATAAGAACCGGTCCGCACCTTGCCAATGCCGAGACACTACTCAAGTACGGCCGAGTACCTGTCGCAGTAGACGATCGTGAACGGATTCGGCAAATCCTGCTGTCGGCTCCGTTTGTAACCTGGGGTGCAGCGAAGGAAGGAATACTCGGTCCCCGAGGTCGGGCAAATCTAGCTCGCCTGACACTTGAAGGGGTACTCAAATTTGATCGCAACGCACGAATTAGCGACGGCACGCAATTTATGCTGAGGAGCTGACAGGAGGCACTGATGGGTACAAGTTCCCTTAAAACTGGAGCAATCATCGAGCTCGATGGACGCACGCATACCTTGCTTGCGAAGATCGATAAGGAGACTTGGCAACTCAGTGACTTGCGCACGCGTCGGATCAAAGAACTAACAGATGCGGAACTGCGAAAGGCGTATT
Organism: Actinomycetota bacterium; assembly: GCA_027320695.1. GTDB lineage: Bacteria > Actinomycetota > Acidimicrobiia > Acidimicrobiales > Acidimicrobiaceae > SCQM01. The sequence continues at coordinate 3,133 of DAHVKW010000105.1, read as the reverse complement.
CCAGCGGACTACTACGATTTGAAACCACGACGCAGATACCGCTGGCAAATGACCAGCGCAAAACCCGGCTAGATTTCTCCGAAGAGCAATGGGAGAAGGCAAAGATACGGCGTGCGTACGTTATGGCTGTCCTCGATATGCCAAGCGACAGCCGAAAAATAAAACCAATTGTCACTGAAGCGTGGCAGAAACTTCGACAGCCGAAGCGACCGCCAGGCGCCTCGTCAGTATTGCGGTGGAAGAAGGCGTTCCAAACTGCTGGCCGAGATATCACCTCCCTCATCGATCGCAACGACAAGAAAGGAAACACGGTCAGTCGATATCCAAAAGAAGTGCGCGAAATTGTCAGGGATGCAGTAGAGACGAAGTACCTCACACGGGAGCGCGGAACGCTCCAGGATGCGCTGGATAAAGCGCTCTACGAAGTTAACAAAGAAAATGAACTCCGGCCTAAACCGATATGGCTGCCACGTCCAACACGGCGATTGGTCGAACGAGTCATCGCAGAAACGTCAGCTTTCGAGCGATGCGAAGCCCGATTTGGACGACAGGTTGCTACGAAGCGCTTTCGCTGGGTCAAGAGTCATCTTGTCTCGACTGCGCCGCTTGAGAAGGCAGAGATTGATCACACCCAGCTCGATATTCTCGTCATTGATGAAGCGACGTCACTGCCACTCGGGCGCCCGTGGCTAACTGTTTGTATTGACCGATTCACGCGTTGCGTGCTTGGTGTTCATGTGAGCTTCGAGCCTCCGAGCTATCTGACCGTTTCGAAGTGCCTCAAGCAGGCAATTACACCCAAAGAGTGGTTGAAGGAACAATTCCCGGGAATCCAAAGTCCGTGGGCCGCGCACGGAGTGATGTCGGTACTGGTCGTCGACAACGGCATGGAGTTTCACAGTAAGAGTCTGGAGAATGCTTGCTACACGCTCGGCATTGAACTCGAATATTGCCCTAGACGGACTCCCTGGTTCAAACCGTATGTCGAGAGGCTGATTGGTACGCTAAATCGCGGTGTCGCTCACGGAAAACCAGGAACAAGCTTCTCGAACATTCTTGAGCGCAATGACTACGATCCAACTAAAACAGCGGTCATTCGATACAGCACACTCAGGGAGATTCTTTATACCTGGATAGTCGATGTATACCACCAACGGCCGCATCGCACCTTGGGCGCATCACCGGCCTCAATGTGGGAAAGCAGCATATCCCCGGACGAGATTAGGCTGGCAGACGATCCTGTCAGATTAGATGCAATCCTTGGTGCAAGTGAAGTCAGGACGCTGACACACAAAGGTATAGAGCTTTACGGGCTATTCTACAACTCGCCGCAGCTAGCGGAATTGCGAAGGAAATTCAGCGAAAACTTTGACGTTGACATCCGCGTGGACCCGACGGATCTCGGAAAGATCGTTGTAGTCCAGCCTGGTAAAAACGAAATGTACTCAGTGCCCGCGATACGCGCCGATTACGCAAAGGGTCTCTCGCTTTGGCAGCACAAAGTCTGCAAGCGATATGCGGCTCAGCAATTGGAACAAGTGTCGACAGATTCGTGGCTAGCAGCAAAGGAGCGCATTTCCGAGCTCGTGAACGCAGACTTTGCGCGAAAGAGGGTGAAAACCCGCGCAAAAATGGCTCGCTTCAAAGGAGATGCGGCGCTTCTGGAAACCGTCGAGACCGCCTCAGGTGCCACAAAAGAACGGGAAGCAAGTCAGCCGACTGACCGACCCAATACGACACTGAATGATACAGCTGGGTTACCGCGACCGGCTGAGGTGATGACGACTGACGCGGACACCCCCGGTGCGGACGCGGCGCGACCATTAGCACGGAAGCACTTTACTCCCGAGTACAGAGAGCGCGCGCCTTCCACAGACGACGACAATAACAACAATGAGCAAAAAGAATGAAGAACAAAAATCTTAGAAATCTAATCGATCATACTCTCATCCCACACACCGCGTTCAATAGTGCAATAAATAGAATTGAACAGTGCTTCAGGCATTCGGAGGGATCATCTCAGGCTATCAGTATTGCAATCATCGGGGAATCGCGGACCGGAAAGACTCGGGTACTCGAAGAGTTCTTCTCTCGTCATCCCGCAAGGCGGCTTACTGATGGGATGCATATACCAATCTTGCGAGTAAGAACGCCGTCCAAGCCAACGACCAAAGGGCTTGCCGAACTGATGCTGCGTGCCGTAGGTGATCCGAGAGCCGACAAAGGAGGGGAACAGGCAAGAACGGCGAGAGTGGGCGATTTACTCAAAGCTGTGGGGACAAAGGCAATCCTCATTGATGAGTTCCAGCATTTCTATAATCGTGACATGCTTAGAGTCACCGACTGGTTAAAAAACTTAGTTGAAGACACCAACAGTGTGTTAGTTGTCGCAGGTCTGCCGATTTGTACTCAAGTAATTGGGCTAAATGAACAGTTGAAAGGAAGATTCCTTGCGCCGATCTCGATGCCGAGATTCCTCTGGCAAATCGACGATGACCGAGCAGAGTTCATAGCAATCCTTGAGGCATTTCATGCCGCGCTTTCTGAACACTTCAAATTGCCTGAACTTGATTCAGAGGACATGGCATTTAGGTGCTATTGCGCGACTGGCGGGCTCATGGGTTATGTCAGCAAATTACTACGATCGTCTGTGTGGAATGCTATCGACAGCAATAGCAACAAGATCACACTGGAGGATTTAGACAAAGCACATCTTGAGTCCGTGTGGAATCCAGAAGAACTTTCAGCCGTGGAGCGTCCGTTCAGTCGGCGGTTCCAAACTGTGCCGACTCAGGACATATTGGATAGAGTTTCGACCATCGGTACGGCGACGGAAGAAGCTCCAAAGCGTCCCCGCAGCAACGGACAAAGGACCGGGAAACCGCTGGCTCCGATGGCTACGAAGAGTGGAAGGGATGTGCGGGCGAAACGCACCGGGCTTGAGAAGCAAGACGCTCCGGTGTGAGATGCCGCTTCTAGTCCGCACCCCAAGCCCATATTCGAACGAGAGCCTGTTTGGATTCGTGCTTCGCGTCGCGGAGGCGAATGGCTATGGCACGCCGCGGCATGTCTGGTCGGTAGCTGAAATTCCCCGAGGTCTCGAACAGGCGCCCGGGTTCCCTGTGGAGCGCCT
>DAHVKW010000104.1 GCA_027320695.1 Actinomycetota bacterium | reverse complement strand
CCACGAGAATACGTTAGGATGCTCGATTGATTCAATTAAGGTGATCACGGTACCTATTAGCACCACGAGCATCACGGGGTTCTTGATCTGAACTCGAGGATCGAACTTTTTGAGCGCGTCGATGCCCGCATGTCTCAGGATTTCCATGTCGAATAGGCCGCGGCTTGCCTTTACCCCTCTTGGTTGAGCAGAAGCATTTTGATTCTGTCTCTCGTTTTGAATCATTTGAGTATCTTCGGAATCAGACATTGACGGTAGCCTCCACTTGGCTAGCCGAATTCAAAGGTTCCCGACACCAGGCGCAACTTTGCCAATGAGGTTGGCGGAATGATCGATTTGGACTTTCTGCGGTAGAGAACACGCATGAAGTAAAAGTTGTCATCAAAAGAACTTTCCGTGCGAAAGCTGCTCGACGATGGGCCCAAGCGAAACCGCTGGGAAAAACGTCAAAGCACCAACAATCAGGATTACGCCAGCCAGCAGTCCCACGAAAATAGGCTTATCTGTTCTGAAGGTTCCTAGCGATGCGGGCACCACGTTCTTGGCGGCGAGCGTTCCGGCCAATGCCATCGCTGGAACAATTATGGCGAATCGGCCAAGCAACATGCCGATAGTTTGGATGACGTTATAGAAGTCGGTATTCGAACTAAGTCCTGCCAGGGCGGAACCGTTGTTATTGGCCACGGAGGTAAAGGAGTAGAGGATCTCAGAGAATCCTTGCGGTCCTTTATTTAGCGGTGCTACTTGTCCGGCATGAACCGAGACTGCAATTCCGGTGAGCACGAGCACCGTTATCGGCATGACCAGTGCGCCCAGCGCAGCCAGTTTCACCTCGGTTGCCTGGATCTTTTTCCCAAGATACTCCGGTGTCCTGCCCACCATCAAGCCACCTATGAAGACCGTGATTATTGCGAACAAGAGGATGGTATACAGGCCGCTGCCGACTCCTCCGGGCGACACCTCACCCAGCATCATGCCAGTCATGGTTGCAAAGCTGCCCATCGGGTTGTAGGAGTCGTTGGCTGAGTTAACGCTTCCAGTCGAGGTCTGAGTGGAGGTTATGTTATAAAGAGCTGACGAGGTGTCCCCGAAGCGCACCTCTTTGCCTTCCATGTTGCCCGTTACCTGATGGGTGACTCCGGCGGCCGCTACCGCAGGGTTGGCCTGATGCTCGGCGATTGCCCCGATAGCAAGCCAAGATCCAAATAGAACAGCCATGACTGTCAAGATGGCGACGCCTTGGCGAATGCTGCCCACCATCTTGCCAAAGGTGTAGGTCAGTGAAACCGGTATGCAGAGAATGAGTGCAATCGACAGGAAGTTTGTGAGTCCGGTCGGGTTCTCGAAAGGATCGGCGCCATTGGCGTTGAAAAATCCGCCGCCATTTGTGCCCAGCTGTTTTATAGCTTCTTGCGATGCTACAGGACCGCGCGGGATGGTTTGGCTGACACCATTTAGCGCGTTGTGGATATGAGCCGGTCCAGCCAGGGTCTGTAGCGCTCCTTCTGCCATGAAGACCACCGCAGCTAATAATGAGATAGGCAGAAGAATGTAGACGATGCCTCGCGTGAGATCAACCCAGAAGTTCCCGATCGTCCTTGATCCCTTTCGAGAGAATCCCCGAATAACTGCCACTGCCACCGCTATCCCAACAGATGCGCTGACAAAGTTCTGAACTGCCAGCGCACCCATTTGGGATAGGTAAGACATGGTGGTTTCGCCAGAATAGTTCTGCCAGTTGGTATTGGTCACAAATGATACGGCGGTGTTCCAGGCAAGTGCTGGTGTCACGTTTGGAAGGTGCTGAGGATTGAAGGGGAGGTATCCCTGAAATCTCAGGATTAGGTATGTTGCGAGAATTGAGAGGCCCGAAAAGATTACCAAGGCACTCGTATAGCGCTGCCAAGACTGTTCGGCTTCGGGATTTACGCCGATCAGCCGGTAGAACGGCCGTTCAATGAAGGATGCCCATCGGGTCCGGCCTTCATAGACGGAGGCCATGTACTGGCCGAGGAAGCGCCAGGCAACCGCCAAAACAATTAGGAGAGCTACCAGCGTTAAGGCAAAACCCATTAAAACCACTCAGCTTTGAAAATTGCCAATCCTAGGTAAATGAAGACGGCTACTGAGATCGCGAGCAGAACGAGGTCAACTCCGCTCATACCCGCTCCAAAGCCCATATTAGGCCCAGCATTAGTGTGACAAATGCCAAAATCCCCAGAATCGCTAATAGATCGCCCATAGATTCATGCTACGACTCGGGACATAAATGAAACAGCAAAATTCCTGGTAAGAGCGTTAACAAATAGTAAACAGGCTTTGGTGGCGGAGAGACTTCAGGATTCGTCGGCGCAGTCGAGAAGTTGGTATCCGATCCCTGGATTGGTCTTGATTATTTTTCCGTCCGGGTCCCCGAGTTTCTTTCGAAGCCGGTTGATATACACCCGCAGGTAGTGAGTTTCTTCACCGTATCCTCGACCCCATATGTCCCTGAGTATCTGGTGGTGCGTATAGACCTTGCCGGAGTTCTTTGCAAGATAAGAAAGCAGGTCGAATTCCTTAGCCGTTAGGTCCACTGTCACGCCACCGTTGGTAACGATCCGCCTTTCCCAGTCGATTGAAATAGCGCCAACCGTCGTTACCGTGCTTCTGTTTTGGTCGTGCCGTCCCCTCGCATGCCTCAAGGCCACCCGGATACGCGCCTCCAGTTCCGCCATCCCGAAGGGCTTGGTGACATAGTCGTCAGCACCTGCATCCAGAGCCGCTACTTTTCGCGTCTCGTCTTCTGCCGCCGAAAGCACAAGTATCGGCGTTTCGCTGAAGGTCCGAAATTTCCGGCAGAATTCAATGCCATCTAGGTCCGGCAGTCCAAGGTCGAGCAGGATTAGATCAGGCGAGAACAGAACCGCTTGGGCAAGCCCGTCGTTTCCATTCCTGCTGTTTGCAGTTTCGTACCCTTTTGCACCGAGGCCGATCTCGAGAGCTCTCAGCAGCGATCGATCATCATCGACTAGGAGTATCTTGGTCACTGAGGAATTCACTTTCATCCAACGGTACCAACGGGAGCGAGAAGCTGAAACGAGCTCCTCCCGAAGGCGCATTTTCAACCTCTATGTGTCCGCCATGCGCACTCACAAAGGCATCTGCGATCGCGAGTCCTAGGCCAGCGTAACCTCCGCCTGAATCCTTCTTGAACATTTCGAATATGTGCTCCTTGAGTCCAGGGGGAACTCCTGGCCCGGAGTCGCTGACCGCCAGCAAGACCTCTGCCGGCGTGGTCGAAACATCTATTGTAACAGGCTGACCCTGGGGGGAGTATCGTAGAGCATTCTCCAACAGATTGGCTATGACTTGGGATATTAGCGCATGGTCAGCGGAGACGAACACCTCATTCGGGCAGTTCCGCACGACGATCTGCTCTTTGGCTTTTCTGTCGCCAAGAGCGCTTATGCCTTCTTCGATCAGCTCAGATATCTCGATGATCGTTTGTCGCGGCGCGAGCACGCCGGCATCTATACGGGTCATGTCCAACAGGTTGACGACGAGCCTTGAAAGACGGTCAGTCTGGGCGGAGATGGTCTCGAGCAGCTCCGATCTCTGGCTCGGGTCGAGACTCGCCGAGGGGTCGCTGAGTCCGGAAGCAGCTGTCTTGATCGAGGCGAGTGGGGTCCTGAGGTCATGGGAGACACTGCCAAGGAGCGCTCGGCGCCACCGGTCGGTCTCTTCGAGAAGCTTTGCCTGAAGCGCCTGCTGTTTCAGCTGTGCTTGTTCGATCGCCAGGGCTGCATTGTTCGCAAAAGTAGAGAGCAGCTGGATATCAGGCGACTGAGTTTGGGTTCCCCGCATCACCAGCAGGCCGACTGGTCTGCCCGCCACGGTAAGCGCAAGTGAGGAAAGGCTTGGCGATTGATCATCTGAGATCCTATAAAGGGTGGCTGGTACACCGGCGTTGGGGATTAACTTTTGCAAATCCTCGTTCGATAACGCCTGACCGGAAGCTGCTCCGACCTCCAATTTTTCCGAGCCCTGCAGGAGAAGTACAACTGATTCGAAATGAAAGGCCAATTGTACGCTGTCGGTGACAGTCTCAAGCAGCTCGGAGAGCTCTTTATCACCTAACAGGAGCTTGGACAGTTCGAAAAGTTGACGGGCATGCTTCTCGCGCTCAAGTGCGAGTGACCGGGCATCTTTCAAGTTGGCTACAACTCGCGATACCAGGATAACCACTATCGCATATACCCCAAGAGCTATCCAGTTCTGCTTTTGGCCGACACTCAAGGTGTAGTAGGGTGGAATGAAGATGAAGTCGTAAACCAAAAAGCCCAGCGCTATGCCAATCAGGCCGACTCCGAAGCCACCGATTACCACCCCCCAGATGACAGGTATGACTAGAACTAGCGCCGATGTCGCGACACTTATGTGGGATCGGAAGGGAAACATAGCTGATGAGACGGCTAAAAACAGAACTACGGTAAGTGCTAAGCCAATTATCTGTTCGCGCCATTTGCGAGCGTTAAGCACAAGAGCATCCTACTTTGATAGTCTGCCCATAGACGTAGTGAGGCTAATCCGGTTATGGCAAGTGAGGTGTATTACGGAGACTGCAGTGACAGATGATGACTCCTCGATTGTAGAGCCGGCAGGAAAATTTAGAATCTATCTCGGAGCTGCAGCTGGTGTTGGGAAGACCGTGGCAATGCTCGATGAGGGTTTGCGCAGGTTTCACCGGGGTACCGACGTGGTCGTGGGTCTTGTTGACACCCATGATCGGCTGTTCACGGAGAATAAGGTCGAAGGTCTCGAGATCATTCCCCGAAAAACTGTTACTTACAAAGGCAAGCAATTTACCGAACTTGATCTCGACGCGGTACTAAAGCGTAGGCCGGAAGTTGTCCTCGTCGATGAGCTTGCGCATACCAACGTTCCTGGCAGCGGTCACAATGCCAAGCGCTGGCAAGATGTACTTGAGATTCTGGAAGCTGGGATCAGCGTCATAACCACCGTCAATATTCAGCACCTTGAATCGATTGCAGATGCCGTGGAAACCATGACCGGCGCAAAGGTTAAGGAGAGAGTGCCTGACTGGGTTGTCCGGCACGCAGACCAGACTGAGCTTGTTGATTCTTCGCCAGAGCAGCTGAGGCGCCGGTTGCTTCACGGGAACATCTATCCGACCGATAAGGTCACCACCGCGCTGACGCATTTCTTCCGTTACGAGAATCTCGCCGCACTTCGTGAGCTCTCCCTTAGATTCATTGCCGACGAAACCGAAGAGGAGATGCTTCACTATCTGGGCCGTTTGAACGCGCAAGGACAGTGGGAGACCACCGAGAGAATCATGGTTGCTGTCACTGGGATAGCGGGCTCTGAGCAGATTCTTTCGAGGGCGGCAAGAATTGCCGCGCGTGTCCGGTCAGACCTAAAGGTCGTTCACGTCGCGCACGACGAGGACATCTCGAAATCCATGGAAACAGATCTGGAGGCTCTCAAAGAAGTTGCCGCCAATCTCAGTGCTCAGTGGGTCGATCTATATGGCGACGATGTTGCTGAGACTCTTGTCCGCTTTGCAAGGGAGGAGCGCATTACCCAAATCGTCATCGGGTCGACGCTCAGGAGCAGGTGGATGGAGATGACGAGGGGTTCGATCCACAAGAAATTGATGCGGGATGCGGCAAAGTACGGAATTGACGTTCATATAATCGCCAGACGCGATCCGATAATACAGTATGTGGCACCCAGCGACGGGGATGACGTGTAGGAGGAATGAGCTGCGGCACAATCGGTAATCAGCGGGGCCAAGCCTTTGTATGGGCGGGTCAAACTCGGCGGCAATCCGACCATGCCGAGGAAGTTTAGTGGAGGTGGCGATTCTATCTGGATTTGAGGCGCGGAGACAAGCGGAGCATCGACCTGGGTTCGGCTAAGGGCCAATTCGGCTATCGACGTGTCTACATTTCCGTAACACTACAAGTCTCATTTGCTAGGTGTGACAGCTCGCCAATTTATGAAATTTTCACCAACAGAAGGCTTCCCAGTTAGGTCCGTGGATGCTCATTTGAGGGGGGCTGGGATTTAATTATTAATACTGCTCGGACACGTCGGTTGTTATCTAATGGCTCAGCACGCGATCGGTCCCATCGCTAACGTCGCTTGAGGCGGACTCTTCGTCAGATCTCTGCTGAACCGGCCATATCCAGAGTGCAAGCGCGAAGATTACCATGGCGGGACCTAAGTTTGGATCTGTGCTTCGGCCAGTTAGCAGGTCGCCCAACCCTTGGCCTGTAATCCAAAGCACGATTGAGGTCACTATCCCTAGCCCAAGCGAAAATAAACGAGTAAGGGGTCTTAAGACCCCCCATCCGACTATGAATTCGATGAGCAGAAGCGAAAATGCGATTTCTGTTCCGTGTCCGGCCGCAAAGTTTGAAAGGCCTGTACCAATGGATGCAAACCAACCCGGCTGATCCGATGCTATCGCTTTCAGCTGAGCAGGGATGGCATTTGGTCCCCAGTTGGCTGATTCAAGTTCCAGAAGTGATGTTCCGCACCAGACGACTGCCCAAACTATGAAGCCCCAAGTTCCAGAGTCGATCCAAATTGAGAACTTGTCGCGGTCATCTTGATCTGGAGTTGGCGCAGATCTTGGCCAAAGAACTATACCAAGGATCGCATATATG
>DAHVKW010000103.1 GCA_027320695.1 Actinomycetota bacterium | reverse complement strand
AACCCTGCGCTCGGCCTAAGCTCCGAGGACTTTGGCAAGAGCTCGCCATCATTGGCAGAGCCTTCACCTTCGCAGGGGGATGGCAAGCCGAAGGCCAGAAATGGTGTGACACCTGGAACCCAACCGGGACCAGCTAATCCCAAAGCCGAAAAGGTTCCCAAGTCGCAATCCCAAAGCCCGCATCCTTCGGCTCTCGAAGTAATTACTGCAGCGCCTGGGTTCAGCACGAAAGTCACGCCGGCGACATTGGCACCTGCCAATTCCGTTTCCGCTCCGCCGACAAGCCCGGTCAACCTCAAGTTTCTATCGGAGGTCATCTCCCGCCCTCTCAGCAATGGGAACGGAACCTACACAGTTGTTATTGCTTTGCACCCATCCGAGCTCGGACAACTTCATGCGGTGGTATCGCTGGAACGCGACGAACTCCGGGTTTTCATCACGCCCCAAACCCAGGCAGGCCACACAGCGATGAGCACCAACGTGGACGCTCTCAAGGCCCAGCTTGCCCAAGGTGGGATGAGCGTAAACGTAACTCTGCGCGATCCCGGCTCGCATGCCAGAGGGGACGCGTGGCCCGAGCCGGACCGAACCCGCTCCGAACCGGCCGCTGCCAAGGATCCGCTATTCGCGGGTTCCATCACCCCGGAACCTGATCCAGGCCAGATCCATCTCATGCTCTAAATGAAAGGAAACCTACTTTGACCGCACCCGTTAGCTCCACCAGCGCAACGCCACCCATTAGCAGCGCCTCGTCTGGTTCGGGCGCCGCTGACAACACCGGAATGACAAGTCTCTTGCAACCCAACGCCTTCCTCAATCTCCTCGTCGATGAAATGAAGTACCAGAACCCGCTAAACCCGACCAACTCCTCCGACTTCATGTCTCAGCTCGCTCAGCTCGCCCAAGTTGAGCAGTTGACTTCCGTTTCATCGTCGGTGGAGATCTCTGAAGCCGCCGCCCTGATCGGAAAGTCGGTGACGGGTTACGACTCGAGCGGAAACACGGTTACCGGCACCGTTACCGGTGTAACCAACAGCACTGGCGGACCGATGCTGAATGTCGGCGGGAACTCAATCAATATCTCGTCGGTTTCGCAGATCGGAGCTGGGTAAGCCGCACAGAACCCGCGAAAATGAAGCATCACAAACGACACAGACCAAAGCAACACCAGCCAATTGGCAAGCTTGCCACCAAAATCAGTTAGGAGAACACAATGCCCATTCGATCCCTCGGAGCTGCGGCTTCCGGCATAGTAACAATGCAAACCGATCTCGATACAATCGGGAACAATATAGCCAACTCGGAAACTGACGGTTTTGCAGCTCAAACTGCGGAGTTTGCGGATCTTCTCACCCAGCAGCTCCAACCGGCCAGCGGGGGAGTCGGCCAAACCTTGGCCAGCACCAACCCGAGTGCCATTGGTGCCGGCGTAGGAGTGTCAGCTATTCAAACAAACTTCTCCGAAGGAGCGGTAAAGCAGACGGGAGTGAACAGCGATGTGGCTATTGAGGGCGACGGGTTCCTCGTTGTCAGCCAAGGCGGCAAGACCTTTTTCACCCGCGACGGGAATTTACAGGTGGATGCCAACGGCAATCTCGCTACCAACAGCGGCGGGCTCGTAGAAGGTTGGGCGCCAGGACAACCAACGACATCGCCAGCCACACCTCTAAGCATCGTGGTTGGGTCCAGCGGAGGCCCTGCCCAAACACAAAACGTGGTGCTTGGCGGCAATCTGCCATCCGATCCCACTGGCCCGATAACAGTCACCACAACCATGTACGACTCTCTCGGCCACCAGGTCCCCGTCACTTTGACCCTTACGCCTACCCTTAATGCAAATGGGGCAGCGACGAGCTGGGCAATGCAGGGAACCGTGACGGGAGCATCGCAAAACCTCTGGACATCCGCCCAAACGCTGGTCTTTAACAGCTCCGGACAGTTAGCCTCGGTCAACGGCACCGCAGTTGGAACCGGCCAAACAAGCTTGGCGATAAACAACGAGCCAAGCAATTACACGTGGACGGGGACGACCATGCCCGCTCTAGATTTTCCTGCCGTCGGCTCTCAGCAGGCAGTTACCCAGTTCGCTGGCAATCAGACGTTGGCCGTCAGCTCTCAGGATGGTTACGCAGCGGGGACTTTGGAGTCCTACTCCATAGGATCAAACGGAGTGATCACCGGAACCTATTCGAATGGCAACAGCGCCACCCTTGGCACGATAGCCCTGGCCCAATTTGCCAATCCCGAAGGTTTGGAGGACATGGGCGGAACTTACTTCAGCTCCACAGTCGCTTCCGGAAATGCCCAACTGGGCCAGCCAGGATCGAACGGGTTGGGAACTGTAAGGGGAGGCGCATTGGAAGGATCGAACGTTGACCTGGCCACTGAACTCACTAACCTGATCGAGGCTCAGACTGCGTACCAGGCGAACACAAAGGTGATAACGACGACGGCGACTGCTATGCAATCGCTCATGCAGATGCCGTAGCGGCATGCCAATCTGCCCAGCCGCCGGATTTCCGCACCATAGTGCTTCCCGGGCATTCGTGCGCTGGGATGAAACTGCAACACGCCAATCGAAACGAATAAGAGTCGGGGAACCTAGGAGCGCTAGTGAGGATCGCAATCGAAGGTAACCTATCCCCTGCTGGCAGCTATGGGATAGTAAACTTGAATCTAGGGCGGGCACTGAGCCGACGAGGCCACCAGGTGGCTTTCATCGGTTTCGATCTTGGTCATGACGACCTTGCCAAGCTAATAGCCGACCAGAGCTTCGAAGGGTTGCCGGTATCCGCTGGTGAACCTGAAAATGGTGCAGATATTCGAATCCGCCAGATTTGGCCGCCTGTTTGGACGCGCAGGCGGCGTGAAGAACTTCTGGTAGTGATTCAGCCGTGGGAATTCGGATCCGTGCCATTGTCGTGGATTGACGGGATTGCCAACGTCGATGCCGTCTGGGTGCCGAGCGAATACTGCAAACGAGGATATATCCAATCGGGTGTCGATCCGAAAAAGGTGTGGGTAGTTCCAAATGGCTTCGAACCCGATGAAATAGTGCCGCTTTTGCCATCCAGGCACCCTAGGACCAGACTTCTCTTTCTGGGCGGGACCATCTTTCGAAAAGGGATCGACGTTTTAGTCAATGCACTCGACACCCTCGATGACGCCATGCTGGACAGCGTCGATCTTGTCGTAAAGGATGTCGGCGCCGATTCGTTCTACATCAATCAGTCCCTGCTTGACGACTCGCTGGCCGCGCATTCTAGAGTGCAAGCAAGAACAACAGTGGAGAAAAGGCACCTGGAAAGAGGACAGCTTCTCCAGCTGATCGCCGATTCCGACGCGCTGGTGCAACCCTACCGCGCCGAGGGGTTTGGAATGCCAGTGCTGGAGGCGATGGCACTTGGCACAATGGTGATACATACCAAGGGAGGAGCCACCAATGAATTCTGCGGGCCCGGAGAGTCCCTGCTCGTCCCATCCAGTCTCGTAACGGCCGACCAGGCTAGAGCGGGAGACCTCTTGCTGGCTGACCGATGTTACTGGCTTGAGCCGTCGGCGGAACAGCTGGGCCAGATCATTCGCGATCTCATAGACGGCAAGATCCAGAGTCGCCCTTTGGTGGAAGCCGCAAAGCAGAAGGCCCTCGGCCTAAGCTGGGCTAACGTCGGCGTAATTGCCGAGGAAGCGCTCGTTGGGCTGTCGGACGGCAAGGTTCCAAACGATTCGCTTTCTCGACTCGTGGCCGATCTTTCCGACCTGCTCGAATCCGGTATTCAACGACCGGCCCCCCTGCTCTCCAGGCTCGTTGCAATTGGAGATCTCGAATCAGCTTTTCGGCTGGCCTCCTATCTCGAAGACAAAAGCGACCTGGAAGAGCGGCTAGAGATCGCGCCAGCCCGGGAGCGGCTCGCATCGGTTCGCCAGACCAACCCTGATATCTGGTCGGGAGGGCCGTACAGGATAGCGGTGGCAGGAGCAGAATTCAATAAGATCGAGCATTTCGGTTACGTGCACGACTTCGAAGGCGGCGACCAGGCCACCTATGCCATCGCCCAATATCTCTCAGGGTACCTTGCGGGTTGCGCATCGGTCCTTGATCTCGGCTGCGGCCAGGGTTCGATGTTGCGGGTTCTGAGATCTAAGGGCAAGTCAGTCCAGGGTGTCGAGGCGGATCCTGCTCTTGTTGGTTCACTTCGCGCGGATGGCTTCAGGATCTATCAAGGCCTGGTGCCGTCAGATCTAGACGAATTCGATATCAGCAGTTTTGACGGCGTGTTCCTCGGACATATTGTCGAGCACCTTGACGCTTTGCAGTTCGAACAAGTTCTCGGCTGGATCTACGAGAACATCGCCGATAACGGCGTGGTGTTGATTCAGACCCCTGATTTCGCAAACCCGGGCGTAGGCTCGGAAAACTTCTGGCTGGATTCCAGCCATATCCGGCCTTATCCGATCCGGCTGCTCAAGGCGATGTTGTCCAAGTCTGGATTCGTGCCCGTGGAAGGCGGGTGCAGACGCATACCAGAAGCAGCGCCTTTGGACGTGATCGCGCTTGGACGCAGAATTCCGCGCGCCTTCAGCACCGGCGGCATAAAGAGGATGCAGGCAAAAGGCTCCACGGTCATCGGGCACTACGCCCTGTTCAGTGGCATCTCCGGATTCGCGCAGGCATCGAGGCAGTTGCTCGATCGCGCAAAGTTGGCCGAGGAGGGGGTAGAGGTCCGCGCGATCTCGCTCGACCAGGCGCCTGGAATCCAACCTATGCCTTTGCATCCAATAGTTCCACTGCGGTTTTGCGAACATGCAACTAATGACATTGCACTTCTCGACGCTCCTGTTGGATGGCTTGCCGAAGTTTCTCCGCAGGTGCGGGGAAGATACAAAATCGCCCGGACAACCTTCGAGGCGACACCATTGCCGATGTCCGCCCAGCAGGCCCTTCATTCCTTCGACGAAATCTGGTGCTTCTCTCGCTATGACGCCGAGATATTCGCCAACTCGGGGTTTCCCCGAGAATCAATCTTTTCGATTCCACCTGGCATTGACGTCCCCGAGCCAGAAAATGTCCGAACCCTCCGCACGGCAATGGAGCGCAAACCTTTCAGATTTTTGTCAGTATTCAGCTTCGAGCCGAGAAAGAATCCGGAAGCGCTGGTAAAAGCGTTCAGCACCGTCGCCGGCGAAGTCTCCGGGTGCGAAATGGTCGTCAAATTAAGTGGAGTCACCACTCAAGATTTTGTGAGCTGGCTTCATTCGGTGCTCACCGCCGCAGAATTCGCAATGATCAAAGACCGGATGCACGTGATCACCGACAATCTCCGAAGCGAGTTGCTCCAGCGGCTCTACCTGGAGAGTGACGTTTTTGTGCTGCCCACGAGGGGTGAAGGCTACGGACTGCCGTATCTTGAAGCGCTGGCTCACGGCCTTGCGACTATCTGTCCGGACGTGGGCGGCCATCGCGAATTCTGCAACGAAGGCAACTCGCTTCTAGTGAAATCCACATGCAGGCCAGCCTCCCTGATCCCAGGATCAGGGATTTTCCGGGAGTCATTCTGGCGAGAAGTCGACTTGGAAATTTTGACCTCAAAGATGATTGAAGCAGCTACGCATCCGGAGCTTCTTCGAGACCTCTCTGAAGCTGGACTCGTTGATGCTGCAGGATTTGGGTTGGCCGCTTATCAGACGGCTTCGCGCAGCCGGATTGCAAAGATCATAAGCGAGATATAACCGCAGAAACGGCTGCCTAAGGCGACCACGCCTCGGTTTCCAGTGAATGCCGCGAGATGTGCCAAGCCTATTGTCGATCCTGATAGCCCTTCCTATTGACCACGTCAGGCGTCTCAACCGCAAAGCTGCAAGCAGATCGTCAAACTCCAAAGCCTGGATGCCGGCAGTGGCGAACCAACCCGATTCGACTAGGACAGGGAAACGTATGCGATCCAAAGAATGTATATGGATATCAAAATCCATCCCTCAATTTTGGAAAGCCGTCTGGCCGAAGAAAGAAAGGCCACAGAGACCGTGGATACGACAACCATGAATGCCGCTTCATAAGAGAGATGCGCGATAGCGAGCTTGCCAGGTGCGATCAGTCCGGCAATTCCTGCGACCGCGGTTGAGTTGAACAGGTTGGCTCCAAATATGTTGCCTATCACCAGATCGCTGTGACCTCGCCGCGCAGCTGCGATTGCGGTTACCCACTCGGGAAGCGACGTTCCAAGAGCCACCAAGGTCACTCCAACCACAGCCTTTGAAACACCTAGATGCTCTGCCAGATTGCTTGCAGAAGAGACAAGCAGCTCGGCGCTGGCAAGTACTACCAATAGTCCGATAATTGCAACCGCCAACGACTTTCCGAGTCCCCAGCCGTATCCCTCCTCGACCTGCGCCGCCTCAGCCTCAAGTTCGACGTTGTTTGATCTTTTTCGCGAACCCATCAATGTCGAACCGATGAAAATGACCAGCAGCGCCAAAAGCAGCAAATAAAAGCCCGTATTGTGCGCGAAGACCACGACAAAGCCAAAGGCCGCTACAGCGAACAACTGGGACGGGCCCTCGCGCTTGAGTACGGAAGAGGCTATTTTCGGTGCGCTGATGGCGCCCAAGGTGCCGAGAACCAAAGTGCTGTTGACGACAGTCGACCCCATAACGCTGCTGATTCCCAGTGAAGCATTGTGATG
>DAHVKW010000102.1 GCA_027320695.1 Actinomycetota bacterium | reverse complement strand
CTAAAAGACCGCCTCAAAATTTCAACACTTCCAACCAACAAGCCTACGATAATCAATCGGCGTGAAGAAGTCCATCATGTGCGCGAATCCGCAAGCCTGCGACATCTTCTGGTGCAGAAGTCACGAGCTCTAAAATATTTTCAGCTTCGCGGCGAGGACAGATTCAGGTTAGCTATCGGAGTCACCGAAACTTCGTGTGCCTCTGTGTTCCAGCCATCGGGAGAACGACGAGGAAGCGGGGGACGCCCCAGAGCGACGGCGAGGATGAGACAAGCGTCGCGCTCCTGCGGTACGAAAGAAGTCAGACCTCTGGAATTGACGCCTGACAGGAGCCTCATGCTCCTTCCTGAAGCGCCTGGGCGAACTGACGACGGACGCAGAAGCCTGACTCCATATCTTTAAAAACCTCTGAACAACCGTCACCACGCTCAGGACAAGCGTTATCCATAAAATCGCGATCAAGATGGGCGAAAACAAAAGTCCGGCGGCTAAAGCGAAGATCCGCTCGCCTCGTTCCATGATTCCGCCCTTAGCGCTAAATCCTAGCGACTCGGCTTTCGCCCTTTGATAGGAAATTAACGAAGCGGCGCCGTAAATCCCGAAAGGCAGTGCTGAAAGATCAGGCCTGCCTGAATGAAGGAAATACCACCCCAAGCCGCCGAAGAGGAAGAGGTCGGAAACCCGATCGGAAAACGAGTCGAAAAACGCTCCGCGCTTGGAAGTTGTCCCCTTAGTTTTGGCCAAAGGACCATCCAACAGATCGGAAATCGCTCCGGATACTACCAGGATGAAGCCGACCCAGAGCCTCCCGCTAGCCACAACGACGCCGGCGAGGACCGACAACACAATTCCAGCGATTGTTAGAGAATCCGCGCTAAGCGGCGTTTTTGCCAATGCCTTTCCGATGGGGCCAGTTGTTTTGTCCACCCCGGCTCTCAAATGACCGTCAAACACGGCGAAATACTCCTCACATTGTGAACGTAGCCCAGTTTAGCCTAAATTATTGGACCATTCACAGATAAGACGAAACGCAATGCTACCCGGCCTGAAACAGCTCCCTGATTCGCATATAGGTCTGGGATAACGCTTCAGGAATCACTCTAACGTTTGCCAGGGTAGTCATGAAATTGGTATCACCCAGCCATCTAGGCACTACGTGGAAATGGATATGATCGCCAAAAGCTGCGCCGCCGGCCCTGCCTAAGTTGGCCCCAAAATTGAATCCTTCTGGATTGTAGATCTCTCTAAGAGCATCGATCGCCGCTCTGGCCAAATCAATTGATTCCAGCAACATGGTACTGTCAAGATTTACAAAGTCTCCCTCGTGCGCGTAGGGAACTATCATCATATGACCGGCAGCATAAGGGAAAGCGTTTAGCACCACGTAGCAAAATCTACCGCGGAAAAGGACATAGTTCTCGGTGTCGAATTCCGGTCCAATACCTTTAGCTATGTCACATAGAACGCAACTCGAAGGCAATCTCAGGTGATCTGGCTCATCGGCATTTTGTAGGAAATTCATCCTCCAGCCTGCCCAAAGATTGTCAATCAAGGCTCTCACCCAAAGGCTGACCGCTTAGCTGGGGAACTAGGCGCGCAACAAATTCGCTCAGTGGAACGTCTCTGTCAGGATCCTTTGATCCCCTTTCATTCACGCCAACGGTTCCGGATGCCACATCGGTGTCACCGACGACTAGCACATATGGAACTTTGTCCGTCTTCGCCTTCCTTATTCGACTTCCCAATGGTTCGTCAGCTGCCATAAAGTCCACTCTTACGTCTGAATTCTCGAGTTCCCGGACGACGTGTCGAGCGTATGGGCTGTGGTCATCGCGAACCGGCAAAACTACTACCTGAACTGGCGACAGCCAAACTGGAAGCGCGCCGGCATAATGTTCCAGGAGGATGGCAAAAAATCTTTCTACCGATCCAAACAGCGCCCTATGAATCATGTATGGCCTCTTGCGGGTGTTGTCAGAATCGACAAACTCCATATCGAAACGTTGCGGCATCTGCAAATCCACCTGCAGTGTGGATACCTGCCATCTGCGTCCGATCGCGTCCTTGAGATGGACGTCGATCTTGGGGGCGTAAAACGCACCCTCCCCATGCGCTACTTTGTAGCTGATGCCCGATTCTTTGAGCGCATGCTCCAATGCCGCTGTGGCGTGGTCCCATTCGAAGTCCTCGCCCACCGACTTTTCAGGCCTTGTTGCCAACTCCGCCTCGAATTCCGAAAGGCCAAAGTTTTTGAGTATCGAAATGATGAAGCCAAGTAACCGCGTCAGTTCCCTCGCAAGCTGATCCGGAGCGCAAAAGATATGCGAGTCGTCCTGGGTGAGTCCGCGCACTCGTGCAAGGCCATGCAAAACCCCTGATCTTTCGAATCGGTAGACCGTTCCAATTTCAAACAGCCTCAAAGGAAGCTCTTTATAAGACCTGCCCCTGGACTTGTAGATGAGAATGTGCATCGGGCAGTTCATTGGCTTGGGATAGTAAGTGGCACCTTCCATCTCCATTGGAGGATACATTCCAGCCTTGTACCAGCCGAGGTGCCCTGAAATCTCAAAAAGAGTGGACTTTGCGATATGTGGCGTCCAGGCCAGCTGATACCCAGCCTTGCGATGCTCCCTTTTCGAATAGTCCTCCATGATTTGGCGAATCAACGCTCCCTTGGGATGGAATACAGGAAGTCCGCCGCCGATCTCCGGAGGGAAATGAAACAGATCCAGCTCCAGACCGATCTTGCGGTGGTCCCTCTTTTCGGCCTCCTCGAGTCGTACCAAATGCTCTTTCAGCGCCTTGTCAGACTCCCAGGCCGTCCCATAAATGCGCTGGAGCTGCGGGCGTTTCTCGTCTCCGCGCCAGTACGCTCCCGCCACCCGCATCAGCTTGAATGAACCCAGCTTCCTGGTGGAAGGAACATGCGGCCCTTTACACAGGTCGACGAAACCCGAAGAGTTGCGGTAAACTGAAATCGAACCATCACCGACGCCTTCTTCCAGCTCTTCGTCGTCATCCGCACCAGCCAGGTTATTGGCAACGGTTTCAATGATCTCACGCTTGTAAGGTTGGTCGGCAAAGAGTTCGAGCCCATCGTGAATGGAGTACTCGGAACGAGCGAACGACTGTCCCTCATTGACTATTTCCCGCATCCGTGACTCGATCTTCACCAAGTCCTCGTCTACAAAGTGCTTGGCTCCAGGGAGCTCGAAATCGTAATAGAACCCATCCGCGATTGACGGGCCAATAGCAAAGTGGGTGCCCGGCCATAAATCTGTAACTGCCTGAGCAAGTATGTGTGCCGTCGAGTGACGAAGAATCTGTCTACCGTCATCGCTGTTTCGCGTGACAATCTCTACTTGGTCGCCATCGGAAAGAACGGAATCTAAATCCCGGAGAGTCCCATTTATCCTCGCCGCGACCGAATCCTCGCTCAGCCTTTTTCCAATCATCGCTGCCAGCTGGAAAACGGTGAAGCCAAACGGCACCGTTCGCTCGGAGCCATCCGCCAACACAACCGAAATATCCATCTAACGTGCCTTTCTCATTCAACAAGCCCAGTCCGGGCTAGATTTTTACGCCGAGCAATGCTGCGGCTTCCGAAATGCCATGATTTCGCGAAGCTGCTTCGTCGATCACAGCCATGGCCGCCGGTATATTCAGATCATCATCGAGTGCGGCCCTAGCATCTTCAAGTCCCGCACTGCCATCTCCCGCTTCCAGCCAGCGCTTGAGTCGCTGGTCGGCCGCTTCGATCATGTTGTCGCTCCATTCCCAAGCTGTCCGATAATGGTTGCCAAGGATCGACAGCCTGACTGCCCGTGCGTCATGATCAGCTAACAGTTGCTCTACGAAAACCAGATTCCCTAAAGATTTAGACATCTTCTCACCGTCCAGATAAACCATAGCAACGTGGAGCCAATGTCTCACAAAGATCTGTCCGGTTGCCGATTCGGATTGCGCAGCCTCGCACTCATGATGAGGAAAAATCAGATCGCCTCCCCCGCCATGCAGGTCGATCGTGGGGCCGAGCTCTCTCATTGACAGCGCAGAACACTCGATATGCCAACCCGGGCGCCCGGCGCCCCAAAGTGAATCCCACGATGGCTCATCCGATGCCGATGGCTGCCATAACACGAAATCCAGCGGGTCTTTCTTGTGCGGATCGTCTGGATTTCCACCGCGGTCCCGCGCGTATCTCAGCATAGTTTCACGATCAAGGTGCGAAACTTGGCCAAACTTCTCGTAAGTGGCGATGTCAAAATAAACCGATCCGCCCCTCTGATACGCGTGCCCGGATTCCAGCAGTTGTGAGATTAGTCCCAAAATATCCGATATAGCCGAAGTAGCCCTGGGCTCGGAATGTGGGCGCAAAAGGCCGAGCATGCCCATATCCCGATCGAAGCGGGTCATTTCGGAGGCCGCAAGATCGAGATAGTGAACGCCTAGCTGCCTCGCCTTCGCCAGAATCGAGTCGTCCACATCCGTAATATTTCTCACGCACGTAGTCGTGTGGCCTATATCCCTCAACCTGCGCTGAAGCGCATCGAACGTAAGGTACACAGCAGCGTGGCCCATGTGCGCGGCATCGTAAGGCGTGATTCCACAGGTATAAATTGAAACGTTTGAACCAGGAGAAAATTCGACGATTTCCTGTCGTGCGGTGTCATACAAACGCATGTTCCCAACCCTAATTTCTTGGCAAACCAGTAATTCGCAGCGCGCTTCTGGTTTTATATCTGATGTTAAGGTTAATGAGCACCGCAGTCATCGCTTCAATCGCAGCCGAG
This sequence comes from Actinomycetota bacterium, assembly GCA_027320695.1. Lineage (GTDB taxonomy): Bacteria > Actinomycetota > Acidimicrobiia > Acidimicrobiales > Acidimicrobiaceae > SCQM01. The sequence continues at coordinate 1,921 of DAHVKW010000102.1, read as the reverse complement.
TTAGCCAGTGATCCTGCATCCAATGAAACTAGCCCAGGAATCGAATCAACTAATTCCATGACCCTTTTCTTAGGCTCGAGATGATCCGAACAAACCAGAATATCCGACTCAACACGCCTTCCGATTTCGCCGAGTTCCTTTGCCGGCACATGATGCAAGGTGGAAACGACATAGCTTTCCGGCAGGACTGACTGGAGAGATTGGGCCACCGAGCCTCGAGAAAGAAGGAGCGGCTGCATCTCCGGTCCAACTTTCACCAGAGCATTAACCATCGAGATGACGATCTTCCCCGACAACTCCTTTGCCAAACTCCTTGCGGTGCTCTCGGCGCCGTCCCACGGCGTCGCGATGAACACAATCTCGCAATCCGCAGCTTCAAGATTTGCAACTCCATTGATCGCTCCAACAAGGCCGTCATGAACAGAGAGTTCCGCCGACGTTTCCAATGCTCTTTCTAGGGACCTCGATCCCAGCGCAACATCGTGCCCAAGGGATGACAAACGAAGGGCAAGCGACTTGCCAGCTGCACCCGTCCCGCCCACGATTCCAATTTGCAAACTAGACCTTTCCTAGACGGTCACGCAAACAGGCCGCACTTAAAGATTGCAACTTCGCATTCTTCCATGCCCATTTTGAGACAATCTATGATTGTGGCAGCTATCGTCAATCAAGGCTAAAAGATTGTGGAGGAAGTATGGGCATACTCACCGATAAAAAAATCCTAATTACCGGCGTCTTGAACGACCAGTCCCTGGCATTTGGCGCCGCACGCCTCGCCCAAACCGAGGGCGCCGAGATTATTCTCACCGGAGTAGGCCGCGGCCTATCGATAACTAGCCGCACCGCCAGAAAACTCCCCACTGAGCCGGAAGTCTTAGAGCTCGACGTTACAAACCCGGACCACATCGATGCCGTAAGAGAGCACATACTAAAAAAATGGGGCCGACTGGATGGCGTGCTGCATGCCATCGGCTTCGCACCTTCCGCCTGTCTTGAGGGTGACATATTCAACGCTGGCTGGAGCGACATTTCTGTCGCTATTGAAGTCTCGGCATACTCGCTTAAAGCCCTTGTAGAAGGATTTCTGCCACTTTTGAGAAACGCCGGAACTTCCTCAGTGGTTGGACTTGATTTTGATGCCACCCTGGCCTGGCCCGGGTACAACTGGATGGGGGTTGCCAAGGCTGCCCTCGAGTCGGTATCGCGCTACTTGGCCAGAGATGCCGGCAAAGACAAAATACGGGTAAACCTTATATCTGCCGGTCCTATTAGAACTATTGCGGCCAAGTCTGTTAGCGGATTCTCGTCATTCGATACGTTGTGGAGCGAGCGATCACCACTCGGCTGGAGCATGACCGACTCTTCGGCCGTCGCCAAGGCGATCGTCGCTTTCCTATCCGACTGGTTCCCGGCTACCACCGGTGAAATCGTCCATGTAGACGGTGGCTATCACGCCGTAGGGGCCTAAAACCGTTGCCATTGAGCGTGTTGCAGTTGCGCGCTCGAGCAGCTTGCAGTTGAGGAGCGGAAAGCTCATGCCCTTTGGGAGAATGTTAAGAACGACATCTCGTCTCGTTGCATATTCAAGCCCAAACAAATTGCAGCACGTCAAATCTGAGCGGAAGCAAACCAGCTTTGAGGTGTACCTGCATTGGCTACCATATCGCTCTAATGACTCCCGATAAAAAGCTTCTGCCCATTATTCCCTCATACGCGGCTCACAAGCAGCTCGCCGTCTTGGCCTGGCTGATTGCGATTGTCATTTGGCCGATAACGATCGCCATAGTCCTCGGCCGCTTAGCAATGTCGATCACCAAGCCGGCGATCCGCTACCTGATATTTGGGCTCATAACTTTACTCACCCTTTTCAGCGGTGTGCTCTGGGTAGCTATTTACTCCGCAGCTACCAGCACCACCTTCC
>DAHVKW010000101.1 GCA_027320695.1 Actinomycetota bacterium | reverse complement strand
CGAATGGGACAAGAAATGGATAATCATCCTGATCGCCATACCTGAAGCACGGCGAGACTCTCGATACAGCCTCAGAGTCAGGCTTGGCTGGGTTGGCTTTGCCCTTCTCAACGCTGGTGTGTGGATCTGCCCCTGGACTGATCGTCTCAGTGAAGCGGAAAGTGTACTGGAAGAGCTTTCCCTTCAGGAAGTGGCTCACATCTTCATCGGAAACCTTTCGGATATGGACGAGCAGTCGTATCTGGCCGCGGAGGCATGGGATATTCCAACCGTCGAAGCCGCATATGAACATTTTGAAATCACCCACTTTGGAAATTTACCTCAAACTAACGAAGACGCCTTCGTCCGGCTGACGCATCTCGTCAATGATTGGCGCAGACTCCCTCTGCTGGATCCGGACCTTCCCTCGGAACTGCTCCCCGTGGACTGGGTTGGCAACAAGGCGGCACAGCACTTTCTCGACCTGCACCACAACTGGAAGCCCCGGGCCTTCGAATGGTGGCAGGAAATCACTTCGGATGGATAGAGGAACCCAGGTAATCTCAAATTCATCCCAGCTGTACGCTGTCGCAATATGCGCTCGGTGAATCGAAGACACCACAGACTGCCGTCTCCATCTATTTAGCCATTCCCAAAGTGCGCACCTCAACCATCACTGCAGGATCCTGCGTGAAAGGCGCACCCAGTAATTTTTTTGAATGTCAAGGCTCAAACCCAGACAGACGACCTAATTAATCCATGATTTCTTACTATGGATAATGTTTAGTAGAATACTGAATGTTAATATAAGTACTGAAGAGCCAAGCATGCCACTAGTGCGGAATAGCGTAAAGATAAATGAGTCTGCAAATATCGAGTTCACTGACACCGTCAAAGGTTTCGTCTTTTAGAGAATGCGCATATGCATTCCGTCTCGCCGTAATTGACCATGTGCCTCAACCCATCAACTCGCATACGTTGAAGGGAACGCTGGCCCACAGATGCCTGGATCAGCTCTATTTCGATAATGCCCCTGAGACAAGAACCTTGGAGGTCGCCAGAGGCATTTTCAATGACGTATGGAACGAAGCCCACGTCAACGGGGAGCTCGAGTACCTCGAAGAGTGCGAAGCAGGCAAAGTCGACCTCGACGAGTTGGCCAAAGACACAATGTTTCTTATTGAACAGGATTTCATTGCTGAAAATCCGCAGGAAGTGACCGCGCTTGGAACGGAACTCCAGCTGGAGACCCGTGTCGGCGATATGACTCTCAGGGGGATCATAGACCGCCTGGACCTCAATCCAGACGGCACAATCACCGTTACCGACTACAAGACCGGGAGAATGCCGGGCGTCATGCAAGAACATGACCGCCTCTCGGGAGTTTACTTCTACGCGCTCCTTTGCGAGCAGGTTCTCCATGTCGTTCCAGATACGGTTCAGCTGGTCTATCTGCGTGACGCAACAAGGATCATTGCAAAGCCAAGCAAGCAATCCTTGACGGCTTTGATGAACAAGGCCGGCGCAATTTGGAAAGCCGTTCGCACCGCCTGCGAAAGGGACGACTTCAGACCTAAGCCATCCAAATTATGCGGCTTTTGCAACTTCAAGATCCAGTGCCCGACGCAGGCCAGCCACTGATCCTGCTCAATGCTTGCATCTTCTAAGCATTGCCTGAAGACTTAGCGGCGACAACCCCACAAATACCTAATAGCCTTTTGCCAAAGCGAGCAATATGCGCCAGACAGAGGACCAACGTATGAGCCCGGACAACAATGAGCCTTCGGCCAAAGCCTTAGCTGATCTTTTCAAGAATCCAGAGGCAATGCGAAAGGCGATCGCTCGCTTTGACGATGCGGTTGACGATCTCTTCGAACCTCTAAGGGAAAGCGCCTGGTTCAACCGTATCTTCTACTCCGCATCGGCAATGGCCGACCACTCCTTGATCTGGTTTCTTCTGGCCGCCATCAAAGCCACCAGATCAGGCGAGCAGGCAAAGCTAGCCAGAAGGGCAGCTATCGTCCTAGCCGCAGAATCGCTAGTGGTCAACATGGGAGTAAAGAGTATCTTTCGCCGGGAGCGCCCGATGTACCAGGGAGAGCGGCCGTTGCCGCTACGACAGCCATTGACGTCGTCGTTCCCAAGCGGCCACTCCAGCGCTGCGGTATGCGCATATATATTTCTTTCCGAAAAGGATTCGCTGGCTCCCCTTTACTTTGTTCTCGCCATGCTCATTGCGCCCAGCCGGATTCATGTCAAAATACACCATGCTTCCGACGTTATAGGTGGGCTGATTGTCGGATGGTTGTTTGCAAAACTCATGCGAAGCTTTTTCCCGGAGTAAATTGGATCCAATGGAGACCGATTATCAAGTAATGGCAAGCGGAGGCGTGCTCATACGAAAGGGCGGCCACGAAAAGAACGAATTCTTTTGCGCCCTCATACACAGGCCTCGCTACAACGATTGGAGCCTTCCCAAGGGCAAGCAGGAAAGCGGCGAGGATCCCCTTGCTTGCGCGCTTCGCGAGACGCTTGAAGAAACCGGATATGAATGCACGCCAGTCGAGGAACTACGCTCCAGCAGCTATAAAGACAACCGCGGAAGATCTAAACTCGTCAGATTTTGGCTCATGCGGGTCACCGAAGGCAAATTCGTGCCAAACGAGGAGGCTGATTCGCTGGCCTGGCTTCCTTTCGATCTCGCAACAAAGACTCTCACTTACGAAAAAGATCGGGATGTTCTCGAATCGGCAAAAGCGCTTGTCCTTCGGCTAAATCTGTCCTGATCCGAGATTTTACGGAATTAGCACCGGCCAAACGGAGTTATTAACTGATATGAATACTCTCAGGTTCAACATCAATTGGGACTACCGCTGTCCGTTTGCACGGATACTAAACGAACACGTTGTTGTAGGTTTGGAAAATGGAGCTGACTGGGAAGTGGAATTCATTCCTTTTTCACTCACCCAAGTCCATACCGAGGAAGGTGAAATCTCCTCATGGGAGGATCCGTCAAAGGCTCCAGAGCTTTTGGCCGGACAGGTTGGAATCGTAATAAAAACCAAATTCCCAGAATCGTTCAATGCTTTCCACGTCGCGATGTTTTCAGCACGGCATGACCAGGGAAAAGATATACGAATCAAGGAAGTCGTCGAAGAGGTAATCGCTCAGACTGGGTTGGACCCGGAAGCGGTTTTTGCTGAAATCGAATCAGGATGGCCGCTAAAGGAATACAGGCAATACCATGAAGACTCGGTGAGCAAATACTCTGTTTTCGGCGTGCCGACAATCTTCGCCGACGGAAAGGCAGCCTTCGTACGTTTGATGAAACGGGCTGACGGAAATCCTGAGACTTCAATTGGCTATGTTGAAAGACTTGTAGATCAGATCGCAAACGATTCCGAAATCAATGAACTCAAGCACACTACCGTTCTGAATTAAACAGTCGAAAAAGATCTGCAGTCCAAAGAGCCCCGACGTTGGGAACTGGACCCAACGCTCTGGCGGATGACTTTACGGCCTCTTTGAAAACCGTATTGTCGCAGGCCAAATATGGCACGCGCAGATGGTCGTTCAGAGCCGCATCACAGGGGTGAAATCCCGGCAATGAGCTGGCAAACTCGCTCGATTCCGTTATCGCCACGCCTGCCCTTTGCATAGCATCCTCGTACCCAGGCGTTTGCCGTGCCGCCTCAACTACAAACGCAGGCAGGCAAAGAGCTATTGACCAGCGCTGAGCGTCCGCATGGCGAAGCGACTAACCCGCGATCACAGCTCCAGCTCTGCCGGATGGGTCTCTACTAATTCTAGGCCCAACACAAATATGGCAACGATGCGGTTAGATGACCTAGCGAAATTTCTCCGACACAGCCCTAGCAACCTCTTCAGGGGAGACGTCCAGCAATGGCTCGTCCAAAAGGCGTTCGAAATATGTTACGTCGCTCCGATAAAACTTCTCGGGATTGGATCTCACCAAAATCCTAAAGACCAGCCTGAAGCCAAGGCGATCTCCGTCCGGTCCACCACCGGCTATGGAGAAATTAAACGCAGAAAAGTTGTGGGAGTCGTAATAAGCAAAGACCTTGGATACTCCCTGCGAAAGATCCGCGACGGATTGTTCATCAAGTTGGTCAATGTCGGCTATCCGGTTGAAAACGCCCCAGATTTCTTGAAACCCTCGCGGAGCAAAAGGCGTCAGCCACGAAACAGAGCCGGTCTTGCCGATGTAGCGCGAGCCATTCTCCTCCTGAGTAACGAGATCATCGAAGTAGGACCGCGAGTTCTCGAGATAGTATTTCCGAGCCCCCTCTAAAAGTTCCATCTGACTCGTTGTCGGCTGAAAATCATGAGATGACTGCAAATGCGGGTGCACAACCGAAGAGCCCGAAGACGGCAGATAATTTGCGCTGATCGAGGACCAAGCAAGATCGGGTCTCGCCTTTCTGGTCGCCTTGGCATGATCGACCATAACAGAAAAGGCATCATAGAGAAGCTCTGGAGAGAACTCCTCCAGCTTCGTAAAATGATGCGAGGTGTCATATACGCCGACGGCGGAATAGCCCGAGTAAGCCATGATATTTGGTACAACCGCCGCCCTGTTCCTTCTGATCTTCCCCGCCGGGACCACCTCGGGTTCGAATTCGAAGGTAACGCTATTGAAAAACTCTTCACAAAATGGGCAAAACCCACCGGCATCAGTTAGCTCCGATAGCTCGGGTTTGGTGGAGGGTTGCAACTTCACACCGGTCAGAATCCGGCTGGATTTCTTTGTTAGCGGATCAATCCTTTGGACGAGGGGAACTGATTTCCATTTTCCGCCATCCGAGGGGTCGGGAGCCCTTGCTTCAAGGCTGACTTCACTGAACTCGATCATCTCCGACCCTTCCTGCCTTGGAAACCCATCACCGGCGCGAATTCAATGCATGGCATTTGGCGCCTGCTCACGCCTTGAACAATAGTGTAACCCAGTCTGAAATTCCCAAAACTGCGAATTCCCCGAATCCCGAACTCTCTTGGCTACTCGTTCGAGACCTATTTCGCCAACGAGCCCGAACAATCATCGTAAACTCTATTCAATGACCGGATTTCCGCTCCACCAAGAAGACCTCTTGAGCTTCTATCCTCAGCCGTCTGAATCACCGCTGCACAGGCCGTGGATTAGAGCCAACTTCGCTACCACGCTAAATGGAGTGATACAGATAAATGGAACCAGCAGCGGCGTCTCAGGACCGCCGGACAAGGAAGTGTTCAAATTTCTCAGGGAACATTGCGACGCGGTCCTGATTGGGGCATCTACCGCGCGCAAAGAAGGTTATTCTGCACCCAAGGCTCCCGCCTCGTCCATCAGAGCCCCGCTCTTGGTGGTTGTCAGCAGATCTCTTGATATACCAGAGTCTTCCAAGTTTCTAGACGAGGAGTCGCCGCCTTTAATCGCCACCACCGAGCTCTCCATATCAAAACACAATTCAACAATTAGCAGAGTCTCGCACAAGGCGACGGTCAAAGCCTTTGGAAAAGAGTCGGTGGACTTCGTCGAGCTTCTCGCTTACCTACATGCAAAGGGAATCAGACTCGTTTTATGCGAGGGGGGTCCGACCATATTTTCACAACTACTGGACAGGGATTTGATAGATGAGCTCTGTCTCACTATTTCTCCCCGCATTGGCAGCGGAGAACCGTCTGGGATTGCATCCATAGGTAAAACTGATTCGATAGATATGTCGCTCGGGTCATATTTCGAAGTCGACAACTATCTCTTCTGTCGCTACCTGATCCGGCATGCTCAAAAGTGACAGTAAAAACAGTTTGAGCCTTCACCTTGGACCGGTAAAGGCGCAAACAAACTAGCTAGCTAGCAATTGTGACTGGACGCAACTTGTGGCGCATCCAGTCACAACCAGCTAATTATGCGTCTTGGCTGCTCGCTCCCCTGCCAACAAGTGGGTCAGTGCGATAGACTGCTGCTTCCTGAGCAGTCTTTTTGGTGCGGCGTAAAATCTTCCGGCCGATCCACGCGACTGGATCGTAAGACGAGTCGACTACCCGCTCCTTAAGGGGGATAATCGCGTTGTCGGTGATCTTGATGTGCTCCGGACAAACTTCAGTGCAGCACTTGGTTATGTTGCAGTAGCCGAGGCCCATTTCTTGGCGCAAAAGCTCGCGCCTGTCGTTTGTATCGAGCGGATGTGATTCCAACTCCATATACCTTATGAACAACCTCGGGCCCGCATAGTTCTCTTTATTCTCCTCGTGATCCCTGATCACATGGCAAATATCTTGGCACATGAAGCATTCGATGCACTTACGGAATTCCTGACCGCGTTCCACATCGATCTGCTGCATGCGATAGGTACCGTCAGGCTCAGGATCCTTTGGTGAGAACGGGGGAAGCCTACGCGCCATCTCATAGTTGAAAGAGACGTCTGTGACCAGGTCACGAACGATCGGGAAAGTCTTCATAGGAGCGATCACGACCGGCTGCTCCGTCGGCAACGTATCCATGCGCGTCATGCACATAAGATGCGGCAGACCATTTATCTCGGCTGAACACGAACCGCACTTGCCTGCTTTGCAGTTCCATCTGCAGGCTAGGTCGGGAGCCGCTTCGGCCTGGATGCGGTGAACTACATCCAAAACTACCTCGCCCTCGGAAACCTCGGTGGGAAAGTCCTGGAAGTCACCTCCTTCTGGATCGCCACGCCATATTCGCATCACAACTTTGGCCATCAGTGTGCCCCTTCCTCGAGTAAGGCCTTCAGCTCATCTGGCATCTCAAGCAATGGCTCTGGCGTTACCACATTTGCTCCATTCGCATCAAGACGCTGAACGAAGTTGGTCTTTCCCAACTCGGCGTCTGGTAACGGGTAATCATCCCGGGTGTGTCCACCGCGGCTTTCCTTGCGTTCAAGCGCCCCCATTGTCACCATGGTGCTGACTGAAAGCATCGA
>DAHVKW010000100.1 GCA_027320695.1 Actinomycetota bacterium | reverse complement strand
AATCCGTCCAACTTCATTTGAATGCGGATTCACAATCTCGGGTGATGGCGCACGAAGTGTTCCGTACTTGCGTTAGAGAATTGCCGTCTCTTTCCCTCCATGATGATTTGTACGACGGTGAGGGTGGTCCTAACTGACCGTTTTCTTTTTATTTGTAGGTCCTTTGCCGACACCTATAGGATGAGTCCAACAGATTTTTTTGCAGTCAAAATTGGCAGTACATAAATCAGTACATAAATTTTGTGAACTACGGGGTTCTTATTGGTACATGCGTGGTTGGGGTACCGTCGGTGAAGTGCATGTTTGTATTTTCTGGTTTCGTGGGATCGTATCCGCATCAAACTGTAAATCTGCCGGCTCAGCCTACGGGGGTTCGAATCCCTCCCGGCCCACCAGCTGTAACGCAGTTTTTGAGAAGGGGATTTGACGGAGAAAGCTAATTAGCGCCTAAAGGACTCGTGTTAGCGATTGCAGTCGCGTAGACTTCGATAAACGAAATGTGACATGACTCTAATTGCATAACTATTGGTACGAAGCCTTTTGGTGGTCCTCACCAATCGTAGAGTTTCAAGGAGGCTTGATCGTGAAGAGACCTCGTCTTGTCCTAGCAGGAGTTGCATTAGCTGGCGTGCTGGGACCTCTGGCCGCCGGTGCGGTGCTGGCTGGTCCAGCGGCTGCCGCCATTCCCGTGCAAAACCCGGGTCCGAACTGCTTCGGCGGAGCGACCTCATATGGCAACCAGCTCAACGTCGCCCTTTTTGGCGAAGCGAGCGGCCAGGTTCTTCTTGAGGCAGGAGTTAACCCCGGCCAGTGGCAGCAGTACTACCGAACTGTTGTCTGCGGATAGGAGTCTCAGCGCGGAACTGTCGGACCGCGCTTTTTGATACCTTCGTGCCTATTGGTGCCAACGCGCTTATACTCAACGCGCATCGCAATCTTTTTTCTTCTCGAATTGCCGAGGCGGGATAGTCAACGTCATTGAAGCTCCCGGCTCCGGGCAAGGGCGAGGACGACAAGTCAGTCACCACGTCTTGCAGCAATGTCAGAGGCGCGCCAGCCCACCCGCTGGCAGCAAGAAGGTCAGCCTTTCTTATCGCAAGGGCTCTTGTCAAAGCTCTGCATCTTGAAAAGACGGTGCCGTCTAAGCCTGGTTATGCGAGTTGGCTTGTAAACTATTTGGCTCTCAGTGCTTCGATGCGGACGGCAAATTCACGGGCTTGGCTTTGAGGTCTTGGCAGGCGACGCGGAGGCAGATGATTTTGGGAGTTTCTTAGAGAATAATCAGTGGAATCAGGCAGAATTCTCTGGCCTTTCTTATTTAATGTTAGTAATTTTACATAGAGCGGAATTCGCAAAACTTTTTGCTTGTATTCCTAATTGCTCCTTCGTTCGTTTCGGGAGTTGGACTTTTGCCGCTACTTGCGACTTCAAAGAATGGAAAAATCGAGGCTGATCGCTATGCCGCTTTGGCATCGAGGCGATCCTTCGCCAACATATTCCGGGTTTTTGGAAGGCATATGATTCTGGGCTTCGCCTCTTCCCTGATGGTGGCCCTCGGCAGTCTTCAACAAGTTTCGCCCTTTATTTCGAAAGCCAGCGGTTCCTGGTGGCTCGGAGTTGCCCAGCCTGGTTCGGTTCCTTCTACCAGGTTTGCATTTCCTGCCGAAGTAATGGTGATTGTAGGCCTTGGGCTGGGTGCTGTCGTCTGGCTTGACCTGATAAGAAAAGTTCGAAAGCATCCCAATGTCCCCCTTCGGGCATTCTGGTACATGGGTGCAGCCTGGGTAGTGCCTCTCGCGCTTGCTGGACCGATTTTTTCAAAGGATATTTACAGCTACGCGGCTCTGGGAGAAATGGTTTCGCATCATATATCCCCCTACAAGTACGGGCCGAACGTGCTCGGAGGCACATCATACCTCACGCCCGTGGATCCGATATGGGGTAATACCAGGAGCCCGTACGGTCCATTGTTTGTCGGGCTTGCCGCGCTAATTACCACGGTCACCTTTCATCATGCCTTTGCCACCATGGTCGGGCTGAGGATCCTGGGCTTGGTGAGCGTCATAGGCATTGCCATATATGTCCCACGCCTGGCGCAGTCGTTCGGTTTCGACAAGGGGATTGCTTTTACTCTTGCGATTTTGAATCCTCTCACCATCTATCACTTGATTGCATCCGGCCACAATGACTCTTTAATGCTGGTGCTGCTCCTGGCCGGGCTTTACTATGCCAGAATTTCGAGGCCGGTCCTGGGTGTAATCCTGGTGACGCTCGCCGCAATGGTCAAGGTTCCCGCCGAAATTGGAGTTCTTTACATTGGTTGGGGATGGCTGGGCGACGGCCGACCTTTCAAGGAGCGAGTGCGGCCCGTAATAACGGCATTCATGATTTCTGCGATTGTCATGGAGCTAGTCGCGAAGCTTACAGGTTTGGGATGGGGCTGGATTCTAGGTCTATCCACTCCAGGCGTTGTAAGGTCGCCTGCCGTGCCGGCAACGGCGCTGGCTTCCTGGATGTATGGTCTTTCCCACTTGGTCGGCTTGCAAATTAGGCTTGGGTCTTTCCTGACCTTGACGCGCGGGATGGGCTTTGCAGTCTCCGGACTTGGAGCCTTGTATTTCTTGTACCGCTCGCGGCATTACGGTGCTTTGAAATCCATTGCATACACGTTTCTGGTCGTCACGCTTTGCGCGCCGGTGATTTATCCGTGGTATATAACCTGGGGGCTGATCATGTTGGCTGTGGCGCCAAGCAACAAGATTACCTGGGGAATTGTGTCTGTTTCCCTAGCGGGTATGGTTCTCGGTCTTCCCGGAGGACCTCCGCTTGTCGCGTCTTCGTTTTATCTACTGCTTGCATTCACGGCGGTCGTGCTGGTCGGCATGCGAATGAAGTTGATTTCCAAGGATAGGTTTGCGCCTTTGATCAACCGTTATTTTGGTCAGATCCAGTCTGTCTAGTATTTCGCATGGACTTGAACACTTACAGCGATCACGTGGCTCTCAAAGAGGCGCTTGGTGCTCTCATGAAGGCCGATCCGGTGATTGCCGATCTGGCTGGCAGATACGGTGTTCCCGTGCTGGACAAGAAGTCTCTGACTGATTTTACCGTCGAGGGCGAGGAAACTCTGGCGGGGTCAGTCGATGACCGGCTCTTTTGCGAACTTGTCGAGGTTGTATTGCATCAGCAGTTGGCAGGCAAAGCGGCGGTTGCCATCACTGGCCGGTTCAAGGCAGCGCTTGATAATTGCGTTACCCCTGAAAAAGTTATCTGCTGCGATCAGGAGGTGCTCCGCGCTACCGGACTTTCCGGGGCCAAGCTCGCGGCAATCCGTGGTTTGGCTCTCGCAATTGACAATGAGACGGTTTCTCTTAGCTCAATCGCGGAACTGGGCGATGAAGAGATTATCTGGGAGTTGTCTAAGCTTCGCGGCTTTGGTCCTTGGTCTGCGCAGATGTTTCTAATGTTTTCCTTGGGAAGGCTGGATGTATGGCCGTCAGGCGACTTGGGGGTGCGCAAAGGATACCGCCGCAGCTACCGGCTCGAAGCGGTTCCCACCGCCAAGGAACTTTCAATCCTTGGAGACAGGTTCAGGCCCTACAGGTCCCTTGTGGCCTGGTACATGTGGAAGTCCCTGGCCGATCCGTCTGACTAGCCATGCAATAGTCTTCAGTTAGAGCAGCTTTTGCAACAAGGCAACATCTAGCCATTTGCCGAACTTCCTGCCAACTTCGCGCTCTATGCCCACAAGAGCGAACCCGCAGGATTCGTGCAAGGAGAGGGAAGCCTCATGGTTGGCCATGACCCTGGCCATGCAGGTATGGAAGCCGTGCTGATTGGCCAGCAAGAGGATGTGGTTCAACAGGGACGTTCCTATTCCCTGCTTACGGTAGTTGGAATCGACATAAATCGAGTCTTCAACGGTTGTCGAATAACCGGCGCGAGCTCGATAGGGCGACAGGCTGGCAAATCCGCATATCTTTCCTTCGATCACGGCAACTATCGCTGGGTAGACGCCCGAATGCTCCGCCATCCAAAAGCGCTGTTCAGCCTCTGATCTTGGTATCAGGTCCAAGGTGACCAGAGACGAAGTCACCTCGTTGTTATAGATAGCCCTAATGGTTTCGGAATCTTCCGGAACTGCCCTTCGTATCTCCACAACATAAAGCTTATGCCAGGTGGATTTTTGATGTACGAATAAAACCCAAGCAGCGGGTTGATTATTGCGAAAAACCGATGCCGTATACGTCCAACTTCCCAACAGGCTCATATAGAATCGGTACGCTGGCAGTATCGCCCCCTTAGCTCAGACGGCAGAGCACAGCCATGGTAAGGCTGGGGTCGTCGGTTCGATTCCGACAGGGGGCTCGATGGCGGCGTAGCTCAGATGGTTAGAGCGCACGGCTCATAATCGTGAGGTCGTCGGTTCGATCCCGACCGCCGCTACCAACCAAGAAGTCGGTTGGGAATTCCAGTGTAGGGATTCTTAACTGAACTCACTAGGCTGTTGAACTGTCTTTAGGCACGACATGAGGCTCAGGGCTCCAAAGGATCTGAATAATGGCGAAGAATGAAAAGCGAATAAAGGTTACTCTGGCTTGCGAGCAGTGCAAGCGGAGGAACTACATCACAACTAAGAATCGTCAAAACGATCGCGAGAGAATCGAAATGCAGAAATATTGCAAGTGGGATCGATCTCACACTTTGCACAAAGAAACACGCTAGATTAGCGGTTTAGAATCGTGATTACGGTCTGCATTTGACCGTGGAAGGTATTGCAGACAATTATGGGTTGGGATTTCTCAAAGCTAGTAGAGCGAGCCAAGGCAGGAGATGTATCTGCTTTTGACGAACTTGTGCGCGGAACCTATAAATCCACCTATCAGCTGGCCCTGAAGCTTACGGGAAATGTCGACGACGCCTTCGATGTCTTGCAAGAGTCTTATTTCCGGGCCTTCGGCTCACTGAAGAAATTCAGGGCGGACTCCTCATTTCCTACCTGGCTCTACCGAATCACGTCTAACTGTGCCAGCACTCTGCTGGCTTCTGGCAAGTCCCGAATGCATGAGGTTCTCGACAAGGACTCCAATGTTGTCGATACATCCCGCGAGGCCGATATCGAAGAGATGGCCAGCCAGTCGGTGGAACGCGATCGTATCAAGGCTGCGCTCATGAGTCTTCCAAAACGCCTTCAAGCGGTAGTTTTACTCAGAGATGTCTACGGATTCGCCCATAAGGAGATCGCCGACCGGCTGGGAATCTCGGAAGCTGCGGCAAAGGTTAGGCTCCATCGGGGCCGCTTGAGGTTGAAAGAGGAGCTCGGGAAGATCGGGAAAGGACGGGTGTCCGCAGCGGAGTCGGATGTTGAACTTCCGAAAGCCGTTTAGATATTGCGGTTCTCGATCTCAGGCCTGTAGTGTTGATCTTAATAAGGGCTGCTGCCTACTATGCTCGTAGTTCGCTTTAGGGTAGTAGCTCAATTGGTAGAGCACCGGTCTCCAAAACCGGGGGTTGGGGGTTCGAGTCCCTCCTGCCCTGCTCAGTTGTATATCTGCGAGGGAATTTCGTGGTGAATCGTCAGACCAAGAGAATGATGGAACGTCGGCAAAGTGGAGCTGATCCAGGGGCCGCCGCGGTTGCGGCACGCCATCAGACAGCTGCGCGAGCCGCCGGCGCTGAAAAAAGGACAACCTTCAAAGGTTATTTGATTGAGGTTCGATCAGAACTTCGCAAAGTGATATGGCCCAAGAGGACCCAGGTAATAAATTACTCAACCGTGGTATTTTTTACCCTGGTATTTTTGATAGCTCTTATTTTTGTGTTCAATTTCGCCTTTTCCAAGGCCGTACTGTTTCTTTACAAATAAATGCCTGATTACGAGCTGGAAGACCTAGAGAATCAAAATATCCACGATGAGACTGCGGCGGGAGAAGACGCAGCTGGATCAGGCGACGACCTCGATAACATTTTCGAGGAGCCGACCCCAACTGGAGCGGAAAGCCCGTATGACCGTCCGGGAGCATGGTATGTGGTCCACTCCTATGCCGGGTATGAGAACAAGGTCAAATCCAACTTGGAGAGCAGAATCTCGTCCATGAACATCGAGGATGAGATCTTTGAAGTGGTCATACCGGTCGAAGATGTGGTTGAGGTGAAAAACGGCAGGAAGGTCACGGTTTCAAAGAAGGTTTTCCCGGGCTACCTTTTGGTCAGATGCTACCTCAGCGATGAGTCTTGGTCGGTGATCAGAAACACTCCAGGGGTGACCGGCTTTGTAGGGATGGGAACCAAGCCGACGCCTCTTTCGCGCAAAGAGGTTGAAGGCATTCTCTCGGTACCGGAAGAGAC
This sequence comes from Actinomycetota bacterium, assembly GCA_027320695.1. Lineage (GTDB taxonomy): Bacteria > Actinomycetota > Acidimicrobiia > Acidimicrobiales > Acidimicrobiaceae > SCQM01. The sequence continues at coordinate 586 of DAHVKW010000100.1, read as the reverse complement.
AGGCAAAGAGGTCAAGAAAGCCAAGCCGCTGCTGGAGTTTGAGGTTGGAGAGACTGTAAGGGTCAAAGAGGGTCCGTTCGCAGACTTTTCGGGCCAGATCGCCGAGATCAATGAGGATCACCTAAAGCTCAAGGTATTGGTCAACATTTTCGGGCGAGAAACCCCTGTGGAACTTGAGTTCTCCCAGGTCTCCAAGCTTTAATTATCGAGATAGTACGGAAGCGAGTCGATCGACATGGCAAAGCGCCGCGTAACAGCAATCGTAAAAATTCAATTACCTGCCGGAGCAGCTACCCCCGCCCCTCCTGTTGGTACGGCACTAGGACCTCACGGAATCCAGACAATGGAGTTCGTAAAGCAGTACAACGCTGCAACAGAGGCACAACGCGGAACAGTGATTCCAGTCGAGGTAACCATCTTCGACGATCGCTCGTTCAGTTTTGTGTTAAAGACCCCTCCAACTCCGGTTCTTCTTCGTCAAGCAGCCGGCGTTGACAAAGGTTCATCAACAAATACAAAGGTGACGGCTGGGTCTGTCACCGACGATCAGTTAGCTGAAATCGCACGCACCAAAATGCCGGACCTC